>NZ_JADYXC010000002.1:0-390624 GCF_015864505.1 Pseudoalteromonas sp. SWYJ118 | reverse complement strand
AATTTTATTGCTGCAGAATACGTTGCGCGTTTTAATTTCGTCATTTTTTCACCCAAATTTGTATGCTTATTAGCATAACATTTCTTTCTTAATGGGTGGCCAAAATCACTGTACCACTACATCTTTAGTTTTAAACTTACAACTATAAACATTAAATACTCACAAGGAAGAGCACTTGCATATCCAAATTGCAGAACACATTAAACTAGCTCCTTTAGTGGAAAGCGATGCTGCGGACATTTTAAAGACTGTTAATTTAAGTCGGGCAGGTTTAGGTAAGTTTTTGCCTTGGGTAGAAGGGGTAAACAATATTGAATCAGCTAAAAAGTACATACTCGACAGAGTAAACAGCGGGCTTAATGGTTCGCGGTGGTTTAAAATTTATTATAAAGACTTGAATCTGCCAGATAATTTCAGTGGCATTTTTGCAGTTAAGTCCATCTGTCCTGAGTTGAATGTAGCGGAGCTTGGTTACTGGTTAAGTAGTGATGCACAAGGAAATGGTATTATCAGTCAAGTAATTACGAGAGTGCCAATCATACTCAAAAATACAAGCGCTAAAGTAATTGAGTTTAGATGCTTAGCACAAAATGCAGCTAGCATTAAAATTGCTTTAAAATCAGGTGCAAGTTTAGTTGGTACTATTCCAAACTTTGTATCGATTGGTAATACACGACAACAACTTAATATATATCAAGTGGCTTTATGAATAACCTTGAATACCAGACTCTCCAGTAATAACCCTGTCTATTTAATGACTTTTCTCATCAATCTCTTTCCCGCAATTATAACAGTTGTTAGTTGGGAGCTTATAACTAGAAATAGAGCGCATTACTTGGTTTTTCTTACAGGCAGGGCAGGCGTAATTAATTACAGAGATTATAAGCGCAATGGCAAAAACGAAACTACCGATATAAAACGGGTTTGAGTAAAATTGCATACTTGGCTCTGAAAAGTTAAAACCGATAATACAGATGATTAAGGCAGTTAAATAAAGTTTAAATTTTAGGCTTTTATTCAAGGTTTAAATATCCAATTGGCAAGGTGCTAATAATAAGTGCTTTGGCAGTTTTAACAAATTATTTACTCAATTATTATTTAAGTTTTTATATAGGCAAATGTATAGACATAAAAAAGCGTTGCCCTTGAGCAACGCTTTTCTGTATTTGTCTAATAGCTGGTAGCTAACTTACTTAGCCGCTAGCTTATTCTGCCACAAACTTATTCTGCAGCTAAATAATCCAACACTACTTGATGGTGATCTTTAGTTTTAAACTTATCAAATAAGTGTTTAATTTTACCGTCTTGGCCTACTAAAAATGTCAGGCGATGAATACCATCGTACTCTTTACCCATAAATTTTTTGTAGCCCCATACACCAAATGCTTCAGCAATAGCGTGGTCTTCATCGGCTAATAGGTCAAAATTAAGCTCTTTTTTAGTTTCAAAGTTTTTAAGGCGCTTAATTGGATCTGGGCTAATACCTACAACGCGGGTGTTAAATTTAGCAAGCTGTGCTTGCTCATCGCGTAGGTTTTCGGCTTGTACAGTACAGCCCGGCGTTGACGCTTTAGGGTAAAAGTACACAAGCACTTGTTGCTCTTTTAACAGCTCGCTTAATGTTACTGTTTCGTCGTTTTGGTTTTGTAGGCTAAAAGCGGGTGCAGTATCGCCAGCTTGTAATGGACTAATTGTGTTCATGTTTAGCATCCTTAACGAATTCGTTTAAAAATATAATCTACGTTTAGTGTGTGAGAAAGGCTCTCAAAACTAATTTTAAATTGATCTATATCTACATCAACAGGTATGTTGAATTCAAGTTCACAACGCATTTTAATGTTGTCTTCTTGAGAATAAGTGTCTGACTTAAGTGAGCAAATACTAATATTATTGTCGGCAAAAAAGCGCGTTACTTTGCTCAATGTGCCAGGGGTGTCTATGCCTGTGTATTCTAGGGTGTAACCTGCACAAAATTCGCTAGGAGTATGACTCGCTGTGCGCTTCATCATGGTTAGCAGGCCAAGTTCCATGGCTTTAGTTGGCAGTACGTGCTCTATGCGGCTTATTGCCGACATGTCGCCGCTTAGTAGCATTATGAAGGTAAATTCGCAGCCTAAAATAGCAATACGGCTGTCAATAATGTTGCAGTGACAATCGCTAACCAGTTGGGTTAGTTCACTTACAATACCGGGTCTGTCTTCGCCAATCGCTGTTAAAACAATTTGATGATTTGAAAATGCAGTCATGAGTTCAAATACCTTGTTACTTGGATTATATCAACCGAGTTGGCAACACCAAAAATACACACGAGAAGTTGCACGGCGGCGAAGTTTAACACAAAAAGGGCTCTAAACTACAGCACACGCTAATTAAGCGCTTTTAAAGTGCGGTGTTTCTTGTTTTTACTGGCACGGGAAAGTACCATAGCTAAAATTTGCTTATTTGCGCTTAGTTTTATTGCTAAGTTGAAGTGCTGAACTTTATTGCATTTAGGCAGCCAAATAATAAATGTAAAGTTAATATTGATTTTACACTGAACCAAATCGGCATTACCCACTCATATATTTGTTAAAACAATTAAAGGGTATGCTAAGGAGAAATATCTGTGCAGTATTGGATCCCAAAAGCACTTGCAGTAAGTGTATTGGTAAGTTTATCAGGGTGTAGTGTATTTATTAATAAGGCACATGACGAACGTAACTATCGTACGCATGAGCCTGTAAAAGCACCAACGTCGTTATCTCAACCAGCTCAAGACCCAGTTTATAAAATGGATGTAGGTCAATACGACAACAATCCTGAAGCTACAAATTACCGCCCACCGGCACAAGTATTAACAATTGCTAAAGGCAGTTGGGTAGAAGAGACAGATAAACAAGCGCGTATTTATTTTGATAAAAACGATGGCATTGCTGATTTAGATGAATTTCTTTGGGACACGATTCAATCAGTCCTCGCTGATAACAATGCAGCAACCACTAAAGAAGACAAGCTACTAGGTACTATTGAAACTGATTGGTACTCAATTATTAAAACCGAAGAAGGTTTTTGGTGGTGGGGCGATGAAGTTAACGATGACTTAGAAAAATTTAGATTCACTATTGAAGAAAAGTCACATCAGCGTACTGCGTCTTTACGTGTAGAGCTGATTGATTTTAAAGGCGACCATACGCTAACTGATTTGTTAAAGCAGCAGTTAGAAGTGCGTGCGCTTAACCAAGTAGTGAGCGAGTTTGATTACCGTTACCGTCAACTTGAAGTTGATATGCGTAAACGCCAAGGTATTATTTCTCTTGAAATGGGCTTTGATAACAAAGGTAATGCAGCACTTGTAACTGAGCAATCTTACGAAGCTGTGTTTGACCGTTTCTCTGGATTTTTAGAGCGCTTGTCGTTCACTATTGTTGAAATTAACCCAGATACGGGCTTAATTACTGCTGATTACACTAAACCAGAAACAAGTGTTTGGGATTCAATTTGGGGTGATGACGTAGCTCAACTACCTATTGATGAAGGCCAATACCAAATTTTAGTAAGTAAAACTAAAGAAGGCGGTACTAGCTTAACGTGGATGGATGATAAAGGCGAAACGCTTGAGCCAGGTACTATGAATGGTTTACAACAAGCATTAGAAGCAGCACTCATTCAGCGCGGCATTAAAATTTAAATAATAATAAGTTTTACCACAAAAAGAGCGCTATGCTCTTTTTGTGGTTTTTATAGGTTAATAAATATGTCTCAGCTACCTCATCGTTCACACTACACGTGGCGCACTTGGTTTACTTTTTTGGTTCCTTCGTTAATTGGTGTGTTTTTATTTATGACACCCATTAGTACCTCGCAAGGGATGACCATTCCTATTGCCGTTATGGCAAAAGCGGTTCAAGCAATGATGCTTGGTTCTGCTCAAGCAATTATTACTCTCATTATTTGTATTACAGGGGTTATTTCTGTAATTACTAAAGTGTTTAAACCCGCCGCTATATGTAACTCACCTTTGTTAAAGCATTTATTTGACGTGAGCTGGACATGGCTGGTGGTGCGCTTATTTGGTATGGCGTTTGGTTTAATGACGTACTTAAGCCTAGGCAGCGAGATGATTACCTCGGCCAATACTGGCGCGCTGGTATTAAATGACTTATTGCCGGTGTTGTTTTCGGTATTTATTTTAGCGGGCTTATTACTGCCGCTATTAATTAACTTTGGTCTATTAGAGCTTGCTGGTACGTTAATGACCAAAGTAATGCGCCCTGTATTTGGTGTACCAGGTAGAAGCGCGGTTGACTGTACTGCATCGTGGTTAGGTGATGGTAGTGTGGGTATTTTGATGACTGCAAGGCAGTACGATCAAAAGCATTATACACAACGCGAAGCGGCTATTATTGGTACTACGTTTTCAGCGGTTTCAATTACGTTTAGTTTAGTGGTGCTTGGGCAAGTTAAACTTGAATACCTATTTGCACCGTTTTACGCAACGGTATGTTTAGCCGGTATTGTTGCCGCTATTATTGTGCCGCGATTACCACCACTGCGCTTTAAAAAAGACTTACTGATTGATGGCACCGAGCCAGATAGAGACGCAGAAACAATTCCGGGTCATAAAACCTTATTTGGTCATTCGTTAGATGTTGCGTTAGCTAAAGCAGATAACTCAACGGGTGTTAAAGGTACTATAAAAGAGGGCTTACATAACGCGCTTGATATGGTGTTTGGTGTATTGCCTGTGGTTATGGCAGTAGGTACATTTGCACTGATTATTGCTGAGCATACGCCTATATTTCAGTATTTAGGTATGCCGTTTGTGCCATTTTTAGAGTTATTACAAGTACCCGAAGCGGCAGCAGCGTCGCAAACTATTATGGTTGGTTTTGCTGATATGTTTATTCCGTCAATATTAGCAGCAGGTACAATTGAAAGTGATGTAACGCGCTTTATTATTGCCGCAATGAGTGTAACTCAGCTTATTTATATGTCTGAGGTGGGCGCACTTTTACTTGGCAGTAAAATACCGGTAAATATTTTAGAGTTGTTTATTATATTTATTTTGCGAACGCTAATTACTTTACCTGTTATTGCGCTAATGGCGCATTGGTTAGTAGGCTAAATTAACGAAAATATAATTAAGCGAATTGGTATTATTAAAAAAGCCCTGATTAATCAGGGCTTTTTTGTGTCTGTTGTATTTTTAATATTGGCGTTGGGCTTTTTAAACTCCGTTTTTGCAGAGAGTCTAATCAGCGCAATATTACCAATGACAATAGCAAAAACAACAGCGACAATAATTACAATATGCCAAGTTTGCATCGCAGTATCGCTTAATATTTAGTACGTTTAAGTGTGAACGTTTTACGCTATAACAGCAATTAAATTACTCAAAACATAATCAATAACTTTAAACACAATCAATAACCTTAAAAACGTCTAGCTACCGAAAGCGTTAAAAAGTTAAGCCCTGGGTTTGGCTCTTTAAAGCCTGCGTTTGAATAGTGAATAACTCTAAGGGCAACGTTAGTATGACCAAAGTCGGCAACAAGGCCTATGCGGTCTTCAAACTGGTAGTGAGTACTTATGTTTTTACCGGCAAACTGCGTTTCATCAATCAGTGATACACCAATCCCTGCTTCTACATAAAATGGGGTGTTGTTAAAACTAAAGGCAGGAAATTGCAGCACAGGTGACATAGCAAGTACTAGGTTTGATTGTGTTTCATCGCCGTGGCGGTATTCCCACATATTTACGCTGGTTTCAAAGTAAAAGCGTGCATCACCAATTATATTTTGCATGCTAGGTGCATGATACTGATACGCAAGCTTAACGCCGTTTACGTTACCTTCGCCTTTGAGAAAATCAACGGCATAACCGTGGTTCGATTGAGCAAAAGCAAGTTTACCAAAAAGTGAAACTACTAATACAAAAGAGATAATAAGTGTTTTAAGTGACGTTTTCATAGGTGCCAAATGTTTGTTTGATTCAAGTGATAACTAAATGATAAGGGCGACCTATTAACAATTACAATGAGGACAAAATGCCGGTTGTATATGAGCTGTTAATGGAGGTTTCTAACTGCTTGAATTTATTTTAGTTATTTTATTGGTGCGATTTGGGCATTAATAAGTTGCTTATTTGTGCCTTTTTTATTGCGTATAGTTCGCGTAAATTACAGCCATCTTAATCACACAGACATATACAATTATGAAACTCTTTAAACTAATCGTTTTAGCCACTGCTTTTTTTAGTAGTTCGTTATTTGCACAAACTCAGCAATCGCCAGATCAGTTACTTGAATCAGTAGCCGATAAGCTATTTGCAGACATTGGCCAAGTAAATTCAAAAGGCACAGCAAGCAAAGAAGCGATGGCTGCCATTGTTGAAAAACGTTTAATGCCACATATTGATGTTAAGTTTGTATCGTTTAAATTATTAGGTAAACACATTAAAGGCATTGAGCGCGAACAGGCTGTTCAATTTATAGATGCAGTAGAGCATTACTTAACAGGTACATACGCTGGTGCACTAATGAAGTACACAGGTCAAAAAGTAGTATTTGAGCGTAATAACGCAAAAAGTGACTCTGAGTACGCAACAGTTAATACACAAATTATTGAGCCAAATGCGCCTACAATCGACTTAAGTTTTAAGCTTCGTTTAGGTAAAAATGATGAGTGGAAAGTATACGATATTGTTGCCGAAGGCATTTCACTATTAAGTGCTAAGCAAAAAGAGATTATTCAACGTATTTCTGAAGTGGGTTTAGATCAAGTTATTAGCGAGTTAAAAAGTAAATAGACTATTTGTCTGGCTCTGATTAAGCCCAACTCCAACCTCAAAAACGGCCAATTACTTATGTACTTGGCCGTTTTTATATTTGTAAGTAAAGGATTGTTGTTATTGCGTAATTTTGCGCTAGCAGCAAAACAAAGGTGTGCTAGAATATCGACACTTTGATTAAGCGTGGTGTCAGCTAAAAACTGATATAACTTACCACCCCCAAGCCACACTGGAGTTGTGTTGTTTTAATGGAAAATGTACTGATTTGGCCAAAGGAATACCCATTACTTATTAAAGGACTGGTAGAACAAAACGGTGCCTTTATTTTAGATGCTTTGGAAGCTTGGCCTGCTTGTCGTTCTACAAATGAAGACGATGGTGTATGCACCACCGTGTTACCGCCTATTTATTATTTGGCATGGCTAACCCCGCTAGAACCATTTGAAGAATGTTACTTTCAACATATCTCTGAATATGACGAAGACGCACAAGCGTATATTAGTGCGGTTAAAAGCCATTACTACGATAATGAATACACCCCTGAAAGCTTAGTGCTTATGCTATGCCAACGCCTTGAAAAATACGCAAGTGTGGCGGCACAAAATACCATAGATACGCCACTGTCTTTAGTTGATTTGTTTTTTAGTAAACGCTATTTCACGTTAATTGAGCATGCGTTAAATAATAAAAGTAAACTTTCGGCAAAAGATACATTAGCCCTTTGGAAAGAAGTTGATTTTAGAGAGCGCTTAAGTGCGTTTATTCCAGAGTCTATTGCTGATTTAGATACTCTTTCTGAACTTGCCAGCGAAAAAGTAGCAGCGGGTAAAGACTATTTTACGTTGCTTACACAGGTTTCTCCTGATGTTGACTCTGTTGTACTGCTAGAAAAAGCATTATTAACGCACCTACGTAAAAAAACAGCCAAGCAAACAATGGCAATGCGCTTTATTGAGCAAGGCGCTACAGGTGTTCTTGCTGATGAAAACAATAAAACAGCCTTTATGTGGGCCGCCGAAAAAGGCTTTGTAAATGTGGTTGAAACGCTACTTGCAAAGCAAGACAAAAAAGCGGTTGATAATTTAGGTAACACAGCACTTCATTACGCTGTATTTGCTAAAAATGAATCGTTAATGGTGCTGCTGATTAAAGCGGGCTATAACTTTAGAGCGCGCAATAAAGAAGGTTTAAGTTGTTACCGTTTGGCGGTTAGTATTAAAGCTAATAACTTAGTTAAATGTTTAGAGCGTGACTTTGGTATTAAAGAGCTTTCGCCGGAAGGGCAGTTCGATCGCATAAAAAAAGTACATGTGCTGCACGCTATTGTCACTATATTGCTGCCTTTACAGTTGTTCTTCTTTTTTGATGAAACACTCTCTATTAAAAGTGAGCTGACGCTGGGTTTAACTATGGCGGCGGTGATTTGTTTTTTCTTTGCAACCACTTTAAAACGTTGCGCGTTATATCCGCATATTAAACACCCTTGGGGTTTATTTGTGCTTAGGGGCTTTTCGTTTATTAGCTTAGTGGCTCAAATAGGGTTGGCGAGCATTGTGGTGCTAGCAGCTTTGAGTGATTTGGTTTAGTCACTTTTAAAAAGTTAATAAAAAACGCGCTTAAAGTAATTTAAGCGCGTTTTTTGTTTATATCGTTTATGGATAGCCTAATCGGTTTAGGTAAGAGGCTATTTACCGTGCTCATTTGCTGCTTTTTCTTCAGCAAGTTCTTCTTTAAGTTTACGGATTTTTAACCCCTGCTCTTGTCCGCGATGCCTTGCATAATACGTACAGCCAATAAACATTGAAGAGGCAAACACAAGCTCTAGCAATACCCAAATTAACTCATCTGGCGCTGCCCACAGCATGGTAAGCCCGTGAATAAAATACAGCATTACAACAAAGTTAGCCCACGCATAAGTGTATGTACTGTCTTTAATTATGCCTCTTAACGGCAGTAGTAACGGAATAATAGGCAAAAATAAAGACACTAAACTCGCATTACCATTTAGAGGTGGCACAAAATACATCCACAGTGGAATAAGAACAAGTAAACCTACATAGCCAAATAGTGCGGCACGCTGAAACTTTACTGTAATCGGCTTTTTAGCTGGGTTGTCAGCGGTATTCATTTAAGTTTTCTCGCAATGTGAGTAAGGCGTTTACCAACGCTTTGGCATATTTTAATTTCGTCTTTGCTTAGCTGTGCACTATTAGCGCTGCCAGCAACGTGTGTTGCACCGTATGGTGTTCCACCTGTTTGTGTTGCAAGTAGTTCGGGTACATCGTACGGCACGCCCAGTAGCATCATACCGTGGTGTAATAGTGGCAGAGATAAGTTAAGTAAGGTTGCTTCATTACCACCATGCATACTGCTTGATGACGAAAACACACACGCTGGCTTATCTATTAGCTGACCTTTTAACCATAAGTCGCTGGTAGTTTCCCAAAAGCTTTTAGCTTGAGAGGCCATCATGCCAAATCGCGTTGGCGTACCAAATGCTAAACCATCACAATTTATTAAATCATCTTTGGTTATTACAATGTCGTGCGGATTTTTAGCTACAAAAGTACGCAGCAGGGCAGTTGCGCCTTGTTGCTCAATTGATTCTGCTATTTCGTGAGCCATTGCTTCAACTGAGCCATGGCTTGAGTGGTAAAGTACCACAATGGTTTCGCTCATTATAAAACGCTTAGTACGTTTTCAGGCGGACGACCAATAGCTGCTTTATTGTTATTAACAACAATAGGGCGTTCAATTAGCTTTGGATTTTGTACCATGGCGTCTATTAATGCTGACTCACTGCTTTCATCTTTCAAATTAAGTTCTTTGTAAGCATCTTCTTTAGTGCGCATTAGTTCGCGTACTGATGAAAAACCAAGCTGACTTACAAGCATTGAAATTTGCTCGTGAGTAAGAGGCGTTTTTAAATACTCTACAATATTTGGCTCTACCGCTTTACTTTGCAGTAGCGCTAGCGTTTCGCGCGATTTAGAGCAGCGAGGGTTGTGGTAAATAGTAACAGACATAAAATGATTCCAAAGTGTGAATTGCGTCTATTTTAGGGTAAGCGCTTGCAGACTTAAAGCCTCGCTAGCTCTTTTTGTAAAAGTCGATACTGAGTAAGCAGTGCTTTTAAACGCTGTTGTTTTACAAGTTCTGTTGATTCTACGAAATTAAGCGCTTTTTGGATTTCATCAGCGGCTTTTAAGTAAGCACCATATTGCGCTAATACATCAGCGTTAGCTTCGTGGTAAGAGGCTAATTTATCTTGTTTTTTATACGCGTCAGCAAGGAGTTGTTTACCTAAGTTGTGATCTGGCTTTTCAAGCAAAAAACTCTTTAAAATGTTTTCGGCAAGTTCGTACTGCTCAGCTTCAAGTGCAGCGTTGGCGTAGTTAAGTGTAATCACCTGATTATTAGGACGATACTGATTTAAATCCGCTAAAAATTTAACGGCTTCATCTGCCTTTTTTTGTGCGATGAGTAAATCGGTATGAGTGTCTATATAGAATAGGTTTTTAGGATCGTTTTTTAAAAGCTCATCTAACATTGGCGCTGCTTCATCAAGCTTTTTTTGATCAAGCAAACTAATAGCTAAACCGTATTTTAATGCTGTATTGTTGTAGGTGTTTTCGCGAAGGAGCTTTCTAAATAGGTCTTCCGCTTTTTCTGGTTTGTTGTAATAACGTGCCAGTACGCGACTTTTTGCTAAACTAAACTCAAGGCTCGCGTTTATATGGCGTTGAGGATACTGCTCTGCCCGCAAGCGTACGTCTGATACGCGGCTCTCTGGTAATGGGTGAGTAAGCAAAAACGCAGGTGGCTTGTATTTATAGCGAATTTGCGCTGCAAGTTTAGTTAAAAATTCGCTCGATGCACGTGCATCAAAACCCGCATTATTAAGAGTTTGCATACCTATACGGTCGGCTTCTTGCTCGGCTGAGCGGCTATGCGTTAACTGACTAAAAGCAGACTGCGTTTGGCTCGCTGATATAATGGCAATGCCGGCGTCGGGTGCAACAACTGTTGCCAGTATACCGGCAATCATACCGGCAATGGTCAGCGCGCTGTTATCCTGTTGTTGCTGTATTCTACGTGCTAAGTGGCGCTGTGTTACGTGAGCAATTTCGTGGCCAAGTACAGAGGCAAACTGGCTCTCGTTATCGGCTTGTGCTATTAACCCTGTGTGCACACCTACATGCCCGCCGTAAAAGGCGAAGGCGTTTATTTCTGAGTTGTTTATCCAAAAAAACGAAAACGGAAAGCGCACATCGTTAGCATTAGCCACCAATTTACGGCCAATAGTGGTCAGGTATTCATCCAATACAGGGTCGTTTATAACGGGCGATGAACCGCGTATTTGCATCATCATTACTTCGCCAATAGCTTTTTCTTTTTCAAGTGGCAGCGCTTGTAATGCAGATGTTCCTAAATCAGGAAGAGTAAAGTTAGTTTGCGCTTTTAAAGGTTCGCTTACTAATAAGCTGAACGTAAGCGCGGCACTGCATAAAGTGATAAATGCTGATTTTAGCTGCATTTTATTCCTTGTTAATTGGTTCGCCAATTGCAATTTTGGCTATGTCTATTTCGTCACTGCTTGCACGGCTGTCTTTTTCGCACAATTGGTATAGTTCTTTTATTGTGACTCCATCAAGCTTTACAACGTTCAATTCTCGCTGCAAAAAAGTAATAATTTTATGTACTACTTTATGTGCATGTAAAATAATGGCTTTATCTGCTTTGTCGCCTCGTTCAAAATAAAAGCCAATAAACTTATGTAATTGATTTATTCTGATTAGATTTTTCATTGAATGCGGATCCCACACTCTAAATTCCATAAAGCGATTATCTTTTACGTATTGGTCAACAATAACATCTTTAGCATAAGGCTGTGCCCATAACTCAAAGCCTCTGTCGGTAAATACTTGGTGCAGCGCTATACGTGGCTTATGTTTAGTATGTATTACACCAAAGCTGTCTTCATGGCCTTCTAATAAATCTAAGTTCCAATTGCGTTTATCTATAAGTTGTTTAACTGCATTATCGAATCCATGATCTAAAATCCCTTCAGATTCGCTTATTGATGAGGCAACAAGGTGATAAAAAGGAGGTAGTTCGCCCCAATTAATTTGCTTTTTAAACCAATTAATCTCTTTGAGTGTTGGATTACTGGGTAGTTGCGC
Source organism: Pseudoalteromonas sp. SWYJ118 (assembly GCF_015864505.1). Lineage (NCBI taxonomy): Bacteria > Pseudomonadati > Pseudomonadota > Gammaproteobacteria > Alteromonadales > Pseudoalteromonadaceae > Pseudoalteromonas > Pseudoalteromonas sp. SWYJ118. The sequence continues at coordinate 378,673 of NZ_JADYXC010000002.1, read as the reverse complement.
TTTATTATGCGTGCCAGGCATTAACTTATCCTTACTGCTAGTTATGTTATAAGGATAAACTATTGCAGGTATTGTTTTAACAAAAAGTTACAACGGTTTGGGTATATAAGTATATTGACCGACAATATGCGACTTATTATTCATTTACTATACGGATAAAGTAGTTATGGTAGAGCGCGATTTAAAAGAGTTTAAATGCCCTCAGCAATTTGTGCAGTTTAAACTTGCGCTACGAAGTGCGCAATCTTCAAAACAACGTATCACTTTTAGTCTTAATAAAGGTGAAAGTGCGAACGATATTGAACGTTTTTTGCAAAAAAATGCTTATAGTTACAATTTTGATAAACAACGTGGGTTGTTATTAGTGGAGCCATTACATGTTTGAATACGTAAAAACATGGTACGAAAGGAAGTTCTCGGATCCTCATTCGTCTACCTTATTATTTTTATTATTAGCCTCAGTGGCCTTACTTTACTTTTTTGGCTCGTTAATTGTTCCTGTGCTTGTAGCATTGGTTATTGCTTATTTACTTGATTGGCCGGTTATTCATTTAGAGCGCGTTGGCTTAAAACGTTTTACTGCAACGATTATTGTAATGTTGATATTTATTAGCATTATGCTCACCCTTATTTTGGTTATTGGCCCAGTGCTTTGGAAGCAAACCAGTAACTTAGTGCAAGAAACCCCGCATATGTTAGAGCAAGGGAAGTCTTATTTAATGGCTTTACCTGAACAATACCCAAGTTTAATTAACATAGATCAAGTACAAGCTATTGTTGCAACGGTAGAAGCTAAAATCATTGAGTTTGGTCAAACTGTATTGTCGTTTTCACTTACGTCATTAAAAGATGTTGTTGCATGGCTTATATATTTAGTACTTGTGCCGTTACTGGTGTTTTTTATGCTTAAAGATAAGCTGGAGCTAACGGGGAGTATTGCTAAACTGATCCCGCAGCAACGACGCTTAATTTTGCAAGTGTGGCACGAAATGAATCAACAAATTATGAATTACATTCGCGGTAAAGTGTTTGAAATTTTAATTGTTGGTGGTGTGTCTTTTATTGCATTTACTGTTTTAGATTTACGCTACGCCGCATTACTTGGTGTGCTTGTTGGCTTGTCGGTATTAATTCCATTTATTGGCGCGGCACTCGTCACTATTCCGGTAGCGGCAGTTGCGCTGTTTCAGTTTGGATTAGAAACACAGTTTTGGACCATTTTAATTATTTACGGAATTATTCAGGCGCTTGATGGCAACGTGCTTGTGCCACTGCTGTTTTCTGAGGCGGTTGATTTAAATCCGGTATTTATAATTGTCGCGGTATTATTTTTTGGTGGCTTGTGGGGATTTTGGGGCGTATTTTTTGCCATCCCGTTGGCTTCATTAGTAAAAGCGCTAATAACAGCTTGGTCGTCAACGCATGAAGAGATAAGTAAAGAGGCCAGTGAATAATTAAGTAAACAGACTTTTAGTCTAAAAAAGAATAGTAAACGCACCTCTAGTGCTAATTGATTATTACTCATTACCTGTAAATTTATGTACTATTGGTAATAAGATATATTTTTTAGTAATAAGGTGCGTTTTTTAATGTCTGAGTTTTTATTGCACGATGAGCCAGTAAAACAAGTTTACCTTGATGCAAACGCAACGACCCCTGTGTTGCCTTGTATTGCTGATGTTGTTTCTCATACCATGCAAATATGTTTTGGTAATCCTTCAAGTCCGCACATTACAGGTATACAAGCCAAGCATTTATTAGAACAAACACGTCAAAAAGCACACACGGTTATTGGCGCAAGTAATGGCGATATTTTATTTACCTCTGGCGCAACAGAAGGCATTCAAACTGCGGTGGTTTCTACGCTAATTGATGCTAAAAAACACCCGATTAAAAACCCTGTATTGTTATATGGTGCAACTGAGCATAAAGCGGTGCCAAATACACTTAAACACTGGAATAGCGTACTTGACGTTAATGCTGAGGTGCTTGCTATTCCGGTTGATAGTAACGGTATTTTAGATTTAGATTTTATAGCTAAACATATCGATAACGCTTTGATGATTTGCACCATGGCCGTTAATAACGAAACCGGTGTATATCAAGATTTACCCGCTATTGAGCAGGTAATTCGTAGCCGTAATAAAAATGTATCGTGGATGGTGGATTGCGTGCAGGCGCTCGGTAAACAAGCGCTCGCGCTGAGTGATACAACAATAGACTACGCACCTTTTTCGGGGCATAAGCTTTATGCACCTAAAGGTATTGGTTTTTTATATATTCGTAGTGGCAGTGCGTACACACCTTTTATAGCGGGTGGCGGTCAAGAAAGTGGAATGCGCTCAGGCACCGAAAATCTACCCGGTATTGCAGGGTTAAATAAGCTATTTAGTATGTTGCTTGATAAATCAGACGATACATTTAAACCAATTAGCATACTTAACTCTTATCGAAGCCAGTTACAAAGCGCGATAAAAGACACCTTTGGCGATATTACATTCAATCATGATTTTGCTTATAGCGTGCCTACCACACTTAACTTTGCTGTTAACGATTTAACGAGCAAAGAAGTGATTGATTTATTTGACGCTGCGGGCATTCGTGTAAGTGGAGGCTCGGCTTGTAGTACAGGCGCATCAACAAGTTTTGTTTTAGATGCAATGGGTGCAAGTAAGTGGCAAAGCGAAAACGCGATTAGGCTATCGTTTGGACCTGCTGCAACACAACACGATATTGATGATGCTTGTGTGCGTATTCGCGCTCTTAAAGCAATACTACAGGCAAACTGTTTAATCGTATCTGACAGCACCACACCACAACAAGAAGTATGCGCACTGGGCCTTACTCAATTTAGGCACCAAGGTGCATGTAGTTGGCTTTATGTGAGCGATGATAAACACGCTGTAATTATCGATCCTATTATTGAGCTTATTCCGCGCTTTGAAAAAATAGCTAATACACAAAACTTAACTATATCGGCGGTGCTTAATACTCATCTGCATCAAGAGCGAGAGTCAGCGACTAATTTACTAACCAGCGTTCTTGACTCAAGAGTTATAAAAGGTGAGGTTGATTCGCTAGGTTGGCCGCTAAATACAGCAAGTATTAACTTGGCAAACGACGTACTTGAAAAAGTAGTTACACCTGGGCACAGCAAAGACAGTGTAAGTTATTTATTAAAAAACAGTAATGGCGAAACGCGTTACTGTTTTTGTGGTGATTTAATACTGCCTGCAGGGCTTGGCAATACATCGCTTATAGGTGGGGATGCAAAAGCAATGGCACGCTCTATTTTAGCAATGAGCGAGCAACTTAATAGCACCAGCATTATTTGCTCAGGGCACGATTACCAACAATGTTTTGCCATGAACTGGGCTGTACAGCAAAACCAAACACCATTACTTGATGCGTTAGTGAGCGGCAGTATTTCAGTTGATGAATTTGCAATACAAAAACAGCAGTACGACGCTTCAAAACAAGTAGATAACACGCAATTGTGTGGTTATGTAAATGCGTTACCTGAGGTTGATACACAGCAATTAAATTTTGATGACGCTAAAGTAATGTTAAACACCAGCGATACATATTTAATAGATACTCGGGAGCCGTATGAGCATGGAGCAAATAATGTTGCTCAGTTATTTAATACGCTAGATGAAAAAACATTAAATATACCACTTAGCAGAATGGCAAATGCGGTATTTGAAGGGCAATTAAACAAAAATAACAAGTACATTTTATTATGCCGTAGTGGTAACCGCTCAAAAATTGCTGCAACTAATTTAATGCAACTAGGATACAAAACGGTTTATAACCTAAGTGGCGGGTTAGCGCTTAGTAATTAAACAAAGATTGTAATTTATACAAAATCGGCTTTAGGGCCGATTTTTTTTGTTTTTAAGGTTTATTTGCTCGCAAGGTAAACAAGCCCTAGGGCCTGTTGACCTTTCAGGATTAAAATTTGTTCAATCTAGGGGCTATTTAATCGCGGCGTGAGGTTTGTAACCTAGTGGGCTAAGTAAAAACCGAGTAACAAAGAGTAAATTGCCCCTAGGCAGAACCCTTCGGGCAGCGCATGTTTGGCATTTATTCCACGTTATCGCCTATTTATGGGGAATAACCACACTACATAGGCTCTGCCTTGCCTAAATGCCAAACACACTGCTGCAAATTTAACTTCGAAAGATAAACAGGCCCTAATAATTAGTGAATAACTATAAAAAGTAATTATTGTGCTGAGAAAAATTCATTAATATTTCATTTTGATTGATTAAGCTATCCCGTTGCCTTTAAAATTGCGGGTAAATTAATTTATAAAATTTTTATGATACCGGTGTCAAAAGCTAAAAATTGCGTTATCATCTGCATCTAAAATTATAAAAACAGCACTTTTTTTGCATTTTTAGTTATACTATCGGCGCTTAATTTTAGTGTAAATAAGCAGTGTTAAGAGTTCTGCTTTTATAAAAAACATTTTTAAATCAATTGATTGAAAAAACTAGAGGATATTTCCATGTCTAACCGAACGCAACTAGCAAGTTGGCAAGCACTAGAGCAAAGTGCAGCTAAGATGAAACAAACACATCTGAAAACGTTATTTGCACAAGATGACACGCGCTTTTCTCAGTTTTCGACTCAAGTACCTGGCGTATTATTCGACTATTCTAAGCAACTTATTGATAACGATGTTTTTGCAAACTTAATGTCGCTTGCTAAAGAATGCGATATTGCATCGTGGCGCGATAAAATGTTTAGCGGTGAAAAAATCAATATCACCGAGGATCGCTCAGTACTACATACGGCACTTCGTAATCGTGCTCACACTCCATTAATAGTAGATGGCGAAAACGTAACACAAGCCGTAGACAACGAATTAGCTAAAATTAAAGTGTTTGTAGAAAAAGTTCGTAGCGGTAAATGGTTAGGCTATACCGGTAAAGCGGTAAAAGATGTGGTAAGTATTGGCGTAGGTGGTTCTAACCTTGGCCCACAAATGGCAACAGAGGCATTAAAAGCACTTGCTGATGATACGTTAAATGTTCATTACGTATCTAATGCTGACGGTGTACAAATTTCGTCTATATTAAAAGCCATTGACCCTGAAACAACATTATTTGTTATTTCGTCAAAAACATTTACTACGTCAGAAACTATGACAAACGCTAAAACAGCGGTTGACTGGTTTTTACAAACAACAAAAGATGAAAGTACAATTGCAAAACACTTTGTTGCAGTAAGTACAAATTTAGAAAAAACGGCAGCTTTTGGTATCAGCGACGAAAACGTATTCACTATGTGGGATTGGGTTGGCGGTCGCTTTTCACTTTGGAGTGCGATAGGCTTACCAATTGCTTTATATTTAGGCTACGACGCCTTTGAAGCAATTTTAGAAGGCGCGTTTGAAATAGACGAGCACTTTAAATCTGCGCCGTTTGAGCAAAATATACCATTAATTATGGCATTGCTTAGTGTATGGAATACGAGCTTTTTAGGCTACACAGCGCAAGCTATATTACCGTACGACCAATCACTGCATATGTTGCCTGCTTATTTACAGCAAGGCGAAATGGAAAGTAACGGTAAACACGTTAACTTTGCAGGCGAAACGGTACCTTATACTACAGTTCCAATTATTTGGGGCATGACGGGTATTAATGGTCAGCACGCGTTTTATCAGTGTTTACACCAAGGTAATGTAATTGTACCTGCAGATTTTATTGCATCAGTTAAGCCACAAGTGAATGTTGATAAGCATCACGATATTTTATTATCAAACTTCTTTGCACAAACAGAAGCGATGATGAGTGGTGTAGATGCAACGCAAGTTACTGCTGATTTAACCGCTAAGGGTAAATCGCAAGCAGAGATTGATGAGTTATTAAATCATAAAATTCATCAAGGCAATCGTCCTACAACGTCTATGCTATTAGATACAGTAGATGCTAAAACAGTGGGCCGTTTAATTGCACTGTATGAGCATAAGATATTTTGCCAAGGCATTATTTTAGAAATATGTTCGTTTGACCAATGGGGTGTAGAACTGGGTAAAGGTTTAGCATCTAAAATTGAGAGTGAACTCACTGATGAAAGCGTTAAACATGCTCATGATAGTTCGACAAACGGCTTAATGGCGTACTACAAACAAAACCGTACGCAGTAAAAAATTCGCTTACGCAAGTAAGTAAACCGAGTACCTTTGAACGGGTAGCGCTGGAGTGCTTAGGGTCTGTATTTTTGTGAGAGGAGATACAGGGCCCCTAAGGCTCATTTAATAAGCGCAATGATAAAAATAATAATAAATCATCGATACAGAACAATTCAGCAGGCTTTTATTTAAATACAGCTATAAAAGCCATCTAATCTAGCAATAAATAGGCATACCCGCGCATTTATAAAGTGTACTGGGTATCACAACGTAGAGAGTAACTATGCTTAATCCTTTTGATATTATAATTTTTGGGGGCGGTGGTGATCTTGCGTTACGCAAATTGCTACCTGCAATGTACAGAGCATATCAAGAAGGTAACTTACCTGAAGGCTCACGTATCCTACCAACAGTACGCGAAGAATCGAAACGTGCTGAATACATAGAAACAGCGCATAAAGCATTACAAGAATTTTTAAGCAAAGGTGAGTTTAACGCTAAAGATTGGAAAGCATTTTCTACTTTTTTAGTGCCAGTGGTAAGTAATGTTACAGAAGCAGACGACAACTGGGATGTGCTAAAAGGCATTTTAGATGAGCACGAAAGCACTAAGTCTCGCGTGTTTTATTTATCGCTTCCGCCTGCTGTTTACGGCACATGTTGTGAAATATTATCGACTAAAGGTTTAATTACACCTACATCACGCGTTGTTGTTGAAAAGCCTATTGGTTATTGCGGTGATTCTGCTGAAGCAATTAATGGAAAAATTGCAGAATTTTTTAATGAAGAGCAAATTTTCCGTATTGACCATTACTTAGGTAAAGAAACAGTACAAAACTTAATGGCGCTACGTTTTTCAAACTCATTGTTTGAAAATATGTGGGATGCTAAATCTATTGATAACATCCAAATTAGCTTATCAGAAACTGTTGGCCTTGAAAGCCGTGCTGGTTTTTACGATAAAGCCGGTGCACTTCGTGACATGGTTCAAAACCATTTATTACAACTACTTTGTTTAGTTGCAATGGAGTCGCCTAATAAGCTTAACGCTAACAGCATTCGTAACGAAAAATTAAAAGTATTAGAAGCACTTCGCCCACTAGTAGGTGGTGATGTTGATGAAAATATTGTGCGTGGTCAATACGTACCAGGTGACTTAAACGGTAAAATTGTACCGGGTTACTTAGAAGAGCTAAATGAAGGTTCTAGTAAAACAGAAACGTTTGTAGCTATTCGTGCGCATATTGATAACTGGCGCTGGGCGGGTGTTCCATTTTACCTTCGTACGGGTAAACGTATGGCTAAGCGCTGTGCAGAAATTGTGGTTGAATACAAAAAAGTATCTCACAATATCTACGAAGATAACGTGGGTAATATCGAGCCCAATCGTCTTGTTATTCGTTTGCAGCCAGAGGAAACAATTCAACTAACGCTTATGTCTAAGCGTCTTGATAACCTTCAAATGCAACTTGAACCAGTAACAATGAATATTGAGCTTTCACAAGCTTACAGCAATGGTTTTCACTCAGATGCGTACAAGCGTTTAATGCTTGATGCCGCTGCAAATAACCCATCATTATTTATTCACCGTGATGAAGTTCGTCAAGCGTGGAAATGGATTGATCCAATCATTGACCGTTGGCAAGACAAAGGCAAGCCTGCGCTTTACCGTGCTGGTAGCTGGGGTCCTGAGGATGCTGATGAACTATTGGCAGAAAAAAGCCACGTGTGGTTTAACACAGGCGATAAGGTATAAGCATGGCAACACTAGTTGAAAAATTTTTTGACGATAAAGATGCGTTAACAGCTGAGCTTTCTGCAACGCTTGAGCAATCACTACGTGATGGTATTAAAAATGATGGCCGTGCTGTATTAATGGTGTCGGGTGGCTCGTCTCCTGCGCCCGCTTATAAGCATCTATCAACGCTTGATTTAGATTGGCAACATGTTGATGTTGCTATGGTTGATGAACGCTGGGTAGACCCAAGCCATGAAAAAAGTAACGAAGCGTTTATTAAAAGCACGTTATTACAAAATTTTGGCAGTGCTGCAAACTTTATAACCATGAAAAACGATGCTGCAACCGCGCAGCAAGGCAGTGAAGTGTGTGAAGCCGCTTACAGTGCTTTAAAAGCGCCATACGATGTAACTATTCTAGGCATGGGCCCAGATGGTCATACAGCGTCGTTATTCCCAAATGCAGACGGTTTAGAGCACGGTTTAACAACTGAGCAAACAGTATGTGCAATTAATGCGATACAAAGTGATGTGACGGGTAGTATTACTGAGCGAATGACCTTAACGCTAAATGCCATTGCGCAATCTAAAGTGGTTAAGCTTTTAATTAGCGGTGAAGAAAAACTCGCTGTTTATAAGCAAGCAAAAGCGGGCGGCGATGTTCATGACATGCCACTTCGCGCTGTGCTTAATCACCCAAGTATAAATATTGAAGTATATTGGGCGCCTTAATTTAGGTGCTAATTTAACTTTTAAAGGCCGCTTATATAAGCGGCCTTTTTTATTTGCTCAAATTTAAGCCTAAACACTGCAAAAAAACAGTCCTGAACTGTTAACCAATGTTAATGAATAACTTTGGTTTGTATTAAAATCAACCATGAAGTGTGTTGTTTTTGAACAGAATTTATGAGTTTGAGCTGTATGTTTTTTAGCAACGCTCAGATTTGGTTAGATTTTATTTTTTCATGGTCGCTGTCATAAAAGTTTCCCTTCCTTTTTTAGCTCAAAAGCATTAGCCTAAAGGTATTAACAATGAAACATATAAATTAAAATAAACGGAGCAGTAACATGGCGGAGCAACAAGTACAGCCTTTACACAACGAAAAGCATGCCAACACTAAAATTCAAAACGGCATCAATGTAGAATTCATGAAAACTCAACATTTAGTGCCAGTAGTTGCACATGAGTTTGCACGCGTAGCAAACGAGTTTCCAATGTCATTCGTTAAAAACAACGAAAGCGGCACTTTTCAAGCTGTTGCTATGTTTGGCTTAGAGCCAGGCGAAAACCTTTTTGTAGAAGATGGTAAATGGACTGCAGCATTTGCACCTATGGCATCTACTCGTTACCCACTGGGCTTAGTTAAACACCCAGATCAAGATCAATACGGTATCGTAATTGACGAAGCAAGTGCGCTTGTTGGTGAAGACGAAGGTAATGCATTATTTGAAAACGGCGAAGAAACAGATTACCTAAAACGTCGTAAAGAAGCGCTTGTATCTTTTATTGAGTTTTCTCAAGTAACTGAAGCGTTCACTAAATTCCTTGCTGATAAAGAGCTACTAATTGCGCAAACGCTTACAGTAGACATTAAAGGCGAGAAAAAAGACATCAACGGTATTTACCTTATCGATGAGAAAAAGCTAAACGAGTTAAGCGATGCTGATTTCTTAGAGCTTCGTAAACGTGGTTACTTAGCACCAATTTATTCTTTCTTAACGTCTACTCATCAAGTAGCACGTTTAGCGCGTTTAAAAGCTAAACAAGCTTAATTATACCAATTGCATTAAATTAGTGATCTATTATAGCGATAAGAAAATAGCTCAATAACAAGGCTAAAATTATGATACATAGTTGTTCTATATAAATAATTTCAACGTAGTTAGTGAGCTATTTAATACGCTAGAATGATCATGTTTTTAATAAAATTGGTATTACAAACACGTAAAATTTTAAAAAGCGCCTTAAGGCGCTTTTTTTATGCCATTAAACTCACTTTAGTTGAAATTAAGCCCGCAACCATTCACATTAGTTTATAACTTTCCCATAAAAGAACTCATTATGAAAACACCCTTATTAGCAATTTTTGCGAGCAGCCTTTTTGCTTTAAGTAATAGCGTATTCGCTGCAGAGACTCCTTTTGCCATTGCGATTCATGGTGGGGCAGGGACAATAGAAAAAGCACGATTTACACCCGCTCAAGAAAAGCAGTACCGCGCTAAATTAACAGAGGCTGTAGAGACAGGTTATAAAGTATTGCACCAAGGCGGTGAAAGTTTAGATGCGGTAACTGCGGCAATTACAGTATTAGAGCAATCGCCTTATTTTAATGCAGGGCGTGGAGCGGTATACACTTACGATGGCGGGCATGAGCTTGATGCATCCATAATGGATGGTCGAAACCGTGAAGCAGGCGCCGTTGCGGGTGTAAAGCATATTGAGAGCCCGATTAAATTAGCGCGTTTGGTCATGGATAACTCTGTACACGTAATGCTTAGTGGGCAAGGCGCTGAGGAGTTTGCTAAAGAGCAAGGTGTTGAACTTGTCGAAAATAACTTATTTGATACCGAGCCTCGTTACAAAGCGCTTTTAAAAGCAAAACAAAAATTAGATAAAGCCAAAGCAACCAGTAAAGAGTACCAAGCCGCGCACAAAGCATTGCCTAACTCTTACAAAATGGGCACGGTTGGCGCAGTGGCGCTTGATAAAAACGGTAATTTAGCGGCAGGTACATCCACAGGTGGTATGACGGCAAAACGTTATGGCCGTGTAGGTGACGCGCCGGTAATTGGTGCTGGGACATTTGCTGAAAACGAATCGTGCGCAGTATCGGCAACAGGGCACGGTGAATATTTTATTCGCTATAACGTAGCGAGCGATATATGTGCGCGTGTTAAGTATCAAGGTAAAACCATAGCTGAAGCTGGAGATGAAGTTATAAACGGTGTGCTTAAGCCAATTGGTGGCACTGGTGGCGTTATTATTATTGATACTAAGGGGAATATTAGCTTGCCGTTTAATACCTCTGGCATGTATCGGGCAAGTAAATCGAATACGCAAGCGACCTACGTGGGCATTTTTAACGACGAATAAGCCAAAGTAATTTAATTAACCTCAACTCTGGTTAAGAGATTTACTAACATATTGAACCACAATGATATTTTAATTCATTTATTGCTAACCAGTTATTTTCAGTGCAGTTAGCGCTGAAAATAACTGCTTGAGATAGATTTATTATTCGCAGTTTAGGTGAATCGCAGCGTTTATATAACAAACAACCCCGTGTTATGCATTTTGTAGGATTAACCCCGGCCGTTTAATTTGATACAATTATGGCTCTTTAACTAATTTTGTAAGGTATGCGGGTGGTAAACCTAGGTCAGTTGTTTGGCGAGCTAAAAACGTGCTTGAAAAAAGATCAATTCATTTTCAAAAAACGCTTACATGGCGTAAAAAAAATAACGGATGAAAACAAGCATGCCAACGCGCTTGAAAAAATAGCGGCTGATATAACCCGTAGCCAAGAATTACGCGATAAACGCTTAGCGGGCCTTCCTAAAGTGACTTACCCTGAGCAATTGCCAGTAAGTCAAAAAAAGGAAACAATTAAAGACGCCATTGCAAATAACCAAGTGGTTATTATTGCCGGTGAGACGGGCTCAGGTAAAACAACTCAAATACCTAAAATGTGTTTAGAGCTTGGTCGTGGTGTTGATGGCTTAATAGGCCATACTCAACCACGCCGACTCGCTGCGCGAACGGTGGCTAACCGTATTGCTGAAGAAATGAAGTGCGAACTTGGTCAGCAAGTCGGTTTTAAAATTCGTTTTAGCGATCAGGTTTCTAATAATACGTACGTTAAACTCATGACTGACGGTATTTTACTGGCAGAAATTCAGCAAGATCGATTTTTAAACCAATACGACACCATAATTATAGATGAAGCGCATGAGCGTAGTTTAAACATCGACTTTATTTTAGGTTACTTAAAAAACCTACTTCCAAAACGTCCCGATTTAAAAATAATAATTACGTCTGCAACCATCGATCCTGAGCGCTTTTCAAAGCATTTTAATGATGCGCCCATTATAGAAGTATCGGGCCGTACTTTCCCTGTTGATGTGCGTTACAACCCAACGGCCGATATTAATAAAGAAGATATGGAAGCCGAGGGCGATCAGCTACAAGGTATTTTTGATGCTGTTGACGAGCTGTGCGCGGAAGGTCCTGGCGACATACTGATATTTTTAAACGGTGAGCGTGAAATACGCGATACCGCTGATGCACTTAGCAAGCGTAATTTAAAACACACTGATGTATTACCACTTTACTCGCGCTTATCTAACGCAGAGCAAAACCGTATATTTGCGCCACATTCTCGTCGTCATATTATTTTATCGACCAACGTAGCCGAAACGTCACTAACCGTGCCTGGTATTCGTTATGTCATAGATCCAGGTACTGCGCGTATAAGCCGCTACAGTTATCGTACAAAAGTTCAGCGCCTGCCAATAGAACCTATATCGCAAGCAAGTGCTAATCAGCGTATGGGTCGTTGTGGACGTGTTGAAGCGGGTATTTGTATTCGCTTGTACTCTGAGGATGATTTTTTATCGCGCCCAGAGTTTACCGACCCTGAAATACTGCGTACTAATCTTGCCTCAGTTATTTTGCAAATGTTGGCACTCGGGCTTGGTGATATGGCGCAATTTCCGTTTGTGCAAGCACCAGATAGCCGTAATATAAGTGATGGTTTATCGTTATTAGAAGAACTACAAGCAGTAAAACCAGACAAACGTGATAGTAAAACGAGTTTAACCGCTTCAGGTAGAGAACTCAGCCGATTACCGGTAGACCCTCGTTTAGCTAAAATGGTGCTCACAGCTCACAAACTTGGCGCATTGCGTGAAGTGATTGTTATTGTGGCGGCGCTGTCGATTCAAGATCCACGCGAACGCCCGCAAGAAAAACGTGCTGCAGCTAACGAAAAACACGGTCGCTTTGACGACCCAGATTCAGACTTTATCGCTTTTTTGAACTTATGGAATTACTTAGAAGAGCAGCAAAGCGAGCTGACTAACGGCCAGTTTAGAAAGCTGTGTCAAAAAGATTTCCTAGCCTATATGCGTTTGCGTGAGTGGCAAGATATTGTTTATCAAATAAGTACTGTGTGTAACGAAATGGGCATGAAAGCAACCAGCCAAGCGGCTGATGGCGAACTTGTTCATAAAGCGTTATTAAGCGGAATGCTGAGCCATATTGGCTTTAAAGATGAGAAGCAAATATACAAAGGTGCACGTAATAGTCAGTTTCATATTTTTCCGGGTTCAGGTTTATTTAAAAAGAGTCCTAAATGGATCATGTCAGCGGAGCTGGTAGAAACCAGTAAATTATATGCCCGCACAAATGCAAAAATAGACATTAACTGGGTAGAACCATTAGCACAGCATTTAGTAAAACGTAGCTACACAGAGCCACACTGGGAGAAAAAGCCAGGTGCGGTAATCGCGTTTGAGCAGCAAACTTTGTACGGCTTACTTGTTGTAAATAAACGCCGCTGTGTTTATAGCAATATTGACCCTAAAGTGAGCCGAGAGCTTTTTGTACGCACTGCATTAGTTGAACAAGAGCTGGGCTTAAACGAGGGCTTTTTAGCGTTTAACAGTGAGCTTATTGAAGATATTCAAGTACTGGAAAATAAGTCTCGTCGTCGTGATATTTTAGTTGATGAGCAAACGTTATTTGAGTTTTACGATAAAAAAATACCCAAAGAAATTAATAACCGCGCTGCATTTTTAAAATGGTATAAAACACAAAAACAACAAAATAAACATTACTTACACATGACCCGTGAAGAGCTAATGCAGCATGGTGCAAGTAATATCACTGAGTTTGACTACCCTGACACATGGCAGCAAGACAATATTATATTACCGCTTGCTTATCATTTTGACCCAGGACAAGCGGTTGATGGTGTTGCGGTGCAAATACCGGTAGCACTGTTGAATCAAGTACAAGAGAGTGGTTTTGACTGGCATATACCTGCATTTAGACATGAGCTAATAAGTGGGCTTATAAAGTCATTGCCTAAATCGCTTCGCCGTAATTTTGTGCCAGCACCAAATTATGCAGATGCAGTACTTGCAGCTATTGAGCCAATGCAAGGTAGCTTAATTGATGCTTTAGCTACGCGCTTATTAAGAATGACAGGTGTGAGAGTTGATGCAGAAGCGTGGGATTTAACCGCGCTTGCACCGCATTTACGATTGCAGTTTGAAGTACGTGATGAACACGATAAGTTACTTGCTCGTGGACTTGATTTAGCCAAACTTAAAGCAGAGCTGCAAGGTGAAGTAACCGAAACACTGTCTAAAGTAGCCGATAAAGGCATTGAAAAATCAGACCTAACACAATGGGACTTTGGTGAGCTGCCAGCGTCATATGTTAAAAAACAAGGTCAATACGAAATAAAAGCATACCCTGCGCTGGTGGATAAAAAATCAGCCGCTGCAGTGGAGCTTTTTGATAGTGAAGCAAAAGCGCAGCAAGCGCATCAACAAGGTTTGCGCCGTTTAGTATTGTTAAATGTGCCGTCGCCAATTAAGTACTTACAACAAAACTTACCGAATAAGGCAAAGCTGGGTTTGTACTTTAATCCATTTGGTAAAATAGCTGATTTAATTGATGATTGTATCGCCGCAGGTGTTGATAGCTTATTAGTGAAACACGGCGATATACGCGATGAAAAAGCATTTGAAACAGTAAAAGAGCAAATACGAGGTGAGCTCGGTGATGCCGTTGTATCGATTGCAACGCAAGTTGAGCAAGTATTAAGTATTGCGCACGCACTGCATAAAAAAATGAAAGGGCGCGTTGATTTAACCATGATAACCGCGCATGGCGATATAAAATCACAGCTTGAGTCACTTATATTTAAAGGTTTTGTGAGCGCGCATGGCGCAGATAAAATAACGGATTTAATTCGTTATTTAAAAGCGATTCAAAAACGTTTAGAGAAGCTGCCTGTGGATCCAAATCGTGATAGGTTATGCGTACTAGAGTTGGATAAAGTTGCTCAAGAGTACAAAAAAGTAGTTAATAAAACGCCTAAAGGCTTGCCTATTCCACAAGAAGTAACCGCTATTTTTTGGATGCAACAAGAGCTTAGAGTGTCGCTATTTGCTCAAACGCTTGGAACTCCTTACCCAATTTCGGCTAAGCGAGTACTTAATGCGATAAAAGAGATAGAATAAAACTTGCATTTTCTATTAAGCTTAGTACCTTAATAGGAGGATTTATTTTTGTTTTGAAAAGGAAGTGACATAGTTATGTCCTCATCGATTGAACATAAAACAAAGCGACTTTTAGTGGTAGACGACGAGTATTTTAATTTTGAAATGCTCAAAGCAGCACTCGCGTCGAAATTTGATGTTAGTTATGCAGATTCAGGGCAAAGCTGTCTTGCATCGGCAATTGCGAGTCCGCCAGATATAATTTTGCTTGATGTTTGTATGCCTGGTCTTGATGGTTATGATACATGCCGAATGCTAAAACACACACCTGAAACAAAAAATATTCCTGTTGTTATGGTATCGGGCCTAGAGTCTCCATCTGAAAAACAAGCAGGGTTTGACGCTGGTTGTAACGCATATGTTGTAAAGCCATTTTCAGTGGGTGCTTTGTTGGAAGAAATTAACACGGTTTTTTAGAGGTAACGTATGTTTACTGATGATAAGCGAAATTTTAGACGCATGCAGATCAATACACCTGCAAATTTAACAACGATAGAACCAATAGCGGGTTTAAGTTTTGCCGCAGAGTGCGTGGATTTAAGTGCAACAGGTTTATCAATTCATTTAGATGAATTACTTGAACCTAATACATTACTGACGGTGAACATTGATTCGACTCACCCAAGTATTGCGCCTTTAAATGCAACAGCAAAAGTAATACGTGCCAGCAAAGAAGATGATGGCACGGTAACAGCAGGTCTTGAAATCATTCAGTTTAACTAACTTGAATCCAGTTAAACTCAATAGTAGATATTAAAAAACCTTACAGATTAAGCCTTTTAAGTAAAAGCCTTCAGGGTAGCTGCCAGCAATTGGGTGATCAGCTGCCTGGTTTAATCGCTCCATTATAAGTAGGTCTTTACCTGCATCAAGTGCTGCATCGGCTACTACTTTTTGAAATAAGTTTTGTTCCATTAAACCAGAGCATGAGAACGTTAGTAATGTTCCACCTGGTTTTAGTATTTGCATGGCAATCATATTGATATCTTTATAACCACGACACGCACCGGTTAGCTGCGCTTTATTATCAGCAAACTTTGGTGGGTCCATTACGATGGTATCAAACTGTCTACCTTCGTCGCGGTATTGGCGTAGTAACTTAAATACGTCCTGCTTAACAAAACTTACTTTATTTAAATCTAAGTTATTATGTTCAACATTACGTTTTGCTGTATCTAAAGCGGGTTGAGATACATCTACGTTAGTTACATGCTCACATCCACCACGCAGGGCGTACAACGAAAATGTACCTGTATAACTAAAACAGTTAAGTACCGTTTTACCCTTTGAGAAGCGCTCAAGTGCGGCGCGGCTATCGCGCTGGTCTAAATAAAAGCCCGTTTTATGTCCATCAATTATATCGACTTCAATTTTAAAACCGTTTTCCTCAATAAGTACCGGCTGTGTTGGTGCATTACCCCAAAGAGCGCCTTTTATTGGCTCTAAGCCTTCTTTAGTGCGTACTTCTACGTCTGAGCGCTCGTATATGCTAGAGCCTGGGAAAATAGACATCAACGCGCCAACAATCTCGCCTTTATGACGCTCGGCACCCGCACTTAGTAGCTGACACACTAACACGTTATCAAACTTATCGATTGTAACGCCTGGTAAGTAATCAGACTCCGCAGCACATAATCTAAAGCCTGTGAGCCCGCCTTCTTCAATTACTTGGCTACGTGCTTCTAATGAGCGGCGTAAACGGCGTTCAAAAAAGTTTTGATCGATTACTTCTTTTTCGTCAAAGCTCCAAACACGTGCACGAATTTGTGAGTGAGGGCTGTAAGCAGCAGTTGCTAAATACTTACCTTCGCTATCGTGAATCGTTACTGTGTCGCCTAATCCAGGTTTACCTTTAATTTTTTTGATGGCTTTTGAAAATAACCAAGGGTGTTTTCTTTTTAATGATTTATCGCGACCAGCTTGTAGGTAAACGGCAGATGACATAAGGCTTCTCAGTAGTAATAAATAAGCGCTGTATTTTAGTCAAGCAAGGAGCAACATACAATGAATGTTTTGCAAGGTGGGCATAAAGCACGGTAAAGTACGGATAATTTATCGATTCATTAGCTTTTGGAACCTAATAGTGCCTGACGCCGTTTTAAGCCCCGATTTAAAAATACTTAATTCACAATGTAGAGAATTTATAACCTCTTTAGTGCATGCCGATGTAGCTCACGATATTACTCATATAGAGCGAGTGGTGCGCGTTGCAATACAGTTATGTAATGCGGAGCAGGCAAACATGTCAGTTGTATTACCTGCAGCGTGGATGCATGACTGTGTGGCGGTGGCTAAAAATCATCCTGATCGTGCAAAAGCCTCTACTATGGCAGCCGATAAGGCATTGGAATTTTTAAAATCTATTAATTATGACGAGTCACTTTTTGATGAGATTCATCATGCCATTGCCGCTCATAGTTTCAGCGCAAATATAAAAATTAAAACAGTTGAAGCGCAAATAGTACAAGATGCTGACAGAATGGATGCATTGGGCGCTATTGGGGTGAGTCGCTGCATGAAAGTAGGCGGATCAATTTCTCGGTTATTGTATAATCCAGAAGACCCTTTTTGTGTTGAACGCGAGGCTGATGATAAAACATACACGCTTGATCACTTTTTTATAAAGTTATTACATATTGCCGATAGTATGAATACGCCATCTGCTAAAGCAGAAGCGAACAGGCGTACAAGGTATATGCATGACTTTTTAGAGCAATTAAAGTCAGAAATAGGTGAGTAACGTGAATAATACAAGCATACCTAAATTATCTGGGATTGATCATTGCCATTTAAATGTTGATAACTTGGTTGATGCCGTTAAGTGGTATGAGCGTGTTTTAGGTTTTAGTGTAGTACCCGAGCTTGCCTTTTGGGATGAGGACGGACGCGGCCCTTTAACACTTGAAGATACTAGTTCAACAACTCGTTTAGCACTTTTTGAAGGTGAGGGGCGTAGTAAAGGGATTGCATTTTTGGCCTCAGGGGATCAATTTATTCAATGGCGTAATCATCTTGAGGGTTTAAACATAAAAGCAGTGCTAGCGGATCATGGTGTAACGTTTTCTATGTACTTTAAAGATGAAAGCGGTAATAGCCATGAAATTACCTCACATGACTATCGTTATATAAAGTCTTACTATCCAAATGTTGAGCTTGGCTCTCACAGCGCTAAAAAGAATTAGCTTTCTTGATTTGAATTTTTTATAGCAAGAATATCGTCTAAGTTTTTCACAAATAGTTCGATTAGAGCGGGATCAAAATGAGCTCCTGCTTGCTCTTGCATATGCAAAACTGTTTTCTCTACACTCCATGCCTCTTTATAAGGGCGTTTTGAAGTCAGAGCATCAAAAACGTCAGCAACGGCAACAATTCTACCTTCAATTGATATTTCTTCGCCTTTGATCCCGTTAGGATAGCCTGAACCATCCCATTTTTCGTGGTGTTCAATAGCAAGTTTATGAGCGAGTTGTAATAATGGCGATGAAGAATTTGCTAATATTTGTGCACCAATTATGGCGTGTTTCTTCATATGTTCAAACTCTTCAAAAGTTAACTTTCCTGGCTTGAGTAAGATAGCATCAGGGATACCAATTTTCCCAACATCGTGCATTGGGGCGGCTTGGCGTAAAAGCTCTGCACTTTGCTCATCCATACCTAGCGCTAATGCTAATACTTTGCTGTATTGGCTCATACGCACTATATGTTCGCCAGTGTCAGTATCTTTATATTCAGCAGCACGGCCTAGGCGTTGTACTAAATCTACATGTGCTTGTTTTAATTGCTCAGCTTGCACTAGCGACAAGTGAGTTTTAACTCTAGCTCTTACAATAGCAGGGCTTATTGGCTTAGTAATATAATCTACGGCGCCTAACTCAAAACCTTTATATTCATCGCTTTCATCACCAAGTGCAGTTACAAAAATAATTGGGATGTGTGATGTTTTAGGGTTACCTTTAACTATTTGACATACTTCAAAACCATTCATATCTGGCATCATTATGTCGAGCAAGATTAGCTTTGGTAGTTCTTTTTCAAGTAGTGCCAATGCGGCATCACCCGATTTAGCAAACGACATACGATATTGATTACCTAACACTTCGCGCATTACTTTTAGATTTGCAGGCTCATCGTCAACAATTAATACTCGCGGCCTATCTGTTGTAAAATCCATTAATTAATACTCATTGTTTGTTAGTTTTTCAAGTAAGGTTTCTAGTATTACGTGTGCTTTATCAAAATCAAATTCATCAAAGGCCTCGGCTATAGCATCAACTTCATTTTTATAGATTGAAGGTGCGCCGCGTTGCAGCTTTGCTAATAGCTCATCATTTAGCTCTGCATTTTGTGCATCTTGATAAAGCGTCTTACACAGTGACTTAATTTCATCAATTGATAGCGTGTCAGAACTATTATCTTCAGGCTTACTACTTGGCTTATCGCAAGTATTAGATGATAGCAATTGTGAGATGACAAGTAGCTCGTTTTTTATATCCTCTAAAGTACTAATAACTTTAGCGTCACTTTGTTTTTGCTCTAAATCGGTTAATAACTTCATTAATGTTATTAGACCTAAGTTACCAGCAACACCTTTAAGTGTGTGAATGGTGCTATCGACATCTTTTATGTTTGATAATTTATCACTGAATAATGTTTCGAACCGTTTATTACTGTCACTAATAAATTTAGTAATCTCTGTAAGTTGTTTACACTTAGAACCCCAAAGGGCTAACCCTTTTTCAAAATCTATATGCTGCGCTTTAGGATCGCTTTGCGATATAACCATTTCTTTTGCAATACCAAGACCAAGCACTTGTGCTATTTCTTGGTTTAGCTGATTTATATCGACGGGTTTATTTGCAAAGCCATTCATGCCTGCTTTTTTAGCCGTAAGCTTATCTTGTTGTAATACACTGGCTGTGAGCGCGATAATTGGCGTGTATTTAATTTGTCTTTGATTTTCTATTGCTCTTATTTTTTGTGTTGCCTCTATGCCATCACACAATGGCATATGTATATCCATTAAAATGACATCAAAGTCTTGTTCTTCAAATACTTTAATCGCTTCAAGTCCGTTAGATGCCTTGGTAACTGCATGCTGATCGCGTGACAGGAGTAAAGAAAGTAGTTCTGTATTTTGCTCGATATCGTCAACCACTAACACCCTAAGTGCAGGCAGTTGTGTGTGTAGACCATCAAAATGATCTATTTTAGTTTCGTCACCTAAAGTAAGCGGCAATGAAAAGTAAAAGCAGGTGCCTTTACCTAGTTCACTTACTAAGTTTATTGTTCCGCCCATAAGCTCTACAAGTTGTTTGCTTATGGTAGTACCAAGACCTGTACCACCAAAACGGCGAGTAGTAGTACCATCGGCTTGTTCGAAAGGTTGAAACACTGCTTGAATACGATCTTTTGCAATACCAATACCGGTATCTTGCACTTCAAAAAACAGATGCTGATTTTGTGTTATAGCAACAGTTACGGTAACAGAGCCTTTTTCGGTAAACTTAATAGCATTACCAATTAAATTAGTAAGTACTTGCCTGAGTCGATCTGGGTCACCGTAATAAGTAGCACTTACTGATTCTTTAATATGAAGTTTAAGTTCTAAATCTTTCTTTTTAGCTTCTAACCAAAAAGTAGAAATAATACTGTCTATTACCGGCTTTAAACTAAAGTGTATTGGCTCAATAGTGAGCTTACCGCGTTCCAGTTTTGCAGAATCGAGAATTTCATTTAATAATCTAAGTAATGAACGCGCTGCATTATTTACGGTCACTAAATGCTTTTGTTGTTCTTGATCAAGTGGGGTATCCATTAACAAGTCACTAAAACCTATTATAGAATTCATTGGGGTGCGTATTTCATGGCTCATATTAGCCATAAAAGATTGCTTTGCATAAGCAGCTTCTTCAGCTTTAAATTTAGCTTGCTCTAGTTTTTCTTCATATTCTTTGCGTTCTGTAATATCGACTAAAACACCATCAATCCACTTTGCTTGGCCTTGGGGGTCAAAGTCGATGCTGCCTTTATCTAAAAGCCATAAGATTTTACCGCTTCTGTGGCGAATTCTGTATTCGATTGAATACTGACGTTTTTCTTCTACGGCTTTTGTGACGGCATCTACAATAGGTTGCTGGTCTGATTTTAAAACTAGATCGTTAAATTCAATGCAATGTTCAGTAAATTCATTAGGGTTATAACCCGTTAACTCGTTGATGCTCGGGCTGATAAAAAGCATGGTCCAGTTATCATCAAATTTACACCTAAAAGCCACACCTGGCATGTTATCCATTAAAGAGCGATACTTTTGTTCTTTTTCCTCTAGGCTTTTTTGTAAAGCTCGTTGCTCTGATAAGTCTGTTATGAAGCCTACGTATAGAGGATTTTGCCCTGGCTGATTAACTTCTCCAATCCCCAAACGAATCGGGAATAAGTGGCCATTTTTATGCTTTGCAAAAATTTCACGGTTAACACCGATTACTTTACCTAAATCAATATTTTTAGCTTTAGAAAGGTAGCTATCGTGATGCATCGCGATAGCATCATCCATTAGCATTTTAATATTATGATTTTGTACTTCATTTTCGTGCCAGCCAAAAATTTTACTGGCTGATTCGTTAAAGCTCAAAATAATGCCGGTGTGATCAATCGTTACGATTCCATCAATGGCTGTGCCTAAAATTGCGTTTAAGCGAGACTCGTCGGCTGACTTTTCTTCAAGTAACATTTTATATCTGACCATGCCATTAAGTACCGCTACTACGCTTGTAATGGCAATCGTTGCAGTTGCAACCGCGATGGCTACAAAAGTGAGCCCAGCAGAAGCATTTGCGTCGTCATATAAAAGAGGAGATGTTGCAACAAAGCGTGTAGATGCCATGCCCATATAATGCATAGCAGCAACAGCAAAGCCTAATATTGTAGCGCTGATGGCTCTATTTTGTAGGTATGATAGTTTTGGAAAAAATTTTTCAAGATTAAAGCGGCTATATAACGCTATAAACGAAAGAGCGACGGCAACTAAAATTGAAAGGCCAAAGGTCAGTGGGTCATAGCGCAACATTGGGGAAAGCTCCATTGCAGCCATACCGCTGTAATGCATTGTACCAATACCAGCCCCTAGTAAGATGGAGCAAATGCTGAGCACTCTAAAGTTTCCATCACTATTTACAAGTATTGATACTGCATACTGACATGCTAATAAAGCAGGAAGAAAAGAGAGTAGTGTGATTGTTGGATCGTAGCTTATATTAGTACATAGCGAAAAAGCTAACATACCTATAAAGTGCATACTCCAAATACCAGAAGAAAATACAGTTGCTGCGGTTATATTTGCTAAACGTTGATAACGAGGGAATTTAGTCTCTTTTGCTAAATCAATGAGCTTTGTAGTAAAAAAAGCAGCAAAAATGGCTATTAATACAGACATTGAGACTAGAAGAGGGTCGTAAACCCCATTGAGTATTAGGCTTGGATCTTGGTCTGTAATGAAGAAAGCTGATAGCATAACGGCTCGAAATATAATCTTTATTTTACAAGTTTAATCTAATTTACTAATAAATGAACCGTTATTTCTAATCGCGCTATAAAGTGACGAATTCTAACCAAGTTTATTTATTTTTTGTTATTGAAGTAAATAAAATATTTTAACTTTCAATTCAAATAAAACAGACGGCTCAATCTATAGCTTATTATAATAAAGTGGATTAGGAGTTAGGTGCGACTGTATGCCTAAGAGTTTAAAATTGATGGTAATATGGATTATATAAACGGATGCAATATTTAGAGTTTAGGTCGTGTTTGAATATCAACTAAAAAAGAGTACTAGACGCAAAACAGTCGCAATAAAAGTGCATAGTCAAAAGGTAACTGTGTATGCGCCACATTTTGTCGCAAAAAAACACATTGATACTTGGTTATTTGACAAACAAGAGTGGGTTGCAGAACAATTAAAAAAACAATTGTCAATTGATGACACTAAGCAGTACCCTTTTGAATCTAAAAAAATAAGTGTTTTTTCAGAAACTATTTATTTGAAATTGGACTCAGGCCAAGATTCCAAAGTAACCCCGTATGATGACCACTTACTTATTACAATATCTCCTCGAGTTAAAAACACTAATCAAAAGTATCGACAGCTATTAGAGACTTATTTAAAAGAGCAGCTTATTGCTTACATAGAAATGCGTTTAGCGTATTTCTGTACTCAAATGGGTGAAGAGTTGCCAAATGATTTAAAAATAGGTGTTTATAAACGAAAGTGGGGGAGTTGTAATAGCAAGCGAGAACTCACTTTTAATTTACATCTTATAGGTGCTCCTTACCACGCTATAGATTATGTGATTGTTCATGAGCTTGCCCATTTAAAGTATTTAAATCATAGCAAAGCTTTTTGGCAGCGAGTAGAGGCGTTTTTCCCCGATTACAAAACATCATCTAATTGGTTAAAACAAAATGGTATGAGTTTACAGTGGGTGTTTTGATGTTACTGAATATAGGAATATAGGAATATAGGAATATAGGAATATAGGAATATAGGAATATAGGAATATAGGAATATAGGAATATAGGAATATAGGAATATAGGAATATAGGAATAGTAGAGAAGTGGTGGAGGGAGCTGGATTCGAACCAGCGAAGGCTGAGCCGTCAGATTTACAGTCTGATCCCTTTGGCCGCTCGGGAACCCCTCCACACTAATTTTATTGCATTTGGCCCCACTTAACTTAGCGGTAAGAAAAGTGGTGGAGGGAGCTGGATTCGAACCAGCGAAGGCTGAGCCGTCAGATTTACAGTCTGATCCCTTTGGCCGCTCGGGAACCCCTCCAATGCAACGGCGCTGATAATAGCAAATTGCGTATTTAAGTAAAGAAAAAAGCTAAAGAAAATTGAAATAAAGCCGATAAATATCTATCAGTTACCACAATCGGCTAAAGACTATGCAAATAGATGATTTGTTAATCACAGAGAGTCAGTTAAACAGTAGACTCAATAATAGTGTGCATGAAAATCGCCGTGGCGAATTTGCACTATTATTAGCGATGCTGTCACATGACGCACTCGACTTTAGTCAATTTCATTTACCAAAAACTGAAATAGATAATTTAGTTATAGAAGAAGAGGCGTTAAGAAAGCAATTTGGCGCAGGTCCAAAGCAACTTTTAGCCCCTGATGAATATAATATGTTGGTTGGACAATTTAATGCATCATTAATATCTCAAGAAGGAGAGCACTGTGGTATGACAAGTATTAAGTTAAGACAATGCTTAAGCCCTGAACCACTTGCGATTAGAAATGATGATAAGCATATTCCACTTAATATAATAGATAACTGTGAGCTTGCCGTCAGAAGAAGAATTAAAAGCGAACAAACCCAACTAGCTAATCCCCCTATAGATGCAGCTGCTTTTTACGACAGCCTTAATAATGATGCATTACATCAACCACTTCAGCTCATTGCGGTGTGATATATGATTGTAATAATCACCAGTTAATATATGCTTTATAACGGGTCTGCTTTATATATTTGCTAATAATTGATTTAATGAAAAAAAAGCATCCAAAAATTAAATGCAATTGCTATAATGGCGTCAAATGGTATGACATGAAATGCCATTATCATTAAACCAAGGTAATTAGGAACGTAATGAAGAAAACATTCACGCTAAATCACGAGAAAATCAAATACCCTCGTATGGTTGATGCTGCAAAGCACGAAGTGAAAAAATATTTGAAAAGAGAGCGTAATAAAACGCTACCTGAAGATGCTGACTATTGGGCATTTGACTGTAAGTTTGGTAACACAGCTGAAGATGCGCAAGTTGTGCACGTTGCTGAATTAAGTAACCAAATTGGCGAAATTGAAAAGCAAGGTTTGACCTCTTTCTATGTAGAGATTTTAGCTCGACCTGCTCAACGTCAACAGTTAGATTTAGATGATGACGAATAACACTTAATTTAATTAAGTGTTCGAAGTTTTAAAATGAGCCCAAGTGGCTCATTTTTTGTTTTTATGCATTAAAGATTCACCATAAATCATTTTTATTAGTAACCAATAAGTAGAATTTTACTTTATTAACATTTGCATAACAAAATGTAGTGATATAGGGTGTGTTTAATAAAAAAAACAAAACAGTTGTACCATGCCGATAAATTACTCTGACCACCAATTGAAATTAAGCTTAAAGAGCTCTAAGGTACTTGTCGTTGACGATCAGCTATTAAGCTTAATTGTATTAAAAAAAATATTATCAGAGCATTTTAGTGTAACAACAACGAGCTGTGGTGAGGATGCGATTGAAATTTGTAAACATAATCCGCCAGATATAATACTACTCGATATTAATATGGAAGGAATGAGTGGTATTGAAACATGTCTAAAATTAAAAAATATATCTGAAACACAAGATATCCCCGTTATTTTTGTAACCTCATCTGAAAATCAAGAAGAAGAGTGCTGGGAAGCCGGAGCTGTAGATTTTATAAAGAAACCAACTAACTCGGAAACTTTATATAGAAGAGTGCGCGCCCATATTACGATGAAACTTCAACATGACTTACTCAATCAAAAAGTATTTCTAGATGATTTAACAAAGGTATTCAATCGTCGTTATTTTGATGCGCATTTTTCTAAAATGGAACGAAGCGCCTTACGAGAAAAAGTCGACTATGCACTATTACTCATCGATATAGACTACTTTAAGCAATACAACGATCTTTATGGTCATGTGCAAGGCGATACGGTTTTAAACCTTGTTGCACAAACTATTACTAATAGTTTGCAAAGGCCAACCGATTTTGTTGCGCGTTACGGCGGCGAAGAGTTTGTAGTTGTTCTACCGCATACAAGCACTGAAGGTGCGATTTGTGTTGCTGATAAAATTAAACAAAATGTGGTCGATTTAGGAATATTACACAGATATTCAGAATATGACTTTGTGACTATTAGTATTGGCGGTGCAACCCTACAACCGTACGTAAATAACAAAAACACCTTGCAGATCGCAGATGAAAAAATGTATGAGTCCAAAATGCAAGGTCGTAACCAAGTGTGTTTTTAAGTTTAGCTAGCTAATAAATCACTTTGCCACTTAAAAACACCTTGTAGGTGATAAATATTAAATAAGATTATTTATTACACGCTATGACATTTTTTGTACTTTTTATTGCTACCACATGGGCAGTCATCATTTCTGCCCACTTTAATATCTTCAACAGGATATATAGTGCCATCTAAATAACGCCATTGAGTGTTTTCTTTAATAAACTGCGATTTTTCGTGGAGCTCACAAAATAAGTTTTGATAAAAATATTGGGCTTTAAATTCTACAGTGCCGGTATCTCCATCATGGCTTGACCCAATTACATCAAGATTTATAAATCGACAGCTGTTAGCAAAATCATTGATTTCTTTAACCGGATTTTCAGCTTGTTTTTCTTTTGCGTAGGTTTGATAAACATATTCTGCATTTTTAATAACATAAGCACTGAATCGTGAGCGCATAAGTTGTTCAGGAGAATCAGCTTGCTTAACAGATAAGTGAAGCGGCTCGCAGCAATCGGCATGATTGTGCCCACTGCTGCAAAAACATAATGTGGTATTGAGTGAAGTCATAATAATAATACAAAGTCTAAAACATTAGTTTAACAAGCTTATTGGGCGAGTGATATCTCTGTTGTTTGAGACTTTTTAGTAAAACAGTATAGTTTTGTATTCGTTTTACTTAAATCGAACGATAGATTCGTAAGTAGTTGGTTATTAACTATATCGGTCCAGGTAATTACCGCTGCAAAGTTTCCGTTATGTAATGCAGAATTTAATACATACTCTAAATTTACTAGGTGCTTCTGTCTAATAACAAGTAATTTACTTGTATCAATAGAGCATGAGTCAAGTAAAGCTTTGCTAGGTACGTGATCTGGAGCAATTAGTAACGTCCATGCATTAGAGCTATTGTATTGGTGTAATACTTTTAAAAGCTCAAAGGTCGCTGAAATTTCATCTTCAATTTGAATCAAATTCACGCAATCGCTTTGCTCATCTTGTTGGTAACTTTTAACTGTTCTTACGGTAATAGGCTGTAACATAATTTCACTCACTGGGTTTTTATACAGTATTCATATACAGTAGTTTATACAGTGCTTTCGTGCAAGCCTTTTATGCTATTTATTTGTACAGTTATTCAGCTTTTTGTTCTTTCTCATCCAATTTTGGAATGGTTTCTCACACATTTGGAATAAGGAACCATATGTGGCAAGGGTTTCAGAGATGGTGTTACTGTTCCCTATCTGGGTTTTTCTCATAGGGTTCGGAATTAGGTTGTTGGGCTTGAAACCGATTAAAACA
This sequence comes from Pseudoalteromonas sp. SWYJ118, assembly GCF_015864505.1. Classification (NCBI taxonomy): domain Bacteria; kingdom Pseudomonadati; phylum Pseudomonadota; class Gammaproteobacteria; order Alteromonadales; family Pseudoalteromonadaceae; genus Pseudoalteromonas; species Pseudoalteromonas sp. SWYJ118. The sequence goes on along the minus strand of NZ_JADYXC010000002.1, from coordinate 351,152 downwards.
TTAAACAGTGATGCTCAAAACCTAAAATTTAATATTTTATCTTTTTTGAATTTAATAATGAATGTTTAGGGATCTGTTTTTTTATCGAATATTATGACCCGGCCAAGCTAATTGGCACTAGATAAATGTTCTAAGGCGGCTAGGAGCGAGAAGTGTTTATTAACTAAGCAATATTAAGAGGACACTTTCCTCTTTCTTACATACTAATATAACCTACAAAAAGAATAATATTTATAGCTGGCAATAACTTACACCATTTGCTATTAATATAAGTTCATAGAATTAGGACTTTTCGCGCTAAAATAGGGAAAGTGCCCTCTGATAAAGCTGTTACAAGCATTTCGAGTTTAGGTGTATTTAATCTAGGTTAATTATGACAAAAGAATTTTCAATTTATGAGAGTCCGCTTTCTGAAGAAACAATGAAGCTAAGGAGAAACACGATATTATCATCAGTTGTATGTTTATTTGTTTCTTTTTCAGGTGCTTTACCTACAAAAATATCGGCTATTGGCCTTACTTTTGACAAAGTAGAGCAACAAGCTACTTTAGGTTGGTTTATATTTTTCATTTCTTTATACTTGTTTTTACATTTCATATCTAATGCTTTTGTTGAAGTTGCAAGATGGCTTCAGCCCTACATTCAAAGTAGGTTGTACAAAACCGAATTACTCAAGCACCCAGCATTTGATCCAACTACTTTTATCAATCAAACAAATATGGGCTATGATCCTCAAGAGCAAGATCTTAATGTCATTTCAACTTGCGAATACTCTGATGCTGGATATGCAACTAAAAAAAAGTTAAAACCTTTATACGTTTTTATTTATTTAAAGTTATTCATGGAAGTTATTCTTCCGTTAATTATTGGGTTAATAGGTTTGTTTAAGCTGTACATGCTTATAACAAGTTATTGAAATGGATAACTAAGCAATTGGCTTGCTTCGTTCCTAGCAATTTTAGCCAACAATTAATCGCCGCTTAGTAAGCGGTTAAATGCCTTTAGGAGATCAAATGGAATTATCGCAGTTAGAAAGGCTGAATTTAATCAATCAGTTTTAATACTAGAAAAGCTCTACCCGGAAGAAGCTGATTATTATGCAAAGCATCGTAAAGCTGTTCAGGAGGGATACAAGCTTCATTACCGCTGGATCTTTGAACATCTTTACGAGGAAATGTCTGAGGAGGAATGTCAGGAAGTACTCGATATTTTAGAAATGCATAGAGCATTCGCATGGTCTTACATGGATGCAACAGGTAAGAAAGAAGTTGACGATAATCGTCTGAAGTTCAGAGGGTTTGACGGTAACAATGAATCGAGTCAGCTGTCATATGCTAGCTATTTTGTTATTGAGCTCGAAAGATTCCAAGAGCTGCTGTACGGAAAGGAATATAGTGATTTCAATAGTCATATGCCGACAATGGATCGCTATCGCCGTATGTTAAGTGTCTGGAAAACATTTGGCAAACCGAACCAAATGAGATTATCAATGGAGCAAATTGAGCAGGTATTGGGAGCTTAAAATGGATTGGCTTTCAATTGTTGGTTCATTAGCGTCAATTGGTGGTGCAATTTGGGCTTGGAGAGAAGCAGTAAAATCATCTAATTCGGCAAGTAAAGCCGAGCGAATTAAGACTCAGATGATTAATCAGCGCAAGACCTCCGAGCTATCGGAATTAAAGCCTTTAGTGTTCGCAGCGACAGAGTGCGTGAAAAGATATAGCACAACAATGGTTTCCAGATTGGCTGGTTCCGGTGTAGTGGTCAACTAATTTTGGCCACAGTTTTAGAATCTTGGTATCTAATCTCAGATTCTTTCGCCTCTTCAAATAGGGCAGTAGAAACATCACTTATATTAGGCGGGGTAGTATACTGTGGCTATAGGCTTTTAAAACTTCATTTTGTGTCCCAAATTCTCCAGTTATCGACATCTATGCAAGTTTTAGCTATATGCTCGTACTTATTGGCGCAACTATCATAAATACCGTAACAAGTAGCTGCTATCATTGCTGTTGTATGAAGGTAATGCGGTAAGTGCTGCGAACCCAAATATATGAACTTATTATGCCAAGAGGTGCTGCTTTTACTTTTAATATCCTCTTCAAAACATAGAGCTGTAAAAGCATGGCAGTTAAAATTAGTTATACTGTAGTTATACTGTTTTCCAATGAGCTTAATCGCAATTTCTCCGGCTTTTCTGGAGCCGACAGCCGTTAAGCCTTTACACGAAACATATATGTGAGTAGCTATATTTTTTCCTTCTAGACGTTTCCTAAATTTTTTTGAGTTAACCTTTTCAACTAAACCATCACCATTAAGGTGAACTATTTCATTATTTCCGACATATATCCCTGAGTGCTCGCAGACCCCACCATACAGGTAACAATATAAGATACTACCAAAAGCAGGTTCACTTATATCAGTGATATTTCTTGTCCTATACCACTCCAAAGTAGGAGATACAGCGAACCTAAAGTAATTCAATTTATAGTCTCCCAATGGCTGTTACTATACCTACTTAATACTTTGATATGATTTAAACTACTACCGACTGTGGTTGTAATTTATGAATAAATCAGTTTTGGAGAAAGTGATATTTTATATATCCTTTGATAGCATCAAAGTTGCGCATCCAGATAGTATCTTACTTCACGCAAATTTTCGATTGTTCCTAGGAGCATACAATTGAGTGCTGTAGAGCCATTAAAAGCTTCGTTTGGTTTATTTAACCATTCATTGGCTTGTGTTCTTTCAGGAAAGAGTATCCCTAAATTTTTATAAATACCAAGCACATAGGAAATACGTTCCAGCACATCACTGGTTAGTGTTGTTACGCTACCTCTTTTCCACCTCTCAAAGGTAAATTCATCAGGCCTACCGAGTAAAATTCGTTGCTTACTTTCATTCACATCCCATTCTTTCATAATGTTGAAGTATGTTTTTAATGCAATTTTAGCTGTCTCGGTTGATTTTAGATTCATACTCAAGAGTTTCGTTTTAATTCATGTACTATGAATGATACCTCTACTTATAGCTCAGTTATGACAAAGTCGCAGTTAAGTGAAGTTAACTTTTCAAACTAGCTTACATATTGAGTTCATTCAGTCAGGTTCAAGTCAGCCTCTGCACCTAAAAAGTTTGTTTTTTAATTTTTAGTGACCTGCTTTTTAAGTCAGGTTGGGTGTTTTTTTTAGATTTAAATATTCTAAAACATCTCCTGCTTATACTTCGTTGCTATTGTCTTAATATGTTAACTATTATTTTTATGTGTAAATACACATGAAAAATAAGGTTTTTTCAATGTTTTCTATCTTTTTTGAGTGTTAACTATGGTTTTAACTTCCAAAGCATCAAAAAGACCTATTTTTTCTTGCAGTATTGATATTTGACGTCATCATAAACTTAACTAAAGTTTAATTTTTGATGAGGAGATTAGGTATGGCTAAAAATAAAAGACATACAAAAATAGATAAAGCTTATCGCAAAGATGATATGAGGCGTAATCTAGAGCGCTTTAGTCGTTTTAACATATCCGGGTTATTTTCAACATTCAAAGATTCATCGCCTCATTTTTTTGAATCTTTCAATGAGGCACACTTTGCTGTGATGTTTGAGTTCGATCCAACTATTGTTTCAGTTAAAAGTCAGCCATTTTCTATACAGTATTCTGACGAAGGTAAAACTAATAATTATACGCCCGATTTTTCTTTAATTGATTGTAATAACGCAATTAAAATAATTGAAATTAAGATGTCTGATACTCTTGATGAGAAGATGAATCGCAAGTATAAGCTAATTAAAAGCGCTTTTAAGCAAGATGGGTTTGAGTTCCAAGTTATGACCGAAGAACTCCTACCTTCGCGATTAGCTATATCAAATATGATGATGATTAAGAGGAATGCAATAGCCCTTGGAAGACCTGATGAAGACGCCTTAAATTACCTTTTAAATATACTGTCAGTACCCATTTCACTCGACAAAGCATTTGATATTTGCAAATGTTTAAAGATAAATACGAACATGATTTCTTATTGTATTTTTCGTGATTATGTGAAAATCGAGGCTTCATCAAATTTTACGGGTGAAACCATGTTATCAAGCAATATTTGTGGAGTTGAGTTATGGCCAGTATGAATTTAAACGAAGGGATGAAATTTAGAATCGATGAGAGCTTATACGTTATTGATGCTTTGCAACATAGCTCATTGAGTAACTCAATATTTTTGTCTCCATTAGATGAAACCCAAACAAAAATAGCGTGTGCTAATGTGAAAGTGCTTACACGTTCTGAGCTAATGAAGAAACTTATAAATAATGAAGCAAGCTTTTATGACAGTAATACATATCAATCAACAGTTGAGTCACTTTTAAGCGATGAGCAAATTAAAAATCAAGAAATGTGGCACAATTTTGTTGAAGAGCACATAACTAGACATTCAAAGAATTTAACGAAAGTTGATAACATTGATGAAAGCAGAATGTTGTTTGACTGGAATAAGTATGGCTCAAGCTACTTTTGTCGAAGTACATGTCAAGCAAAGGTGAAAGCATACATAGATTCAAACAGAAACCCACGTAAACTAATAAACTTAGGGGCAGTTTCACGCAAAGGCAAGGCACGATTTACTCAAGACACCGAGGATTTAATTAATGATTTCTTTACTGATAATTACCTCATACGTAGTGACAGAACTGCAAAATCAGTTAATAAAATTGCTGATTTGATACGCAGTAAAGTTACCCAACTCAACAAAGTAAAACCTGATAAATACCCAAAAGTCCCCTCAAAAGCCAGTATATATAGACGATTAAAAGATTTAGAGGCGGAGCTCATTATTAATAAAACATTGAGTAAGCAACAGAATAAGTTATTGCGCTATAAGCTTGGTCGAGAATTTATTGGGGAAAACCCGTTCGAGCGCATCGAGATGGATGCTATATACATCAATCTTGGCATTAACAATGAGTCAGGTGCTTACCTTGGTACGCTCGTTGTCATGGTTGCGATTGACACATGTACTCGCTGCATTGTTGGCTATTCTGTAAGTGTAGGTAAGAAAGTGTCAGAATCAGCTGACTTAGCAATTGAATGTTTAAAAAGTATTATAGCCCGTAAAGAAAATATTTACTGGCCTTGTCATGGAGTGCCTGTAAAACTCATCACTGATGCGACTACCGCAGCCATCGGTAATGCATACAAAATAATGGCACTAGAACTTGGGGTGACGCCAATTATTACTGTATCGGGCAGTCCGTGGAAAAAACCGTTTATAGAGAGTTTCTTTAGAACATTGCGTCGTGAGTTTTTAGCTAAACTGCCCGGTTACTTAGGCTCAAAAACGCGTGTTAATAATACGCACTTAGAGCAAGGTGAAACAGCTGAGTCACATGCTGTGATGACATTGCAGGAGTTTGATGAAGAACTTCAAAAATTTATCACAGGAACATATCACAAGTCCGGACATGGGGGATTAAATCAACGTAGCCCAATCGACTTTTGGCATAAGAAAGTAAGCAAAAATCCGTTGCTAATATGTGAACCTAATCCACAATTTACGCCTGACAAATTTCGTGGTGGTGTCAGTATGAATCATACGCTCTATAAAAATGGCTCTATTAAGTTGAAAAACGAACAATATGCTAGCTCTGAACTCAAGGAACTCAGTGTTTCAGGGGTAGAAAAGGTTGATTGTTTTTACAGTAATATTGATACAAGCAGTATCGTTGTTAAAGCGAATGAAGCGATTTTTGTTGTGCCTATTCGAGCAGGAAATCCTCATATTGAAGCTGGTACACAGCAAGCTGAACTAGATACGGCTCGTATTAATCAATTTAGTGAATCTGACGTATCACCGCGACAGCATTATACATATCAATCGGGTAAAAAAACTAAAGAGGGGCTCCAGAGTTTCAAAAAAGTAAAAGCAAAGAAAGCTGAAAAGAAAGAGCAAGCAACAGGTCGAAAACAACCGAAGCGTACTAAGGTTGATAACGGTAAATCAATCAAGATGAATAGCTCCAAAACTCATGAACAAATTATGAATGCAATAAATAGTGTTGAGATTGATGACACTGAAATACCAGCAATGCCTGAATTTAATGTGGGGGTTGAGTTATGAGTACTGCTTTTACCGCACACGAAAATAATACGCTCAAGACTAAAGCAAAAATGCTGATAGAAAAGACTTTTGTTTGTGCAAAAAATAAAGAAGAGCTCGATTTACTTTTATCAGAAGCAAGTAATGTCATTGAACTTAATAACGGCTGCTGTACGCTTATCGTTGGTGATTCGGGCTCGGGGAAAACGACGTTACTAAAAAAGTTTAAAACTCGTTTTAATGAACAATATGCTAACACAGCATCCCCTAAGGGTTCAGAGAAGGCGTGCTATATACGCTCCCCATCTAATATGAGCCCATTAGACTTATATAGAGCCATTCTGAAAGGATTTGATGAGCCCGGCCTTATCGAAGGTACTGAGGTCCAATTACGCATCCGTATCGCAAAACAAATACAAACCAAGCGTTATCGAGTCTTATTATTTGATGAGTTTCAGCAAGTGGTCGAAAAAGTAGGTATAAAGTCTGTTCGTCAAATTGCTGATTATTTAAAAGAGCTCGTTGATGAATTTAATCTGTATTTGGTATTTGCTGGTACAGCACAGGTACAAAACTTATTATCAATTAACGAGCAGTTCGCTTCTCGAAACTCACTCACAATCAAAAAGTCGCTATTATCTGTATCAACGAAAAATAACTACAGAACCTACGTAAGCTACTTACTTACCTTGAACGAAAGTTTAAAATTCACGCATATTGATTTTACGGACCCTCGAATAAATCTACCGCTTTTTGCAACGACTAACGGCGATTTGCGACAGCTTACTCAAACCTTAAGTAAAGCAATTTTATATGCAGCTAAGCGTCAGCGTGACGAGATGCTATTGAATGACTTGATTCAAACATTTAGTCCCAAGCTAATCAAAGGTCGTACCCAAGTGAATCCATACAGCCAGAAGTTCATGATACTTAAAAAAGAGTTGGGGGTTCATTATGAAGTGTAATAAACCCATTTCCCAATATGGAGTTTGTGTACTAATAGCTCACTTTTATGGTTTTACGAGTGTCGGTAGGTTGTTCAAGTCTAATGAAATAAGAGTGCCTTGGTCTTGGTATGAGTTTCAAAGTGAGCATGTCGATTCGCTTCTTAGTATAAAGCAAATAAAAAAGGATATTACAACGTATAGCTTATTAGCGGATATCGACATTTTTGAATCGCGCCGTATGACCTCTTATTCTAAAAAGTTAAAAGTATGTCCTGAGTGTTTTAAAGAAAATAACTTACATGAAATTAGTTGGCAAAACACTTCAACAACCGTTTGTATAAAGCATAAGACGGCATTAATTAACACTTTAAATGTGCTGTCTTGTGAATCAACCGAGTCGGATTCAAAAGAGGAGCTGTGCCCATTTGAAAAGCATATTTTAAGCTTGAAAAGTAGTGAAATACCTTCATTTGAAAATGCCCTAATGAAGCTCTCAGAGTCGGTCTTTAGACCGCTGGACTTTATTACTGCAAAGCTCAAATTAGGTAGCGTAAGTATCGACTTTTTGAGGTCATTATTCGAAGATACATACAAGCTTTTGTGCTGTGAAGAGCTAAGCAGTGTGTGGAAAGGGTTACTTTTGAAGCATCGGAGTAACCTAAAAGGGATGGGGGTAATTGTTACTGAATTCGGGGTTGATGAACTTCAAACACAGATCAATCTTTTTAATATCAAGAAAGGCTTAACATCAATAGCTGAAGCTGAGCAGATCTTATTAAAATATCATAATGCCGATATTGACACTCGGTTATTCACTTCAAAAAATCGTTTCGTTAAGGGAATTGATGTTAATAAAATAAGTTTTCAAATTGATGGTTCGATGTTATCTAACTTCTTAGGAATAAAAAAGAAGTCGCTAGCATACATGGTAATGAAACGTACACTACCAGCATTAAATTTTGCCAGACAGATTCAAAAATCATATTTTGATATTGAAGCTATTGAAAGCATATTGTCTAAAGCGTATGCACAAAACAGGCAAGTGCTAACGCAAGAGAAATTCTATAAAATCGACGACATACCTAAGGATATTTATGGTTTATTTGATTTAACTATTGAAGAGCTCGTTGATTATGCAATTTCTGGAAAAATCATTTCTCAATTTAAAGTGAATAGCACCTTACGTCATATTAACTATCTACTTATATCTGAAAGCGGAATTAAAGAAGTACTCAAGAATAAGTGGCACTCATTTAAAGATATGGAGCATGATAGTGTAATTAAAATGCTAAAGTTGGATAACAAAACACTACTTCGATTAATCGATGATGGTTTTCTTAAACTTACAAAAGATAAGAAGTTAATTGATGCTGACTCTATCCGACACTTTGTAAGTAATCATTTTGTATTGAATAGAACAGCAAATTTTGAAAGGTCACGTGATTGCGAAAAGCGAGTTAGGGATTGCTGCAGAGCAGAACCAGTTTGCTTACTTTACATGAATGCTTATTTAACTGATTTCGTAGTATACAAAAAGGAAAGTTTAAACGACTGCTGCTTGCGAAAGCTGGAGTCTAGATTCACATACTTTGGAAAACCCAAGTTAGATTTATCTAAAATTGTGATTACTTATCAAACTAAACCTAGTTAGATGATGTCTAACTAGGCTAAGCCTATAGTTGGATTTAGTAACTAAAAAGCATGTACGGTAACTGCAAATAGTTCATAAACCCTATGGCATAACAATATAAGTAACGAATTAACTCTCCCCCTCACCAATACCTCTCTGAAAGTAGGGCATAGAAATTTATTTTTAATCCCTTCTAAAATAAACTATTATGAATATATCTTTAGAAGCTAGCTCAATTGGGCTATTTTTTTCGCCTTAAATTTACCGGCAAAATTAGGTCTGGGATTTAAAATTTCTTCATTCTAACGTTAATTGAGAAATTAGCTTTATTCCAGCTTCTAATGAGAAATATTCCAAATCCCTATTGGAAATTCACTTATTAAAACCCCGCCTTATATAGATCCCTATTCCAAGTTTGAATGAGAAAGAACATTTTGATCATTGTTTTTATTTTTTGAATTTATAATTCTTTATTAATCAGATTGTTATGGAATTATTTTTGAGAAGGTATTCTAAAAATAATTTTTTGCGTAGTGTCTTCATTTTGGGGTTTTATACTGTATAGGATTATCTTTGTAACCATATACAGTATTTTTTTACACTGCATACAGTACTTCTGCCATAGCTAGCTTATGTGTTTTCACTCGTGCGAGGGAGCATATGAGAAAACTGGAGTTGGTGGATTTGTTCGTACAAACTTGCCGCATAACACTGAGCATCTTTAAATCGCTTAGTTTCGATATGTTTGCGTATATCTGTAACCGCTGCAGTGGCAGGGGCGTACCCTTGGCTACTTGCTAAGCTTAACCAAGCTACAGCATGAAATACACTTTGTGGCACGCCTTCACCTTTCACAAAGAATAAACCTAAATAAAACTGTGCTCTATGGTTTCCCGCCATTGCAGCAAGTCGCATCCATTTTGCAGCCAATGGAGCTTGATTATTTTTTAAATAATATAGGGCTTTATTTAACGTACTTTGCTCATCTTTTTTATTATCAACGGGCACAGAGGTATTTTCGGGTTGAGTAACAAAACCTAAAATATTATCTAGCTGTTGCTCTAAGTCTTGCTCACAAGGTGTTGTTTTAAGCATATTGGTTCATTTATTATTTTAACTACTCTAACAGTTTAGTATATAGCAAGGTAAAATGTCCTGTAAAAGATAATTTTTATGTTAAAATCTCGCCACTTTTTACTATCACAAGTTTATTATGTTCGAAGCCTTATTTAAACTGAGCGAAAATAATTCAACAGTTAAACGCGAATGCGTTGCTGGCCTAACTACCTTTATAACTATGGTATACATTGTATTTGTAAACCCGGCTATGCTCGCAGAGGCTGGGATGGATCAAGGGGCTGCATTTGTAGCGACATGTATAGCAGCTGCGATAGGCTGTTTTATAATGGGTTTATGGGCTAATTATCCATTAGCATTAGCGCCTGGTATGGGGCTAAATGCCTTTTTTACGTATGGTGTCGTATTAGGAATGGGTTATACCTGGCAAGCCGCGTTAGGGGCTGTATTTATGTCGGGTTGTATATTTTTGTTTTTAAGCTTATTTAAAGTCAGAGAGTGGATTATTAATGCCATACCTCTGGTGCTCAAGCGAGCAATCGCAACGGGTATAGGTGCTTTTTTAGCATTAATTGCCCTTAAAAATGCAGGCATTATTGTCTCAAGCCCGGCAACATTAGTGCAGTTGGGCGACATTACTTCTCCAGGACCGTTATTGGCTATATTAAGCTTTTTTGTAATTGCAGCGCTTTTATACCGCGATTTTAAAAGTGGCGTGCTTATTAGTATTTTATTAGTGACTGGCATTGCTTTAAGTTTGGGGCTTGTTGAATATCACGGTGTTATGGCTATGCCACCATCAATAATGCCTACTTTTATGCAGCTAGATTTTGTAGCCGCTTTTGATATATCAATGATGAGTGTTATTTTTGCTTTCTTGTTTGTCGATCTTTTTGATACTTCGGGTACATTAGTTGCGGTAACTCAAAAAGCAGGTTTAGCTGATGAAAAGGGTAACATGCCTCGTTTAGGGCGCGCATTAAGTGCTGACAGCTCAGCAACAATTGCAGGTGCGATGCTAGGTACGTCTACGACTACATCGTATATAGAATCGGTTGCTGGTGTATCTGTTGGCGGACGTACTGGCTTAACAGCTGTAGTTGTAGGTATTTGCTTTTTACTAATGATGTTTTTTGCACCGCTTGCACAAATGGTACCGGCTTATGCTACGGCAGGCGCTATTTTATATGTCGCTGTTCTGATGCTGCAAAATTTAAAGTTTGTAAACTGGGATGATATGACCGATGCAATTCCTGTTACTGTGGTATTACTAATGACACCATTAACGTTTTCGATTGCGCACGGTATTGCACTTGGTTTTATATCTTATACGGCGGTTAAAGTCTTGTGCGGTAAGCAAGATCAAGTCAGTATTAGTGTTTGGATATTAACAGCCTTGTTTGTTTTCAAGTTTGCATTTTTGTCTTAATAGCTAACAAAAAATACAAAAAAGCCTGCACAAATTTAAATTTGTGCAGGCTTTTTTTAATGCTTTTATAAAAGAATTACCATTTCTTTTTAGGAGCAAACAGTATATCTAAGTCGTCTTGCTCTTCTTCTGTTTTCTTTTTAAGTGCGCTTGCATTAGAAGCTCGCAGTTCAACACTAATTGCTTCTAAGTAACCCTCAACTTCTAGCCGTTTTGTTGTTACGTATTCATCAGAGTAGGTGACTGCACTGAGTGTTGCCTGCGCTTTTTCAAAGTACTGTCTTGCAGAGCCAACCATACTGGCTGAACGGGCAGATAGGCCCCGTTTTATTTGGCTTTCAATATTAATACGCAGTTGTAGTTTTTCGAGACGTTTATCTTCTAAAACAAAAACTTGGCTATCAATACGACCTTTGCTGTGTTCAGAGCGTAAAATTGAGCGTAATTTTTTAATGCCTTGAATTAGGCCTACAAGTTGTTTGTCATTACTCGGTAGCGTTAAAGCTTCACTGCTATTATCTTGAACTGGATTAGACAAGTGCGTTTTTGCTTCACTTAAGCGGCTTTTAAGTGCTTTAGATGTTTGCGAGTTAGTAACCATTGTATTTAAGGCTTCGTAAATACGGCGCTGTAATGTACGAATTAGATTTTCAGAAAGGGGGATGTTAGCACTATTCATTAGTGCCTCTTCCGTTTCTTCTATTATAGCTTTCTGTTTTGTAAGCTCTTTACGGCGTTCTGCCTCTTGTTTTTCTTTGTGTTGTTGTACAGCACTTACCCAAAGTGCAATCACAATCAATGCAACTATAAGCACTATTATAATAGAAACGATCATGGTGTAATTCTCGGATATATAACCTAATTATTTAATCTTACATTAAATATACGTTAACAGGGTAGCTTTGCGCCGATTAACTTAAAAAATATACCAAAAAATTGATAGGTTGAGCTCTTTATAAACTGCAGTAAGCCTAAGGGCTTATAAACTAAAGCTGAATAATCATCGCTACCTGAAGCATATTTATTATGCTAGCCTTGAGCTCTAATCAGATAATTGCACACCTAAAGACCTAAAGTGCTATTTTACGTAAATAACACTTGGTTTTAAGCGGTATTGCCTTTATAAATAATATGAATAATAACGTTAAAATTTGCAGCCATGAAATTACAACAACTCAGATACATCGTAGAAGTACAAAATCATAAATTAAATGTTTCAGCGACTGCTGAGAGTTTATTTACCTCGCAGCCAGGAATTTCTAAACAAGTACGCATGTTAGAAGATGAGTTGGGTGTGCAAATTTTTGGTCGCAGTGGTAAGCATTTAACGCATGTAACCGGTGCCGGCGAAGATATTATTAATATTTCTCGTGAAATACTCTCTAAAGTAGAAGGTATTAAAGCCGTTGCTAATGAGCATACGCTACCTGATCAAGGTAAGTTAAATATTGCTACAACACATACCCAAGCGCGTTATGCTTTGCCTAACGTAATTCAAGGGTTTATGAAAAAATACCCTGCGGTATCGCTTCATATGCACCAAGGTACTCCACAGCAAATATCGGATGCTGCAGCACGCGGTGATGCCGATTTTGCTATTGCAACAGAAGCACTGCATTTGTATTCAGATTTAGTTATGCTGCCTTGCTACCATTGGAATCGCAGTATTGTTGTCGCTAAAGACCATCCGTTGGCTAAAAAGGCAAATAGTTTAACTGTGGCTGATATTGCTCAATATCCACTCATTACATATGTATTTGGTTTTACGGGCCGCTCAGAGCTTGATAAAGCGTTTAGCGCACACGGGCTTGAACCACACATTGTATTTACCGCAACCGATGCTGATGTTATAAAAACATACGTACGACTGGGTTTAGGAGTTGGTGTTGTTGCTTCAATGGCGATAGATCAAGTAAGCGATACCGATTTAGTGTGTATTGATGCAAGCCACTTATTTGAAGCTAGTACGACCAAAATTGGTTTTAGAAAGGGCAGCTTTTTACGTACTTATATGTATGATTTTATCGAACGTTTTGCACCGCACTTAACTAAAGAGCGAGTAGAGCGAGCAAGCTTATTACGTAACCAAGATGACGTAGATAAGTTATTTGCAGATATAGAGTTACCCGTTAAATAATGTCACTACATTAAACGAATAATAAAAAAGCCGCCTATTTTAAAAATAGGCAGCTTTTTCTTTTTATAGCGAGCTGATTAACATTCGATAATATTAACAGCCAATCCACCGCGAGCGGTTTCTTTATATTTAGTTTTCATATCGTTACCAGTTTCAAGCATGGTTTTAATCACTTTATCAAGTGATACCTTTTGCTCGCCACTGCCACGTATAGCTAAACGTGAAGCGTTAATTGCTTTAATAGCGCCCATTGCATTACGTTCAATACACGGCACCTGTACTAAGCCTCCAACAGGGTCGCACGTTAGGCCTAAATTATGTTCCATACCAATTTCTGCTGCGTTTTCTACTTGCACAACATTGCCACCAACAATTTCTGTTAATGCGCCTGCAGCCATAGAGCACGCAACGCCCACTTCACCTTGGCAACCTACTTCGGCACCCGATATAGAGGCATTCTTTTTATATAAAATACCAATAGCAGCAGCGGTTAATAAATAACGCGTGGCTATATCGCGGTCTACTTCTTTCACAAATGTGTGATAGTACATAAGCACAGCCGGTAAAATACCCGCAGCACCATTAGTTGGTGCGGTAACTACACGGCCACCTGCCGCATTTTCTTCGTTTACGGCAAGGGCAAATAAATCAACCCAGTCCATTGCACGAAGCGGGTCGTTACTGACCTCTATATTTAGTTTTAAGTATAAGCTGGGCGCACGGCGTTTTACTTTTAAGCCGCCAGGTAAAATACCTTCGGTGCGCATACCACGGTCAATACAAGCCATCATTACTTTCCAAATATGGAACAATGTGTCTTTTACTTCGTCTTCAGTGCGCAGTGTTTTTTCGTTTTTCATCATCAAGGTAGAAACACTAAACCCAGACTCTTTACACATCTCTAGTAGTTCTTTTGCGCTACCAAATGGGAAGGGGGCTGGATTTTCTTCTCTAATATCGAGGGCAGCCTGTTTTTCGTTTTCAAACTCTTCGTCGGTAACAATGAAGCCACCGCCAATAGAGTAATATACTTTACTGTAAACTTTTTCGCCGTTGTTTGAGGCGATAATTTCCATTGCATTAGAATGCTTAGGCAGTGTTTTACGACGATGAAAAACAATAGCACCTTGTTTTGGAAACTTAGCTTTGTGTGTTTTGTTTAAATAAATAACCTGATCTTTTTCGATGGTTGCTAAAATGTCGTCGACTAAATCGGCATCAATTGTTTCAGGATCGTAACCGGCTAAACCAAGAATTACGGCTTTACCCGAGCCATGGCCAACACCTGTTTGACCAAGAGAGCCATAAAGCTCTACTTTAATATCGGTAACATTTGCTAGTAATTGTTGTTCTTGTAGGTCATTAACAAATAAGCGTGATGCGCGCATTGGGCCAACGGTGTGTGATGACGAAGGGCCAATACCAATGCTAAACATATCAAATGCACTGATCATAATGTGTGTGTCTCTACTTTGTTTTATCAGCACGAAGCTGCTCTTTGAACGGTCGAGCATGATAACGTGGAATTGTGATTGTGTAACTACTAATAACGAAGATTTAAACTGGTAAGGCGAGTTGTTTTGTAAAGTTTTTTATAATGCTTGCAGTCGCACCCCAAAGTAAACCATGCGGCGTTTTAAAACCTTGCAAAATAACCGTTTTCCCAAATCGTTGAAAAGGTAAGGGTTGCCAGTTAGCTTCGTTATTTAATTCAGTAACAGAGAGCAAAAAGCTCGCTTGTACTTCATTATAGTCATTTTCCCAGGTGGTGTCTTTTTTGAGTAAACCTACATAGGGGCTAATACTAAAACCCGTTAAGGTTGAATACTCAGGTAAGTGACCTAATACATTAACGTTGCTTTGGGCAATATTTAGCTCTTCTTTTAGTTCGCGAAGGGCTGTGGTGCGAAGGGTAATGTCGCTTACTTCAAACTTACCTCCGGGCAAACAAATCTCCCCAGGGTGATGGTGTAAATAAGTAGGGCGTTTACACAGTAAAATATGTGCATGGTTATCTATATCAATAATTGGCAGCATAACAGCGCTAGCGCGTTTTTTACGTGTGTCTTTTAACTGATTTGGCGCAGCTGTAGGGCTTAACAGAAACCGCGCCATAATGTGTTCACTATTCAAAACGACCTACTGTTTTAATAAAGGGAGGATTTTATTTACTTTATCGTAAGTTTCTTGATATTCCAATTCGACTTTAGAATCAGCGACTATTCCACCACCTGCCCAGCAGTAAATTTGCGCTTTGTAGCACACCAAGGTCCGAATAGTAATACTCGTATCCATATTTCCACATGCACTTAAATAACCAATTGAACCACAATAAATGCTGCGGCGATGCGGCTCTAGTTCTTCAATTATTTCCATCGCTCTAATTTTTGGCGCACCGGTGATTGAGCCACCCGGAAAAGCCGCTTTTAGCTGATCGACCGCTGTTTTACCTTCATCAAGTTCTGAGGTGACCGTGCTTACTAAATGATGGACTGCCGGAAAGCTTTCAATAGCAAAAAGGGAAGGGACGTGAACGCTGCCTGGTTTTGCTACTTTGCCTAAGTCGTTACGCAGTAAATCAACAATCATTACATTTTCAGCGCGATCTTTAGCTGATGCTGCGAGTATTTGCGCTTGACGTTGATCCTCTAGTGCATCTGCTTTTCGCGGCAGTGTGCCTTTAATTGGCTTGGTTTCTACAACGTTATTATTTACAGATATAAAGCGCTCAGGAGAAATTGATAAAATAGCCCCTTGAGGGTGATTTATAAAGCTTGAAAACGGCGCTTTATTTGCCTCACGCAGTTTAATATAAGCTGCCCAAGGGGAGCCTTCAAACTGAGCGTTAAAGCGCTGCGCTAAATTAATTTGGTAACAATCGCCACTTTTTAAATACTCCTCAATTTGGGCAAACTTTGCAGCGTATTCCGTTTCGCTCATATTTGATTGCCAGTCGCTGTTTAGGGCAAAGGACTGCGTATTAACTTGGGAGTTAGGGTGTGTATTTAAGTATTGCTCATAAAGCGCTAATCGATCGGTGTTTGGCTGCGATACATAAAACCAGCTTTGTTGCTGCTTGTCGTAAATAAGGGCATCTAAGTAAAGGCCAATAGCCATTTGGGGAAGATTAATATCTTCGATAGCACGAGTGGGGATGTTTTCAATTGTACGGCCTAGGTCGTAGCCAAAGTAGCCAAGCCAGCCGCCGTTAAAGGGTAAATCGTAACCGGCTTTTGTTTTATCAAGATGCAAAAGCTCATTATTCATAATTTCAAAGCAGTTATCACTACTTTCTATATTATTTAAAAAGCTTTTATTATTTTTTACTTCAAGGGTACTTTGCGGCTCAATGGCAATAATATCAAAACGACTATTTACATGCTCACTATTAGCAGAATCTAATAGGATAGCGTAAGGAAGGTGTGCAAAATGTGCAAATACATCAATACAGCTTTGTTTTATTGCCAATTTAATACAATTATTTTTATTGTTTAGCATTTACTACCCCTTTAAAAACTGGCTCGAAGCGGGCTGGGAGGGTATCATAAGTCAAATTTTTTGGCAGCACTAAGCTGCAAAAAACAGTGCAAACCACCGTCACCGGTTTGATTTAGATTACGCGACAACGCGTAACGGTAACTTAAGGAACCACTATGAGTACAATTTGTCAGCAAGACTTTATTGATAGCATTGAAGATGCATTGCAATATATTTCGTTCTATCACCCACTTGATTTTGTTCAAGCACTCGAAAAAGCCTACAACAAAGAACAAAGTAAAGCGGCAAAAGATGCCATTGCACAAATTTTAATTAACTCACGTATGTCGGCTGAAGGTAAGCGTCCGCTTTGCCAAGATACCGGTATTATTACCTGTTTTGTTAAAGTAGGTATGGATGTTAAGTGGGATAAAACAGATTTAACCGTTCAACAAATGGTTGATGAAGGTACTCGTCGTGCATATTTGAATCCTGATAACCCTTTACGTGCATCTATTGTTGCAGACCCTGCTGGCACGCGTAAAAACACGAAAGATAATACACCTTCGGTTGTGCATATTGATTTAGTAGCGGGTGGAAAAGTAGAAGTAATGGTTGCAGCTAAAGGCGGCGGCTCTGAAAACAAAAGTAAAATGGTTATGCTAAACCCGTCTGATGACGTTGCTGAGTGGGTAGAAAAAACATTACCAACAATGGGTGCTGGTTGGTGTCCGCCAGGCATGCTAGGTATAGGTATTGGTGGTACGGCTGAAAAAGCGGCAGTGATGGCTAAAGAGTCGTTAATGGACCCGGTTGATATCCATGAATTAATGGAACGTGGTGCAGAAACAACAGAAGAAAAACTGCGTTTAGAAATATTTGACCGCGCTAATAAATTAGGTATTGGCGCACAAGGCTTAGGCGGTTTAACAACGGTTGTTGATGTTAAAATTAAAACAGCACCAACGCATGCAGCTTCAAAACCTGTAGTAATGATCCCAAATTGTGCGGCAACTCGCCATGTACATTTTACGCTTGACGGTTCTGGCCCTGCGAATTTAAAAGCGCCTAAACTAGAAGATTGGCCACAAGTAACATTTGAAGTAGGCGAAGGCACTCGCCGTGTTGACTTAAATACACTGACTAAAAAAGATGTTCAAGAATGGAAAATGGGTGAAACCGTTTTACTTTCAGGCACTATTTTAACAGGTCGTGATGCAGCGCATAAACGCCTGCAAGATATGATCAACTCAGGTGAAGGTTTACCAAAAGGCGTAGACTTTGATAATAAATTTATTTATTACGTTGGTCCTGTGGATGCGGTACGTGATGAAGCAGTAGGTCCTGCTGGCCCTACAACTGCAACTCGTATGGATAAATTTACCGATATGATGCTAGAAAAAACAGGCATTGTAGGCATGATTGGTAAAGCTGAACGTGGACCTGCAACTGTTGAGTCTATTAAAGAGCATAAATCTGTTTATTTGATGGCTGTAGGCGGCGCAGCTTACTTAGTATCTAAAGCGATTAAAAAAGCACGCGTAGTTGCTTTTGAAGATTTAGGTATGGAAGCTATTTATGAATTTGAAGTAGAAGATATGCCAGTGACCGTTGCAGTAGACAGTGAAGGCGCCAATGCGCATACACAAGGCCCTGCAATCTGGAAAGCTAAAATAGAAGAGCTTGATAGCAAGCTAAAATAACGTACGTTATGCTTTTAGAAGCGAGCCTAGTGCTCGCTTTTTTGTTTTTTTAAATAGAGTCATTACCAAGCTTACAGCTCTGACCAGTTTGTGAAAAAGCTCACTTTTTACTGAAAACCTATAGGCAGCAGTACGTGGCGGGCAAGTAGCACTTGTATATTAAACTTTACATGCAACAGCTGTATTACGTTCACGTAAACGTAAGTTGGTGTGATTGTTCTATTTATAGTTTTTAAAACTTACAAATGACGATTTTGTGAATTTTTTATCTATACAATAGTTTTAATCCGGTTATTTAATTTAAGCTTGATGTTTTCATTGGTTTTATCTTCTGCGAGTATAGCGAACTCGAATATGAAGTGATAAAGTCTCGGCAATTTCCAGCGCGCATACCCTCTCACGGGTTAACTATTTCGGAGTATTTTAAGTGGCTGTGTTTAATCGAGTTGAATTTGATAACCATGAACAAGTGGTTTTTTGTTCTGATGAAGAGTCGGGTTTAAAAGCAATTATTGCTGTACATAATACTAACCTAGGTCCTGCAGTTGGTGGATGTAGAATGTGGGATTATGCGAACGACGAAGATGCTGTTTACGACGTGCTACGTTTATCAAAGGGCATGACTTATAAAAATGCAGTTGCGCGCTTACCATTTGGTGGTGGTAAATCTGTAATTATAGGTAACGCGAAAGAAATTAAATCTGAGCAATTATTCCGTGCATTTGGTCGCCAGTTAGAGCGATTAAATGGCAGCTATTACTCAGCAGAAGATGTAAACATCACATGTGCTGATGTAGCTATTATGAATAAAGAAACTAATTATGTACTGGGTCTTGAAGGTAAAAGTGGTAACCCATCGCCATTTACAGCATATGGTACGTTTTTAGGAATTAAAGCAGCGCTACAGCATCAACGTGGTCATCAAGATTTTGCAGGTGTGAAAGTGGCTGTTCAAGGTTTAGGTGCTGTTGCTTATGGTTTATGTAAGCATTTAGCCGATGCGGGCGCTGAGTTGTTTGTAACTGATATTAACCAAGTTGCAATTGATCGCGTAGTTAATGATTTTGGCGCGACTGCGGTTGGCATTGATGAAATTTACGACTTAGATGTTGATGTTTATGCACCTTGTGCATTAGGCGCAACTATTAACGATTTAACGATACCGCGTTTAAAAGCGACTATTATTGCAGGCTGTGCTAATAATCAGTTAGCAGAGTCTCGCCACGGTGAAGTTATTCGTGAAAAAGGCATTTTATATGCACCAGATTACGTAATTAACGCTGGTGGTATTATTAATGTTTATTACGAAACAGCGCCAGAAGGTTACAGTGCAGCAGCATCTAATAAACATGTTGAAGGTATTTTTAATACGTTAACTGAAATCTTTGCCCGTAGCGAAAAAGAGCAAAAATCAACGCATTTAATTGCTGACGAATTAGCGCAAGAGATCATTAAAAACGGTCTGTGATCTAAGTTCTAATTTATATAAGGGTGTGCAATTGCACACCTTTTGTTTATCTGTAAGTTAAGGGGTGTTGATCTTTGCGGATTTAACCTTGAAAGATCAACAGACCCTGATGCAATTGTTACTGAACAGCGGTACACTTTATTTTTAATTTTGTGCGGCAAATTATGACTCCCTCAACTTCTCTCATGCAGCCTATCGATTTAGATAATTGGCCTAGAAAGCAACACTTTGAATTATTTAAACACTTTTCTCAGCCTTATTTTAATGTGTGTGTGCGTTTAGATGCTCAAGCACTTTACGACTATTGCAAAACCAATCAATTTTCTTTTTTTCAAGCGTATGTATATTGCACCTTAAAAGCGTGCCATGAGTACGATTCAATAATGCTACGTATAATAGATAATCTACCATGGTTACTTAACAGTGTTCGCGCAAGTGTGGTTGAGTTGTCTGAAAACGATACGTTTGTTTTTAGTTATTTTAATAGCGCAAGCGATTTTAAAGAGTTTACAAATCATGCAAGTGACGTAAGCAAAAAAGCGAAATTACAGCCGTTATTTTCTGATGCATTTGCTCAAACAGAAGGGCAGGCAGATTTAATTCATATATCTGTTTTGCCGTGGCTGAATTTTAGTGCGTTTTCGCATGCATTTAGTGAAGGGCAGAGTTTAGGCATTCCTAAATTTGTATTTGGTCAGTTTGATAAACACACAGGTACAATGCCTTTAGCTATCGATGTACACCATTCATTAATGGATGGTTTGCACGTAGCGAAATTTATAAACACATTGCAGGGTACATTTGATACCTTTTGCAAAAATTAACTTTAAACACATCAGTAACGGCAGTGCAAAGCAGTAAACAATTTATAAGTAATTTATAAGTAATCTATAAGCAATGCGATGTGAATTACTTTATATTCAAATACATAACCTTGTATGCTTGAAAAGCACGTGTGCTGGACATATTTATATACCATACCTTAGCTCAGGAAATCCCCATGATAAATGGACTGTTAATTGTTGTTTTAATTCTTTTTGTGGTGATTTTCTGGCGTTGGCCATCAATTCAAAACCGATTATGGCGCAGTAAATATAAAGACTTTGCTTTAAATTCGCAGCAAAAAGATATTTTACTGCGTTGCATGCCCATCTATAAAAAAATGACCGACGCCGACAGAGAAAAATTAGAGCGACATATTACGTGGTTTTTAAACGAAAAACGCTTTGTCGGTTGTGATGGCTTAAGGCTAACGTCTGCAATGAAGTTAATTGTTGCCGCCGATGCGTGTGTATTAGTACTCAATAAACCGTGGCCGTTATATAGAAATGTAAAAGAAATTTTATTATACCCAAGTGCTTATTATGCTCCGCAATCCACTCGCGATAGTGCAGGACTTGTGAGTTACCATAATACGGTAAGACTAGGCGAGTCATGGCCTGGCGGCACACTCGTTTTAAGCTGGCATGATGTACTTGAGGGTAATCGTTTACCAAGTGATGGACATAATCTGGTATTTCATGAGTTTGCGCATCAACTCGATCAAGAAACAGGTAAAACAACGGGCACACCCATTTTAAAAAGCTCAGCAGATTACAAAGAGTGGGGCCGAGTATTTAGCCGTGCTTTCACCCAGTTAAAAAGCCATGTTGCCTATAGCATGCCGCATGTTATTCACAGCTATGGTGCGACTAACGAAGCTGAGTTTTTTGCTGTACTCACCGAAACCTTCCTCGAAAAACCCGCAGAGCTTCGCCGATACGATCCTGAAATTTACAGTATGCTAGTTAATTACTATCAATTTGACCCTATTGTTTGGCATTAAACCTACATAAACCGCGCTTTATCATATAACGCTGGCAAGTTGCGTTTGTTTTTGTTGCAATCATGTGAAATAGTTTTTACTGCAACAATAACAAGCGAGAAACGCATGAAAAAAATGCTTCATACAGTATTGGCGCTGTCGGTGTCATTAGCGATAGGGCAGGTAAATGCCGCTGAAAAAGACGAACAAAAATGGCAAGTAGATTCACCTAAGGGGCAATTTGTTGACGCTGCAATTAGCGTTGAGCAGGGCACATGGATGAATATAGATATTAGCCCTGATGGTAAAACCGTGGTGTTTGACTTACTTGGCGATATTTATACTATGCCAATGAGTGGTGGTACAGCCACAAAGCTCACCTCTGATATTGCATGGCAAATGCAACCACGCTTTAGTCCTAACGGCAAAAGTATTGCGTTTACCTCCGATCAAGGTGGTGGCGATAACATTTGGATAATGGACTTAAATGGTGAAAATCAACACGCTGTTACCGATGAAACCTTTAGATTACTAAATAGTCCTGCATGGAGTCCTGATGGCGACTACTTAGTTGCGCGTAAACACTTTACAGCTAGCCGTTCATTGGGAGCAGGTGAAGTGTGGTTGTACCATAAAGCGGGTGGCAAGGGCGTACAGCTTACAAAACGCGAGAACGATCAAAAAGATTTAGGTGAGCCAATGTTTTCACCTAATGGTCGTTATGTATACTTTTCGCATGATGCAACACCCGGTAAAACCTTTCATTACTCAAAGGATTCTGTAGCGGGCATTTATAAAATTAAGCGCTACGACCGTGAAACGGGTGAAATTGAAACTGTAATCGATACGATGGGCGGTGCTATTAGGCCTACACCATCACCAGATGGTAAAAAGCTTGCTTATATAAAGCGTGATGACTTTCAAACTAGCTTGTATTTATATGACTTAACTAGCGGTGAGCACACTAAGCTTTACGATAAGCTTGAGCGAGATATGCAAGAAACATGGGCTATTCATGGTGTATACCCAACCATTGCATGGACCCCCGATAACGAAGAGTTAGTATTTTGGGCTGGTGGTACAATTCACAAGCTAGATGTTGCAGACAAATCCGTTAAAACCATTCCTTTTAAAGTGCAAACTACTAAAAAAATTCAAAAAGCGGTGCGCTTTACACAAAACTTAGATACTGATGAGTTTGATGTAAAAATGCTGCGTAATGTGCAAGTAAGCCCAGATGGCGAAACTGCAATTTTTGAAGCGCTTGGGCATATTTATAAACGTGATTTAGAGTCAGGTAAAATTAAGCGTTTAACAAAGCAAACTGATCATTACGAATTATTTCCACAGTACTCTCGCGATGGTAAAAAAATAGTTTACACCACATGGGATGATAACAAACAAGGGTCTGTAAGAGTGGTTTCTGCGCGCAGTGGTCGTGGCGATACAATTACTAAAGAGCCCGGGAAATATGTAGAGCCTGCGTTTAGTCCAGATGGGAAAACGGTTGTTTATCGAAAAGCCACGGGGGGCAGTATTTTAAACCCTAAATGGTCACTTAACCCTGGTATATATAGCGTAAGCGCAAAAGGCGGTAAAAGTGAGCTTATTTCAAAAAGTGGTTATCAACCACAATTTGGAGATGCAAACGATCGCGTTTTTATAATGAGTCCTTGGCCAAAACCAACGCTAAGTGTAGTTGAGCTTGAAAGTAAAAAAGTTCGTAAACTGTACGAGTCAGAACATGCGACAGAATTTAGAGTATCACCAGATGGGCAATATCTCGCTTTTGCTGAGCGATTTAAAGTATTTGTAACGCCGTTTGTTCAAAGTGGTAAAACAATTAATATTGGGCCTAAAGATAGTCAATTTCCAATAGAGCAGTTATCGGTACGTGCTGGTGAAAACATTAGTTGGAGCGCTAAGAGCAACACGCTTTATTGGACATTAGGGCCTGAGCTTTATCATGCAAGCCTTGAGGGGATGTTTGCTATTAACAAAGCCGAAGATGCCGACTTTAAAGTGAAAAGTGGCGATAATATCGGTTTCAGTAAAAAAATGGCAGAGCCTAAAGGTATGATTGCGCTCACTGGTGCAAAAATTATAACTATGGACGGCGAAAAGGTAATTGAAAATGGTGTAATTATCACTGATGGCAAGCATATTAAAGCAATTGGTACAGCCAGCGATATAAGTATTCCTAAAGGTGCTGAGGTTATTGATGTAACAGGTAAAACTATTATGCCTGGTATTGTTGATGCTCATGCACATGGCTCGCAAGCAAGTGATGAAATTATACCTGAGCAAAACTGGAAAAACTTTGCAGGTTTAGCGCTGGGTGTAACTACAATTCACGATCCATCAAACGATACCTCCGAAATATTTACCGCAAGCGAAATGCAAAAGGCAGGCATGATTGTTGGCCCGCGTATTTTCTCAACGGGTACTATTTTATATGGCGCAAATATGCCAGGTTATACGTCGCATATTGACTCGTTAGACGATGCTAAATTTCATTTAGAGCGCCTTAAAAAAGTAGGTGCATTTAGTGTTAAGTCGTATAACCAGCCACGCCGAGAGCAGCGCCAACAAGTTATTGAAGCAGGCCGGATGCTTGAAATGATGGTAGTACCAGAAGGCGGCTCATTATTACAACATAACTTAAGTATGATTGTAGATGGACACACAGGTATTGAGCATTCAATCCCTGTAGAGCACATATACGACGATATAAAGCAGTTATGGTCGCAAAGTGATGTAGGTTACACACCTACGCTTGTAGTGGCTTATGGTGGCATTTGGGGTGAAAATTACTGGTACGATAAAACTGATGTGTGGAATCACCCGCGTTTAAGTAAATTTGTGCCAAAAAATCAATTATTACCACGCTCTATGCGCCGCATTAAAGCGCCCGATCATCACTATAATCACTTTAATAACGCACGCGTTGCTGCTGAGCTGCAAGACCTAGGTGTATTAGTTAACTTAGGTGCTCACGGTCAGCGTGAAGGCTTAGGTGCACACTGGGAGATGTGGATGTTTGCACAAGGCGGAATGACATCACTTGAAGCTATACGTGCATCAACACTCGATCCGGCTAAGTATTTAGGGCTTGATAAAAACGTAGGATCACTTGAAGTTGGCAAGCTTGCTGATTTAATGGTTATAGATGGCGATCCGCTTAAAAATATTCGAGATTCGGATAAAGTAGATTACACCATGATCAATGGTCGATTATTCAATGCAGAGACAATGAGTGAAGTGGGTAAAAAAGAGCGCGAACCACTTTACTTCGAAAAGCTATAATTTATTTTGATCTTTCGAAAGCGGCTACATAGCCGCTTTTTTAGCTTTGTATTATGTGTTTTAGCAACGCAGTGCTTGGCATAATAAGTGGTTGAGTATGCATGACACGTGCTTGGCATATAAGTCCTTCCTTTAGAATAAATAATGTTTGTGCGACATTTTCGGCTTTAGCTTTATTGTTTTTTAGCTGAGGAGTGGCAAGTAAAGCGTTCAATATAATTTTAAGTACAGCTTGTTTATGTGCTTTACACTGTATTGCAATAGTATGCGCTGCGAGTGGATATTCTGCTGCTGCGTTTATAAAAAAGCACCCATTAAAATCGCCCAATTCCGGCACTGCACTATTAAACCAGCTCGTTAACCCTTTAAATAATCCATTAGCAACGTCAAGGGCACTTTGTTTTTCACAGACTTGTTCTAGCCAATTATTAAAGTTTTTATCACGCGTGGCTAAGCAAGCAAGTATTAGCTCATCTTTGCTTGCGAAGTGATTATAAAGCGTTTTTTTAGCGATACCTGAAACGGCTAGAATTTCATTAATACCCACAGCATGTAAGCCTTTGCTATAAAAGAGATTAAGTGCTGTTGTAATAATTTGCTCTCGTTTATTCATAAAACCCCTTAAATATTAGCTGAAAGGTATCTTGACATAAGTAGACAGACTTGTCTATCATTGCCAGGTAGACAAGTTTGTCTACTCTTATTTAAGGATGTAGCATGAATATTGAAGATATTAAATTAGCCTGTGTTGCTGGCTTTTTTTCAGTGCTAGTATTGGGTTTTTTATCTTGGCTAAATAATATAGGAGGCTATGGACTGTGGTTAATGGCACCTTTTGGCGCAACGGCAGTACTTGTATTTGGCATACCAAATAGCCCATTAGCACAACCAAAAAATGTGATTTTTGGTCATCTTTTAACAGCATTTGTGGGGATCGTTTTTGTAACTTATGTTGGTGACGGTAGTGTATCTATTGCATTAGCTGTTGGTTTTGCAATTACACTCATGATGCTCACTAAAACAGTGCATCCTGCGGCGGGTGCTAACCCTATTCTGATTATTGTATCTGGACAAAGTTGGGACTTTTTAATTATGCCAGTATTAGTCGGGACGATGTTCATTGTTATTTGTGGCTTTGCTGCAAAGTGGTTACTGTCTTCCTCGGTAAATCGCGCACATAAAAAAACCGCTTAACGCGGTTTCTTTTAAAAATCATAAATGTTGATTAAACAACACCACGCGGTAAGCGACAGTCATGATCTTTACGAGCTAAAATTACAATCCAAAGTTCTTCAGCTGTGTAACCTTCTTCGTTTTCGGTAACAACAGTGAATGGCGCTTTTTTCTGTGCTTTAACAGGCGCAGCTGCTTTTGGTTTTTTCGTTTTAGTTGTTTTACCAGAGTTTAACTTTTTAGTAAGCTCTGCTACGTCAGCTAGGCGTAAATTTTTACCGCCATCAATGCTGTACCAACCAGGTTTAGTTGTGATTTCAGGTTTTTTACCATTGGCAGTTTCGTACGCTGCTTCAAAGGCAGATAACACTTCTGTTTTGTCTAGTTTGCTCATCAGAGACCCTATACGTTGTGAACACAGATAAAGAAGCCGTATTTATACCTATTTTAAAACAGTTTTTCAATTTTTTGCGATTTTCCTTCCATTTTAGAGCTATAAACGCCAAAATTTGCACAAAATTCAGTGCTAAGTAAGGTAAGTTATATGCAACGTAGAGAATTTAACCAACTCCTAAATGACATTTTAAAACCTCAATTAATTAAAGATTTTTGCCCAAATGGCTTACAAGTTGAAGGTAAAAACGAAATTAAAAAAATTGTGACGGGTGTAACCGCAAGTCAAGCATTAATAGATGCTGCCATTGAGCAACAAGCAGATGCTATTTTAGTTCACCATGGATTTTTTTGGAAAGGGGAATCCCAACCAATAACGGGAATGAAAAAGCGTCGTATAGGTGCGTTATTAGCACACGATATTAATTTATTTGGCTATCACTTACCACTCGATATTCATCCAGCAGTTGGCAATAACGCGCAACTAGCAAAGTTATTGGATATTGAAATTGAAACAGGGCTAGAGCCAACTTCAAATAGCGTAGCAATGAAAGGGCGTTTAAAAACACCATTAAGTGGTGAAGATTTTGCAGATAAAATTGCAAAAGTGCTAAATCGAACCCCACTCACAAGTTTAGTACGTTCAACAAAAATTGAAACCATTGCACTGTGCACCGGTGGTGGGCAAGGGTATATTGATTTAGCTGCAGAGCAAGGCATTGATGCCTACCTAACAGGTGAGGCATCGGAGCAAACTATTCATAGCTCTCGTGAGCAAAATATTGATTTTTTTGCAGCTGGGCACCATGCAACAGAGCGCTATGGCGTAAAAGCTTTGGGTGAGTTGCTTGCTCAAGAACATGGCTTTGACGTCACGTTTATAGATATAGATAACCCTGTTTAGTAGTATCTGTTTCTTAGTGAAAAACTAAAGCGCTTCTGGGTTTGCCCAGCGGCGCACTGTGATCCATGCATTTCCAATTACTTCATGAGCATACTGCGTTACTACCATTAAAGCCTGAGCATTAGGTATAAATTGTTTATGCCACGGTAATACAGCAAAGTTATGGTAATCAGTGGCTGCGGTTATTACTTCAATACCTTGAGCATTAAATAAGTCTTTGGCGCGAGGCATGTGCAGCACAGATGTTACTAGCGCGACTTTAAAATCAACTAATTTAGGTGCTAATAATTTAGCTTCTGCTGCGGTATCCATCGCTTTTGGGTTTTGGAATATACGACTCTTATTAACACCTAAACTAATTGCCGTTTGATACATAAGCCCGCTATTAGTGGTATTTTGATAACCCCCGCCTGACACTATAAGCTCTGCATTAGGGTAGTGCTTTGCTAGCTTTACACCTTCTACTAAGCGCGTTAGCGCACAATTGCCTAATTGATTATTAGCACTGAGTGCAGGATTTGGGTTTATATCGCAACCTAGTACAACTATTTTGTCTATTTTTGGATGCTTTAGGGTATTAAATGCAAGCGACGCAGGTTCATTATTTTGGATAATTAAATTGGCGATAAAGGGTGTGCTCAATGCAAGTAATACAATTAAGCTTAAAGTAGATAAGAAGAGAGCTGATTTGCGGCCTTTAAATGCGAGTAGGAGCATCAGGCACGCAAATAAACCAAATAGAGGCAGTGGCATAAGTAAGCCACCAATCATTTTTTTAATAACAAACATAAGAGTTAAACGCTGTAGAGTTAATTACAGCGATATTACTCATTATATTGATGATTATCGACCGTTATTTAGCTTACACGTATTTAAAAAGTGACGATAAACAGGGTTATCTTTCATGTCTTTTTTCATCGCTAAATACATAGGACGAGTAAGGCCAAGAGCGCCCAAAGGAATTGATTTAATTAAGCCTTGGCTTTCATAAGGTGTAACTAGCCAATCAGGTAAAGCGGCAACGCCCATGCCGGCACTTACTAGTTGAAAAATAAGTAATCCTTGATCAACCGTTTTTAACGTACCGTCAAAACGTGCATTTTGAATGAAATGCTTAAATATATCTTGGCGTTCACGCGGGATAGGGTATGAAATAATAGTTTCGTTTTTTAAATCAAGCGCTGTTACATACGCTTTTTTAGCAAGTTCATGATCCGGTGCCACAATAAGCTTCAATTTAAAATCAAATAAGTGCGCGTATTCTAATGTGTCGGGTTCACGTATGTCAGATGTTAAAACTAAATCGAGCTCATCGCTTAGTAAGTCAGGAATAGCGTCGTAACTAAAGCCGCGCTCGTAATCAATTTTTATATCAGGCCAAAAGTTATTAAATTCTTTAATAGTAGGCAATAACCAATGAAAACATGCATGGCATTCCACACTTAAACGCAGTTGAGAAATAGGCTGATTTAAGCTTTCTTTCAAACGGCATTTAGTCGCTTCCATTTTTGGTAATATTTCGTGAGCTAATTCAAGTAATAGCATTCCCTGAGGGGTAAAGCGGACTGGTTGAGTTTTACGCTCAAATAATTGGCAATCTAATTTATTCTCTAAATCTTTGATTTGATGAGATAAAGCAGACTGTGTCAAAAATAACTCTCGTGCCGTATTAACCAAAGATCCTGTTTCTTTTAGGGTTGCTATGGTTTTTAAATGTTTAATACCAATCATCTTTAAAAATTCTCATGGGAAAAGTGAGTTCAGCTCAGATTAACCACATACTACGCCTATACAAAAAACGTTTCAACGTCTAGATGGCTAAAAGTTTGCGATTTATTGTGGTTTATTGCAGTTTGTTGCTATGAATCGCGAAAATATTAGAATTAGTAACGATAAAAGTCATTCAAAAACTGGTTTGATGAGTTTTAGATGAGTTTGCTTCATGTTGTATTTTAAGTATATCGATTGCGGTGTGCTTCACCTCAGTGTGAATTTTGACTATATAAATAACTGTGTGGGGTGGGGAATGGTTACTTTAGGTTGTGGTTTAAAAACTAAAGTCATTTTGCTTTTTAGCTTTAGTTTAGGTCAATGGATGAGTATATACGTAATACCTAAGCCAGCGACCAACTCGCTGGCTCTTTTATAAGGGCTTATTAATAAGTAATATGGCTTCTTTGGCTGTGACCGGTTTTGACTTTAAAAAACCTTGGCCATAGTCGCACGCGGTGGATTGTAAAATGGCTAATTGTTCAAGTGTTTCTATCCCTTCAGCAACAACCTCAAGTTTTAATGATTGCGCAAGTGATAAAATGGCTTCAACAAGTGGGTTTGTGGAATCTTGTAGGTGGTCAATAAAGCTTTTATCTATTTTTAAAATATGAATAGGCAGTTGGTGCAAGTAGCCCAGTGCTGAATAACCCGTTCCAAAATCGTCAAGGCACAATTTTACTTTTAAAGGTGAAAGACCTTCTATTATTTGAGTGGCGAGTTCTAGATTTTCTATTAAGCCTGATTCGGTAATTTCTAAACATAAAGAACCCAGAGGTAATTGGTATTTATTATAAATAGAATGTATTTGCGCTACAAAATCGAGGCTTGCAAAATGTCGTGACGACACATTAACTGTTACTTTCAAAAAGCGATGACCTTGCTGGTGCCAATTAGAAATCTGCTGAGCGGCTAAATCAAGTAAATGTAAATCAAGATTTATAATTTGCCCTGTAGTTTCAGCTATCGGTATAAAGTCATTAGGTGGTACAAATCCTTTTTTAGGATGATGCCAGCGCACAAGTGCTTCAAATCCGACAACTTCACTTGTGGTAATTGTAAAAATTGGCTGAAAATAGAGTTCAAATTCGTTGTGTTCTATACCGTGTTGCAAGTCGTTTTCGATATCGGCATGGGTTTTAAGTTTTTTACGCATCGTGTTATTAAAAAACTTAACTTGTCCACGCCCGGTGGATTTTGCTTCATACATAGCAGCATCAGCTTGTTGCAGTAATATATAAGCTTGATCGTTTATGTTGTCGGTATAGGCAATACCAATACTAGTAGAGGCTTGAAGTAAGTGGCTATCTACATTTAGAGGTTTTGCTAATGCGCTTTTAATTCTGTTTAAAGCTTCATTAACTTGGTTTTTATGTGTGATATTTTCCATGAAAATAGCAAATTCATCACCGCCTAAACGAGCAAATGTATCGGTGCTTCGTACTGTACTTTTAATTAAGTCGCATATTTTTATAAGAAAATGGTCTCCGACCTCATGCCCCAGCGAATCATTAATACTTTTAAAACGGTCAAAATCTAGATACAGCAGGGCATGGCTAGTACTTTTTTTAGCGCGCGTTAAACGTAAAATAGCATGCTTTATTCTCTCAATGAGTAATGAGCGGTTAGCAAGGCCGGTAAGCTCGTCATGCA
Organism: Pseudoalteromonas sp. SWYJ118; assembly: GCF_015864505.1. Lineage (NCBI taxonomy): Bacteria > Pseudomonadati > Pseudomonadota > Gammaproteobacteria > Alteromonadales > Pseudoalteromonadaceae > Pseudoalteromonas > Pseudoalteromonas sp. SWYJ118. Next base: position 320,183 of record NZ_JADYXC010000002.1, on the reverse strand, counting down.
ATGCTTTATGCTCGAGCTCTTGTCGGGCTAGTTGTCTATCAATTGCCATACTTATTTGACGACTTACGTAAGTTAGAAGAGCGCTGTCGTGTTCGTTGTATTGCAGTGTTTTATCGTAGCTTTGTACAACAATAACACCGCTTATACGATCACTTGTTTTAAATGGAACACCCAACCAAGACTCTGATTGTCGACCTATCATTTTAAAATCACCGTTATCAATATGACTTTGAAAGGCATCTTTATTGAGTAATAAGGTTTGCTCTGTTTGCAGTAGGTAATATGAAGCAGTGTCTTTTAGCTGTTCTTTAGATATTTTTTGATGTGTTTTAGTGTTTATGCCTTCTTCGACTATATAAACAAGGTCAAGTATATCTACTTTTTTGTCATATAAAGCGATAAAAAAGTTATCAGCACGAAGTAAGTTATTGATAATTGAATGCAAGGCTTCAAAGAAGGTATCTAAGTCGTTAGCTTTGTAGGTTAGGTTAGCTATTTGTAATAAGCTATTTTCTAATTTTTGTGCGTTGTTAAGTTGCTCAACTGTTTTTTGTAAGTTATTTACCGTATTTACCTGGTTAATTTTAGCACTGAGTAAGTGGGCAACTGTTGTAAGAATTTCAAGGTGTGCGTTTGTAAAGTAGCCTTTAATAGGGTGCTCACAATCAATAACACCTAAAACTTGTTCTTTATATATAAGAGGGACGCATAGTTCTGATTGGGCAGGGCGCTCATCTGCGATATAACGGCTATCTTTTGTTACATCATCGATAACTACGGCTTTACCAGTAGTTGCAACAGCTCCAGTAATTCCTTCACTAAAACGTATTACTTTACGTTCGGCTTGATATTTGTCTCGGGCGTGAGCAATACCCATCGATGCAACTTGATTTAATGTATAAGCATTGTTATCGGCAAGGTAAATAACGCAATCAACAAATCCTAAACGGTTAACAACGTGCGTTGTAACATACTCAAATAGCTCGTCTAGTGTGTCTAGTTGCAATAAGCTTGATGAAAATTGATTAATAATACTCAGTTGATCAGTTTTTATCTCAAGTGCTCTTGAGGCATTATTTTTGTAAGACATAGGCAATTTATATTATTCTTTTTATTTTTAAATACGTAGCTAAGTTAACCTAATCTTAGATTTTGTACAAAATAAAGCGATGAGTGGTTTTAATTGGCTGTAAATTATTATGACGAATGACTTTAATTAATTGTAAGTAATAACAATGGCTAATCCCAATTGAATTGGAGTATTAAGCTTTAATTACACAACTCGGTAATGTCATCAACATATGCATTATTTTTAATAAAATCTTTACTCGAAAACATCATATGCCTATGATCGGATAAATTCAGCCTTGGAACAAAGTAATGACAAGCAATAATACAAACTCTGTAACAACCCTTACTATCACTCGCCCAGATGACTGGCATGTACATTTACGTGATGGCGACCAGCTAAAGGATACTGTACGAGACATTAGCAGATACATGGGTCGCGCTATTATTATGCCAAACCTTGTTCCGCCGGCAACATGTACTGATACCGCTCTTTCTTATCGAGAACGTATTATGGCAGCAGGCCCACAAGGTGCCTTTGAGCCTTTAATGGTACTTTACCTTACTGATAAAACGACACCAGATGAAATAAAGAAAGCAAAAGCAACGGGTAAAATAGTAGCTGCAAAATTGTATCCTGCTGGCGCTACAACCAATTCTGATTCGGGTGTTACATCAGTCAAAAATATTTACCCGGTTTTAAAAGCAATGCAAGAAGTAGGTATGTTGCTGTTAGTACACGGAGAAGTTACTGATTCATCAATCGATATTTTTGACCGTGAAAAAGTATTTTTAGAGACGATTTTAGGGGATGTGGTAAGTGACTTTCCTGAACTTAAAATTGTACTAGAGCATATTACAACTAAAGATGCAGTAGAGTTTGTAGTTAATGCACCTAGCAATGTAGCAGCAACAATTACAGCTCATCATTTACTTTATAATCGTAATCATATGTTAGCGGGTGGAATTCGCCCACATTATTACTGTTTGCCAATCCTCAAACGTAACATTCACCAGCAAGCATTAATGGCCGCAGCTATAAGTGGAAATAAAAAGTTTTTCTTAGGAACTGATTCTGCACCACATTATAAAGATAAAAAAGAAGCTGCTTGTGGTTGTGCTGGTGCATATACGGCTCATGCCGCTATTGAGTTATACGCTGAAGCATTCGAAGACGCAGGAGCTTTGGACATGCTTGAAGGATTTGCAAGCCACTTTGGTCCTGACTTTTATGAGTTGCCGCGTAATGCCGATACAATAACATTACAAAGAAAACCATGGGACGTACCTGCAAGTTATACCCTAGGCGACTCTGAAGTTGTGCCTATAAAAGCAGAAGATACTATTGATTGGTCTGTTAAATAGTTAATATTTTATATTTAAACCAAAAGCCGCTTAATTTTTAAAGCGGCTTTTTTGTTTGTATTTTTGATGTTATTGAAGCGTTGTTTGACAGTATTGCTGTTGTAGAGGGCTTTTATACGCGTTTATAGCAATATATATTACAATAATACTTTATAGTTTTTGCTTGGAAATTAGTCAGTTAAAGGCGATTTAAAACAAATTTATATTTTTAATAAATAATTCCCAATTAATAGAGCGAAAAAAAATATAATGTGTTAATCTTACCTTGCTTTGAGTTTTTATGTATTGAATTTACGGATATTGTGCTGCGTTTAAGGTTACCGGTTAGGTTATTACTTGTTCCTGTACTGTACCTCCATATTTTTGAGCATTGACTCAGGGAGGATATTGCCATAATAATATGGCTGAATTTTAATTATTGACTTACAGGAAAATTTAGTATGTCGGTTACTGGTAAAGTAAAGTTTTTCAACGAAGCTAAAGGCTTTGGTTTCATTGAACAAGAAAATGGTCCTGACGTGTTTGTACATTTCAGCGCAATCACTGGTTCTGGTTTTCGCACTCTTAGCGAAGGTCAAGCAGTGACATTCAGCATCAAACAAGGTCAAAAAGGCCCTGAAGCTGAGAACGTAGAAGCAGCATAATTTATTATGTGAACTCTAGTTCATCTTGGTGAAGCAGGTCTCTGTTTCACCATAATTCCTCTCTATGTACATAATTAATAAAATCCTTCTTTTTAAATCCTTGAACACAAATTTCATATATTCTTAAATCTTCTATTTTAATACAAACCCAAAATTCAATTATCTGAATAACTTATACAATCGAACCACTTTCTATCGCATTTAAAACATCCCTTACAATTTATCCAACTGATCCGATACTTATATACATAAAAATGATGCCAAATAACAATCTGTGTAAATTTTAGTGTAAGTCTTGCTAGTGCAATCAGGTTGAAGTTTTGTACTTTAACTATAAATGGGCAAGGGAACCTCTATAGGCCTCTGATAGCTTATTATGGAAGCGTTAGGCATCATTTATAGTCCATTATTATTAAAGTTGAGCAACTTTTTGTGATTAACTTTGTTACTAAATAAATTTAACTGTTAAATAGTATTAATGAGCACTCTAAAGCGGTAAATGTAACTCGTCTAATTATCGAAAGCTATTTGGCTATTTCAGGCCTTGCTAAAAGAAACTTATTATTACTATTTATGGGAAACACGTTTTATAAATGGCTTTAGGTATTGCGTGCATAAAGCAAGGTGGGCGGTATTAGAGATTATCCAGTGTTGTTTTTTTGTGCGACAAATGGTTTGTTTTTTCAGATGAAGTGTTATTGGGGAGATAAAATGTGCTGAAATCGTTTAAAAAATAACTTTTGTTATATCTATCTATATTTTTTTTTGTTTTTTTTCAGTGCGAATTCAGCTTTGGCTAAATGTTGCAATAATGTTGTTTTATGTCAGTACAATGCGAATAAATACACCCCTCAAAAGGCTTTAATCGAAATATTAAGCAAAAGCTTAGTTGCAATAATGTTAACAGTTGTGTGCTAGTACTTTTGTTTAAGCATTAACTTAGCTATTTATTTGCAGAGATTAGTAAACATCAAGTTGACAGCGCTAATTGCATTTAGCATTATTGGAAGGTTGATATCTATTAAAAGATATCAGGGTTGTTCTCTTCGGAGGATAATTAAATTATAAAAGTAACATTACTTAATTGGTTGGGAACTATGTCTGTTAAAATCAGAAAGAGTCTTGTAGCAACTGCGTTGGTTGGCGCATTTGCATTTGCAAGCAGCAATGTGATTGCAGATCCTTTGAATGACGTGCAAAAAGCAGGTCAACAAATTCAAAAGGCTGCGGTTAAGTCTCAAACTAAAATTGACAATGTATATGGTCAAACTCAGGAGCTAATCGCTGAGTACCGTAGCGTTGTTGATGAGACTGAACTTATGAAAGTGTATAACGATCACGTGTCGCGCTTGGTTGATAGCCAAAACGCGTCTATTGAATCGTTTGATCGTCAAATCGCTACGATTGATAACACGAAACAAAACGTTGTGCCTTTGATGTATCGCATGATCGATACGCTTGAGCAATTCATCAAAGCGGACGTTCCATTTAATCTAGAGACGCGTTTAGGACGTGTTGAAAGACTACGTGAAATCATGGTTTCTGCGTCTGTAACGACGTCTGAAAAATTCCGTCAAGTACTTGAAGCTTACACTATTGAAACAGCATACAGCTCACTTGTATCTGCTTCACAAGGTACACTAGAAGTTGATGGCAAAAGTATTAACGTTGATATCGGTCAGTTAGGTCGTATTACTTACGTTGCTCAGTCTTTTGACTTGAAACATGCTTGGGTGTGGGATAACAACACTAAACAGTGGAAAGAATTAGGTGAAGAATACCTAAAACCTGTTAAAGAAGTTATTCGTATGGCGCGTAAGCAAGCGACATTAGAACTTGTTAAACTACCTATCTTTGGCGCGGAGTAATCAATAATGAAGAAACTATTTAAAGGTTTTGCTGTTGCCGCAGTACTAACTGTTTCTGCAGGTACCGCGTTAAATGCACATGCAAATACTGGAGCTCTAGATAAAATACTTGAGCAAGTAAAGCAAGAGCGTATCTCTGAAGGTAAAATCGATAAGAAACGTGAACAAGAGTTCTTATCAGATCGTGCTGACAAGCAATCTTTACTTAATAAAGCTAAAAGCCAACTTGCTTCTGAGAAGTCTCGTGGTGAAAGCTTAACTAAGCAATATGCACAAAATGAAAACACGTTAGCTGAAAAAGAAGCCGCTCTTCAAAGTGCTCAAGGTACTTTGGGTGAGATGTTTGGTGTTGTACGTCGTGCAGCTCAAGACGCTATCGGTTCTATCGAAGCATCACTAGTTAGTGCTGAGAAACCTGGCCGTGCTGAAATCTTACGTTCATTAGCTGCTGCTAAAGAACTTCCTACAGTTCGCGAACTTGAAGAACTTTGGATTTCACTTCAAACAGAAATGACTGAATCAGCTAAAGTTTCAACTTTTGAAACTGAAGTTGCTGGTCTTGACGGTAACCCGTCAATGAAGAAAGTAACGCGTATCGGTAACTTTAACTTAGTTACAGACGATGGTTACTTAATTTATTCACCAGAAACTAAGTCTATTCAGCCTCTAGGTAAACAGCCTGATAGCTATATTTTAGACGGTATCACTGATCTTGAAAATACATCACCAGATAACTACGCTGGTGTTTATATCGATCCGACTCGTGGTGCTATCTTACGTATCAACACTCAAAAAGCGACACTTATGGAATACTTCCATCAAGGTGGCGTAGTTGGTTATATCATTACAGCTTTACTAGCTTTAGGTATGCTAATTACTCTAATTCGCTTTGTTGACCTTACACTTACTACTAGTAAGATTAAGAGCCAGCTTAAAAATGTTGCTACACCGAATACAAATAACCCACTGGGTCGTATTCTTAAAGTGTACCATGACAACAAGAACCAAGATGTTGAAAACCTTGAGCTTAAACTTGATGAAGCGATTCTACGTGAAACGCCACGCATCGAAGCTGGTATCAACATAATTAAGATTCTTGCTGCAATCGCACCGTTACTAGGTCTACTAGGTACAGTAATCGGTATGATCTTAACGTTCCAAACAATCACATTGTTCGGTACGGGTGATCCGAAGATCATGGCAGGTAACATCTCTCTAGCACTTGTAACTACAGCGCTAGGTCTAATTGCTGCATTACCACTAATTCTACTTCATGCTCTTGTAGCTGGTCGTAGTAAGTCGGTATTACACATCCTTGATGAGCAAAGCGCGGGTATCGTTGCTACTCACGCGGAGAAGGAGAAAGCCTAATGCTAGTCCTGATGGAGATATGGGAATCTATCAGGGATTTTGTTGGCACAGGCGGCCAGGTTTTATACGTGGTCGCGATAGCACTCTTTCTGATGTGGGTTTTAATGATTGAGCGCTATTGGTTTCTACTTGCAGAGTTTCCTCGCACAGCGAAAGAAATTGTAGCAAAGTGGGATGCCCGCCAAGACACTACGTCTTGGTACGCACACAGAATCCGTGAAGCATGGATTTCTGAAGCGTCTGAAAAATTAGATCAGCGTATGTTGTTGATTAAGACATTAGTAGCTGTTTGTCCTTTAATAGGCTTACTTGGTACTGTTACTGGTATGATCTCGGTTTTTGAAACCATGGCCAACCAGGGTACGGGTAATGCACGCTTAATGGCATCAGGTATTTCAATGGCAACAATCCCAACAATGGCTGGAATGGTTGCGGCACTATCTGGAGTATTTTTTAGCTCACGTCTTGAGACAAAAGCTAAAATGGTGAAAGCCAAACTTATTGATAGTATGCCTCATCACTAGAGAGAGAATTAAATATGGCACGTAAACAACGTTTTCGTGAAGAAGAAGAAGCAGCGGTTGATATGACGCCAATGCTTGACATCGTATTTATCATGCTTATTTTCTTTATCGTAACTACATCGTTCGTTAAAGAGGCTGGTATCGAGGTCAATAAACCAAAAGCTGCCCAAGCTACTAAGCAAAAAAATGCTAACATTTTTATTGCTATTCGTAGTAACGGCGAAATCTGGGTTGATAAACAACAAATTGATGTTGAACGTATTTCAGCAAAAATTGAAAGTTTATTAGCAGAACAACCTACTGAAGTTGTGATTATACAAGCTGATAAAGAAGCTAAACACGGCACAGTGGTTAAAGTTATGGACCAGATTAAAGCGACGGGTGACAACCTTAGAATTTCAATAGCTGGAGATCAGTAATGATTCGTTTTCTGTTTTCACTGATTGCAGGTGGGGCAGTTACTTTCGGCTTGTTCTACTTCATGGCCTTCCTCATCTCTGGTGGGGCTGACCGTAATACGGAACAAAAAGAGCAGATCATAGTCGAAATAATGACGAATCCGCCTGAATCTAAGGTGCAGGAGAGGAAGCGTGTACCGCCTCCTCCTCCACCACCGCCAAAGCAGCCGCCTAAACCGCAGCCGCCACAGCCGGAAAATAATAATCCAAACCCTGGTGCTATGTCATTTAACATGGGTAGCATTGATGTTGGTAGTTCAGCTGGTGGACTAAGTGGTCCTGGTGCATTTGGACGAGATGGTGATGCGACACCTATCGTTCGTATAGAACCAAAATATCCAACGCAAGCAGCACGTGATGGCAAAGAAGGTTGGGTACAACTTTCATTCACAATTGATGAGTTAGGTGGAGTGATTGACGTTGAAGTAATTGACGCAGATCCAAAACGTATCTTTGACCGTGAAGCTAAACGCGCACTGCGTAAGTGGAAGTACCGTCCTAAGATCATTGACGGAAAACCACAGAAACAACCAGGTTTACAAGTTCAATTAGACTTTAAACTTAACCAAGGCAACTAAGGAGGCGAGTAATGAGAAATTTTTCTAAAGTAACTGCTCTTGCGATTCTTATGTCTGTGTCGGGTGCTACTTTAAGTGCATCTGTTTTAGCAGCGCCAGATTACGCAAAGATTGAAGAGCGTAAAAAAGCAAAAACTAAAATCATGGGCGAGCGTACTGGTAAAAAGGTAATTAAAGCATTTGACTTGTACAACGAAGAAAAAGTTGATGAAGCAATTGTTTTGCTTAGAGAGATTGAACCTTCGAATGACTTTGATAAAGCGACCGTAAATCGTTACTTAGGTAGCATGTACGCTCAAAAAGAAAAGTATGACGAAGCGATTAAGTACTCTAAGCAAGCAGTTGCCCCTGATGTTTTAAACTTTGCTGATCAAGAACAGACTCTAAAACTGTTAGGCGATTTATACGCCGGTACTGAAAAGTATCAAGAAGCCAAAAAAGCTTATGTAGCTTGGATGGACTTCACTGGCCAAGAAGATCCTACGGTTTATACACGTATCGCTCAAGCTAACTATCAGTTAGAGCAATTTCGTGATGTTTTTGAACCAGCAGATAAGGCAATTAAACTTCAAAAAGAACCTAATAAAGGTCCTTACCAATTAAAACTGGGTGCATACTTTGAACTTAAAGACTATGCAAACATGGTTAAGATTGGCGAAGAGATTGTTCGTGTATGGCCTGATGATAAAAAAGCTTGGGTTAGCTTAGGTAAATATTACCTACAAACCGAAGACTATCAAAAAGGTTTAGCAACGATGGAAGTTGCTTACAAGAACGGTTACTTTGAAAATGAAGTTGAGTATAAAGTCTTATCTAACTTTTACTCTCTAAACGAGATCCCTTTTAGAGCAGCTGTAACGCTAGAAAAGGCCGTTAAGAGTGAAAAAGTAAAACGTACAAAGCAGAATGTTAGCGCGATTGCTAGTAACTATCATCGCTCTAAAGATCTAGAAAAAGCTGCTAAGTACTACGAAGAAGCTGCTAAATTTGATGACGACGCTGAACTTTACCGTAAAGCTGGTTCATTACTTTTACAATCTGAAAAATTCAGTGCTGCTGTTGTTCGTTTGAACAAAGCATTAGAGCTTGGCTCTGACAAAAAAGGTACTATTTATTCAGATTTAGCTGAAGCGTATTACTATCAAGGTAAGTATAAGCAAGCATATGCTGCAATTACTAAAGCTATGGATGACCCTCGCACACGTAAGTTTGCAAAGGGTTGGTCTACATATATTAAAGATAAAGCCGCTCGCAACGGTGTTAAAATTTAATTTTAATTAGCTAAAGCAACTTATAAAAAGCCCCTCTGGGGCTTTTTTTATTGGAACTACTATGTATAAAAAGCTCTCTTTTTCATTACTACTGTGCTTATTTTTAGCTGCATGTTCAAAGCAGCCTCAACCTTATGAGTCATTTGAAGACGCACAAGTTGCTTTAAAAACTTTAAACATGGCACTTGTACAACCAGACGCTAAAAAAATCGATAGGATTACTAAAGAGCAATTGGTCTTTTCTGATGCGTATTTAGTTAAACGTCATTCTATTTATCAGAACCTAATGGGTATGGAGCTTAATCTCAATCAAATTGCACAAGTAAACTACTTGGTTATTGCAGAGCGCTTTCCTGAGCGCTATTTTAATTGGCCGGCTCAAGTAAACGTATTAAAAAACATGCTTGCTTTTGAGGGGTCAAAAAGTACGCCGGATAATATTATTACTTGGCTTAAGTTAACCCAAGATACGCTAGACAGTGCTAAACAAAGCAATTTAAAGCTGAATAAAATTGAGCTCACACTACTACAAAGCTATGTATTGAGTGCGATAGGTAGTAATGACGTTCAACCAGCGCTTAAGAGTCATATAAGAGCTTTTAGCGATTATTTAGCTAGTTACAAGCCTAGAGGTAGTGTTGGTCTGAGAGGCCTGCCAAATGGGTCACAGTGGTATCAGAGCAAACTCAATTACTTTAGTGGCGAAGTACATTCACCGCTAGAGTGGGTTACTCTTTTAAATGAAAATATAAAAGTATTAGATCGTGTTGCAATCGATAGTAAATTGTCTATTTCTCATAAAAAATCGTTTTTAGTGCAGTATCTATCGAATGAAAAATTAATTGAAGGGCTTGATTGGCAGGCTGATTATCACGACTTACCTGCAATGGCGAGTAATATGAACATGTCTGATAAAGATAAAACATTGATGCTTGCAATGATGGAATCAGATATTGGCATTCATTACCATGCGTGGACTTTGCCACAGGCAAAGGTAAATCTTATGAAACGCTTAGAAATCACCCAAGAAGAGGCTCAATATTTAGTTGAAGATATAATACTCTACCCAGGGCAATCATTTAGCTTTATACAACAAATTATATAATGATTTGAAAGTGCGCTTATTGTGCGCTTATTGTGCGCACTTTGTACACCGTTGAGTTGCGGGGTCTAGTTCAAGTGATTTGGCTGGTATTTTTTCTTCACAGTCGCAGCAGTAGCCATATTGCCCAATTTCTATTTGGCTGACCGCCGCTTCTAATTTAGTCATGCGACTGATCAAAAACGCATACTCAGGACCTAGCTTCTCTGCTGCACAGTCTAACCATTCATTGTTTGCTGTATTATCTAAAATTTGTATTAAATGCTGATGTGTAGGGTAGGCTGATTTAGAAAGCATAGTTAATATATTTAATTTAATTTGTGCTATTTCATCGTTTAGTCTTTTTTGATGATGCATTATCAGTACAACCTTATTAAATTGGCTTCACGTTATACTGATATTATCTAGAGGCTTTAGGTTAGCCGTTATGATTTGAATCAAGTTGCGGTGCTTTGGCGTATTTATTTAATACGCTTGCCACATCTTCTTTACTTTTTAAACGCCTGATTTCATCAAATAAATCGATCGCTTGCGGGTATTGGCGTTTAAGGTAACCTAGCCATTGCTTTGTACGAGAAGCAAAATACTTTTCATCTTTTGCAGGGTCTTGATGAATAGCAGAGTGGATTAAGTGATAAATAATATGCTCCCATTGAAGGCCATCATATTGTTCATTATTTACATGAGCTTTAATTTTTTTTGCTAAATCAGGGTGCGAAAGGGCGCCACGACCAAGCATCAAATCAGTACATCCACTTCGTTTTTGGCAAAGCATTGCGTCCTCAACTTGCCAAATTTCACCATTGGCAACAACGGCAATATTTTTATCTTTTATTATTGGTGGAATTTTTTCCCAATAAGCTGGCGGGTTATAACCATCACGTTTGGTTCTGGCGTGTATAGCTACACTATTTGCGCCTGCACTTACCACAGCATCAACAATTTCTTGGCTGTTACTGTCATCATCAAAGCCTAAGCGAATTTTTGCACTTACTTCATGTTTATCATCTACAGCATCTCGGACTGCTTTAATAATCGTATACATGTGGTCAGGATCTTTAAGCAGTACAGCACCCCCTCGACTACGATTAACGGTTTTTGCTGGGCAACCAAAGTTAAGGTCGACCCCATGAGATCCTAAAGCAATTGCTCTTACTGCATTTTCGGCTAACGGATTTGCTTCTTGGCCGAGTAATTGAACACGCACAGGAGTACCTGCTCGCGTAAATCCATTATTATGTAGTTCAGGGCAAAATCGATGAAAAACTTTATCAGGTAAGCATGTTTCAACCACTCTTACAAACTCGGTAACGCACAAATCGAACCCACCAATGTCTGTGAGTAATTGGCGCATTTTAAAATCAACGACACCTTCCATAGGTGCTAAAACAAGTTTCATAAAGTGATTAATTTTGATAAAAAACTGGACGCATAGTTTACCTGTAAATCACACATTGATAAATCTGTAATTACCAACCATATTTAATGTAGAAACCGCAAAAGTAAATATTATGAAAATAAATGAAAGTTTTTATTCTTGTACAGGTCTACTTAAGCATACAAGCAATTTAAAATACATTTTTATTGCTGAGATTTACAATACTTGATTAAAGAGAGTCACAAAATGAATACAGTTAAAAAAAATACAATCGCGTTAACTTTAGGTGCAGTAGTTGTTGGCTCTGCAAGCTTTGTATCTGCAGATGTACAAGCCAACCCATTTGAGTTTCAACAATTAGTGACAGGTTACCAACTAGACGCTAAAGAAGGTAAGTGTGGTGAAGGTAAATGTGGCGGCGATGCTAAAGATGCAAAAGCTAAAACAGAAGGTAAGTGCGGCGAAGGTAAATGTGGCGGCGATGCAAAAGCTAAAACAGAAGGTAAGTGCGGCGAAGGTAAATGTGGCGGCGATGCAAAAGATGCAAAAGCTAAAACAGAAGGCAAGTGTGGCGAAGGTAAATGTGGCGGCGACGCAAAAGATGCAAAAGCTAAAACAGAAGGCAAGTGTGGTGAAGGTAAATGTGGCGGCGATGCAAAAGATGCAAAAGCTAAAACAGAAGGCAAATGTGGTGAAGGTAAATGCGGCGGCGATTCTAAAAAAACTAAAAAAGAAGGTAAGTGCGGCGAAGGTAAATGTGGCGGTCGTTAATATCTTATTCTAAATAAGTTATGCTAAAAGGGCCTTAAGGCCCTTTTTTGATAAGTTAGAGGTAGTTATGACACAAATCCAGAGTACAGATTTCGGGATGGTGGGCCTTGGCCTACGACGAGAAATGCTTGATGAACTGCTTGAACACGTACCTAATCAAGTAGATTTTTTGGAAGTTGCACCAGAGAACTGGTTAAAACTAGGTGGGCGCTTTAAAAAGCAATTTAGAACATTAACAGATGCAAACAATTTTGTGTGTCATGGATTATCACTGTCTATCGGTTCACCCGAACCACTGGATGTTGAATTTGTTAAGTCTTTAAAAGTTTTTTTTGAAGAGCACAATATAAAAATCTTTAGTGAGCACTTAAGTTACTGCTCTGGTACAGGCCATATGTATGACTTAATGCCTATTCCGTTTACACAAGATGCTATAGCACATGTTGTCCCTCGCATTAAACAAGTACAAGACATACTTGAGCAGCAAATTGCGATAGAAAATGTTTCCTATTATGGCGCTCCTGGACAGCAATTATCAGAGCTGGAATTTACAAATACCATTTTAGAGCAAGCAGACTGCAAGCTTTTACTGGATGTGAATAACATTTATGTGAATTCGATTAATCATGGCTATAACGCACAAGCGTTTTTAACTGGGTTACCCTCTAATCGTATTGCCTATGGGCACGTTGCTGGGCATTACAATGAGGCTGATGACTTAATAGTGGATACACATGGCGCTGATGTAATCAGTCCTGTGTGGGAGTTACTTGATAAGGCATATGAAGTACATGGCGTATTTCCGACTCTGCTTGAGCGTGATTTTAATATTCCTACTATGGATGTGTTAACCAAAGAGTTAGACATAATTCATGAGCTACAAGCTAAATACCTTAATTCGACTATTTCAAAACAACGAGCTTAATATAAGCCTTTATAAACATTAAAAGAGTGCCTAGTTATGAGCTTTATTGAAATACAAAACGAATTTATGGCGCATATTCGCGAGCCTAAAAAAAATAAAAAGCCCAGCGGTATCGAAGACCGACGTATGGCCATTTATCGCGACCTATTTTTTAATAACATTGAAGGTTTTATATCATCAGGTTTTCCGGTATTAAAAACCTTATATACAGACAAGCAATGGCTGGTCCTTGTACGCCAATTTTTTAGCGAATATGATTGTCATTCGCCGTACTTTTTAGATATAGCAGGGGAGTTTATTAATTACTTATCAAGTGATTATAAAATGAAAAGATACGATCCCGTGTTTATGCTAGAACTTGCACATTATGAATGGGTAGAGCTAGATGTATCGATTGCACACGAAGATGAGCAAGAGCAAAAATTACAAACAACAGCGCTTACTAGTTCTGCTTTGTATTTATCGAAAACGGCAAGAAATTTAAGTTATCAATTTCCGGTTCAAAATATTAGCAATCACTTTAAACCAAAAGAGCCATCACCTCAGCCTAATTATTTTGTTGTATATAGAGATGAAGATGATGACGTTCAATTTCTGGCTACGAATGCGATGACTGCTTTGTTACTATCAATTATTGAGGCAAGTGATGGAGCGACATTTGACGACGTTTGCCAACAGGTATTCGCTCATGCACCACAGTTTAATGCAGATCAAATTGCTCAAGGCGCATTGGTTACCCTCAATGCAATGGTTGAACGCGGTGTAATTGTGACAAAAAATCAAGATTAAGGTCTTTATTGATGATTTTACATCGTCTATTATGGCAGCCTTATTTGTCGTGCTTAATAAAAGGTTGTACCAATGTCAGATGATAAAGACTTTAAAGATCCGTTCAACGCTACTTATTTTCTTGCTTTCTTAGCTGTATTTGCAGGGATTGGTTGTTTAAATGCAATATTAGGCTGGATCACTAGCTTAACTTAAAATGCATAGCGTTTATTAAGGCTGTTGCTTACTTCAGCCTTGAACCACTTTATTTTAATTACCCCCCATAGTTAATACTTCTTTTATAGTAACGCCAAACTCGCAATTAAAGGTTAGTTAAGGTTATAATCACCTGCTTTGTAATATAAACAATTGAGCAGTTAAAATTATGACTCAAGTAACACCAGCAATTATCAAAAACAGCATAACTACAATTGCTGATTATCCAAAGCCGGGCATCATGTTTCGCGATGTAACCACTTTAATGGCAAATCCAGAAGCCTTTAAAGCAACTATTGACGCGTTTATCGCAGAATATAAAGATCAGGGTTTTACTAAAATAATTGGCACAGAATCACGTGGCTTTATTTTTGGTGCGCCGCTGTCTTACGCATTAGGCATTCCGTTTATTCCAGTTCGTAAACCAGGTAAGTTACCACGCGAAGTTATTCGTCAAGATTACTTACTTGAGTACGGTGAAGACACGCTAGAGCTGCATGTTGATGCAATTGTACCTGGCGATAAAGTATTATTAGTTGATGACTTATTAGCAACTGGCGGCACAATTGAAGCCACAGCTAAATTAGTTCATAAACTAGGTGGCGAAGCCACAGATGCTGCATTTGTTGTATCACTACCAGAACTTGGTGGCGAGCAGCGCATCAAAAAAATGGGTATTAAAATTCTAAAATTGGTTGAATTCGAAGGCGAGTAATCGATGAGTTATCAGGTTCTAGCGAGAAAATGGCGTCCTCAAACCTTTCATGAATTGGTTGGGCAGTCTCATGTTAAGCAAGCGCTTGTAAATGCGCTTACACAAAATAGACTGCATCACGCTTATTTATTCACTGGAACCCGCGGTGTAGGTAAAACCACTATTGCGCGTATTTTTGCTAAAAGCTTAAATTGCGACGAAGGTATATCTGCAAATCCGTGTGGCCAATGTAGCAGCTGTTTAGATATAGAAGCAGGGCGCTACATTGACTTACTCGAAATAGATGCGGCTTCTCGTACAAAAGTAGAAGACACCCGCGAAATACTCGATAACGTTCAATATGCACCAACACGTGGACGTTATAAAGTATACCTAATCGATGAAGTTCACATGCTTTCTAAGCACAGCTTTAATGCGCTTTTGAAAACGCTTGAAGAGCCACCAGAGCATGTGAAATTTTTATTGGCGACGACCGATCCTCAAAAACTACCAGTTACTATTTTATCTCGCTGTTTACAATTCAACCTAAATGCCTTGTCGCAAAGTGAAATTAAAACACAGCTTGAACACGTACTTACTCAAGAGCAGCTTAGCTTTGACACTGATGCACTTAGCATTATTTCAAAAGCCGCTGATGGCAGTATGCGTGATGCGCTTAGCTTAACTGACCAAGCTATTGCACAAACAAATGGTGATATTAATAATCAAGCAGTACAAACAATGCTTGGTTTAATGGATACTCATTATAGCCAAAGCTTGCTTGCAGCATTACTTGCACAAGATGGCGCTGCGCTAATGGATGAGATTGCACAGGTGGCAAGTCGTAATCCTAATTATGTTGCATTGCTTGATGATTTAATTGCACTTACGCATTTGACCCAACTAACCCAGTTAGTGCCAGAAGCGGCAGGGCTAGATGAAAAAAATGTAGATTATATTGCTCATGTTGCACAACATACGAGCCCACAACAAATTCAAATTTATTATCAGTTACTGTTAAATGGTAAAAAAGATTTACAATGGGCACCAGAGCCTCGTTTAGGTTTTGAAATGATAATGCTAAGATTATTAGCATTTAAGCCTACAGACGCTCAACAAACTGTACACACAGTAAACGAAGAGCCGGCCCCAAATAAACAAGGCCGCGCAAATGCACTGCGAGATATATTAAATAAAAATAAAACATCGCAAAACACTGTAGCTAGCCAAAGTAGTGTCCCTGTAAATAATACTAAGCCAGTTAGCAATACAGAGCAGCCTAAATCCCTTGAGATAGAGCCTTTACCAAATGTTGCCGCTCAGACATTGAATAATGATGTCGTACAAAGTAATAATGAGCCAACCCAAGTTGCAGTAGAGCAACCGGTTCAACAAAGTGAAAACGCTATTGAGCAACAGGCTTCAGCTAATGAGCAATCACAAACCAATGTTGTTTCGGATGCTCAAGCCCAGCGCCAAAGTGAAGATGAAGCTTACATGCAACATAGTGATGCTGAGCAAACGTTAGCTTCGCAGTTTGATGATATAATGAGTAGCGCTGTAGATCAGGGTTTTAAACCTGCACCTACTGCAAACTCAGAGTCTTCACCAGAGCCCTTAACAAATCACAATGCAAGTACGCCAATAGCTGAACAAGAAGCGCAGGCGCAATCTGCCATTGCTCGTATTTTACGCGACAGAAATATATCGGGTGCGGGTAGGTTATCAGGCAAGAGTACAAGTACATCTGCAAATAATGTAGCAGTGCAGCCAAGCCAAGCGCCTGCTAAAAAGCCAGAACAGCATCCAAGAATGCCTAAAGCCCAAAGTGTTCATCAAGGTAGTGCAGATACAAGTGCAAGTGAGCTTAATAGCCCTTCAGGTAATGCGTCTGGCGATATCCCTCCTTGGGCAACTGATAGCGAAGGTGAGAGTGAAAAAAAGCATGAGTTCCCAGTAATAGGGGGCCAAACTCAGGCACATAATCACTCCAACATAAAGCCAACTAGTAAGATTGATTTTAAAGCAAAGCACCAAAAAATTACTGAAAATCTTGCGCCAGAATTACTTGAGCAAATAAACCCTCAAAAAGCGCCTGAAATAGTGCCAGAGGAAGTAAGTATTCCTGCCCCTGATGATTTTCAAAGCCCAATTAGTGAAATTAGATTTGCACATCAACAAGATGAATGGGCTTATTTAATTAAACGTATGGGACTGGGTGGTCGTATGCGCCAATTTGCATTGCATTCAATATTTACCAAGCAAGGCAACAGTTTACATATAGACGTTGATGAATCACAAAAGCATTTAGATACACCGATGCTTCGCCAAAGATTAGATGCCGCATTGTCGAGTATTTATGAGCATAACGTGTCGTTAAGTATTAATTTTGCTAAGGGAGTTATTGACTCTCCTTATCTTATTCAGCAAAAAATTGATGCAGGTCGTCATCAACAAGCAATCGATGTGATCACATCTGATGAAAACATAGTACAATTTCAGCAAGTATTTAGCGCCGAAATTGACGAAAACAGTATTCAGGCATTGTAATTACTTACAATCGCCCTTATGTTCATGTTAATTAATGTATTAAAAGAAAGAGAGAAAGTTATGTTTAAAGGTGGAATGGGCAACATGATGAAGCAAGCGCAGCAAATGCAAGATCGCATGCAAAAAGCCCAAGACGAAATCGCAACATTAGAAGTTGTTGGCGAAGCCGGTGCCGGTTTAGTTAAAGTAACCATGCTTGGTAACCACAATGTACGTCGTGTTCAGCTTGATGAAAGCCTTATGGAAGACGACAAAGACATGATTGAAGACTTACTTGCAGCAGCATGTAACGATGCTGTACGCCGTGTTGCAGAAGAAACACAAGAGCGCATGGGTAAAGTAACTGGCGGTATGCAATTACCACCAGGTATGAAAATGCCGTTTTAAGTAAATAATGCAACTTTCAGATAGTTTAAATCAGCTTATAGAAGCACTGCGCTGTCAACCGGGCATTGGTCCAAAGTCAGCGCAACGTATTGCTTTTCACTTGCTTGAGCGCGACCGAAAGGGAGGCACTCAGCTTGGTAATGCATTGACTAAAGCAATGACAGCCATAGGGCATTGTCGGTCTTGTCGTACTTTTTGCGAACAAGCTCAGTGCGATATTTGTTTAAGTACAAAACGCCAAGACAGCGGCATATTATGTGTTGTTGAATCGCCTACTGACGTGCTTGCAATTGAGCAAACGGGTCAGTACTTAGGGCTATACTTTGTTTTAATGGGTCATTTATCGCCAATTGACGGTATCGGCCCTAAAGAAATTGGCTTAGATGTTTTAGAGCAAAAACTTGCTCAAGGCGGTATTAATGAGGTTATTTTAGCGACTAACCCTACCGTTGAAGGCGACACTACTGCTCATTATATTGCTCAGCTTTGTCATAAATATAAAGTAGGTGCTTCGCGTATTGCTCACGGTATTCCTGTGGGGGGCGAGCTTGATTTAGTAGATGGTAGAACGCTTATGCATGCTTTTAGCGGCAGGCGTTTAGTTACACAAGACTAGGGCGTGTTGAACTTTGCGGGTTGAAATTTGTTCAATCTAGGGGCGGTTTAATCGCGGCGCGAGGTTTGTAACCTAGTGGGCTAAGTAAAAATCGAGCAACAAAGAGTTAATCGTCCCTAGAAAGAACCCAAAGGGCAGCGCATGTTTGGTATTTATGCTGCGTTATCGCCTATTTATGGGGAATAACCACACTACACAAGCTCTGCCTTGCCTAAAAACCAAACATACTGCTGTAAATTCAACCACGGAAGGTCAGCAGGCCCTAGCTCTAAGTCACTATTTGAAAAGATATTATAAAAGCCTACATGATTAAATTATGTAGGCTTTTTTGTTTTTAAGGTAAGCTTAGAAGCAATCTAATACCAATCCGCAATAATACTTAATCATTTTGCGGGGCTAAACGTGTCGCTACCTGCGTTAAAAAATTCTCATTTAGAACAACTAAATAGCGAATTTTTTGCCTAGCTATCAACACGTTTTTCCGCCCTCAAAATAGATCATTTAATTAAACAAATTGGTATAATATATTTTTGGGCTATGTCTCTAATTAGTAAGGAATACAATGAAAGATAATCAACCCTACCAAGGTACATTACTGGGTAGTAAGCGTTTTTTACCGCTTTTTATTACGCAGTTTTTCTCAGCGATTAACGATAACGTGTATAAGCAATCAGTGCTTATTTTATTGATATTCCAGGCTGCAACGCTTGCTGATGGCGCACTTTATTCAAATATTGCTGCTGGGTTATTTATCCTACCTTTCTTTTTATTTTCAGGGATGGCGGGGCAGCTAGCTGAAAAAACAGAAAAATCCAAACTAATCAGAATCGTAAAGCTATGTGAAATCCCTATTATGGTTGTAGGGGCTGTCTCTATTTTAACGCAGTATCTTTGGCTGATGTTAGCCACCGTATTTTTAATGGGCGTACAAAGTACGTTTTTTGGTCCATTAAAGTACTCTATTTTACCGCAGCACGTAGCCCCTAACGAATTAACAAAAGCGAATGGCTTGGTTGAATCAGGCACGTTTGTAGCAATATTAATTGGTACAATTTTTGGCACCTATTATATTACTCAATCAGTAGGGCCTACGCTTATAAGTATTGCCGTATTAGTACTGGCTGTTATGGGTTATGTGAGCAGTCGCTTTATACCCATTAGTGAGGCAAACGAGCCTAACTTAAAATTTACCTATAATATATTTTCATCCACGAAAAACGTATTTTCAGCACTTAATTCGCAAACAGAATCGGTTGGTAAATCAGTCCTCGGGATCAGTTGGTTTTGGTTAATTGGCGCAATTATTTTAACGTCCCTACCAAATTATGTAAAACACACAATGGGCGGCGATGAACTGGTTGTAACTAGCGCGCTTGTTGTGTTTTCACTAAGTATTGCTATTGGTTCATTACTGTGTGAAAAGCTTTCTCGCTCTCGAATAGAATTAGGAATTGTGCCTTTTGGCGCTATTTTAATTACCTTGTTTTTATACTTACTGAGCCAAGAGAGCGCTATTAGCTCTTATTTACCTCAAAACCTTGAATTGTTGACGCTTGATCAGTTATTAAAAACAGGCGACATGTTGTGGCATTTTGTATGGATGGCAGGCATTGGTATTGGCTCTGGTTTTTATACTGTACCTCTGTATGCGCTTATTCAACAGCGTACTGAAGAGTCGAGTCGCTCACGAGTTATAGCGGCTAATAATGTATTAAATGCACTGTTTATGGTGGGCAGTGCTGTTTTAAGTATTGTAACGCTGTCTGTTTTTCAGTGGAGTATTTCAGAGTTGCTACTGTTACTTGCTGGGCTAAACTTACTTATATCTGTTTATATTTATACCAAAGTACCAGAGTTCTTTTTACGATTTATTATATATATTTTAGCTATTTGTATGTACAGAGTGCGTACAAAAGGTGAAAGTAATATTCCAGATGAAGGCGCTGCCGTTATAGTGTGTAATCACGTGAGCTTTGTCGATTGGATGTTTATTTTAGCAGCATCACCAAGGCCTATCCGATTTATGGTATTTGCCCCTATTTATTATTCGCCAGCCCTACATTGGTTATTTAAAATGGCCAAAGCTATTCCCATTAACAGTGAAAAAACCAACCCGGAAGCGTTTAAAAAAGCCTTTGACGAAGTGGCTGCTGCGCTTAATAAAGGCGAACTTGTTGGTATTTTCCCTGAAGGAAAACTAACCAGTGACGGCTCTATCGATATTTTTCGCCGTGGAATCGAGCGCATTATTGAGCGCTCACCTGTGCCTGTTATTCCTGTGCATTTAGGGGGCCTGTGGGGAAGTATGTTTAGCCGAAAAGCTAAGTGGCAACTACCACGATTAAAATGGTCTTTGGTGTCGGTTGCAGTAGGTACCCCGATTGCCGCTGACAAAGTAGTAGCAGACGATTTGCGTGAGCAAGTATTGGCTTTAAAAGCGCTTCATTCAAAAGATATTGATTAATTTAATGGCTAACTCAATATTGGATACACCAGTAGAGTCACAAATGATTGTTGATGACTTTGTAGCGCCTAAGTGCGACGGGTTTATTGAAATATTATATCAAGATGATGATATTTTACTGATCAATAAACCCAGTGGGTTATTAAGTTTGTCTGGTAAGAATCCGCTTAACTGGGACTCAGTACATTACCGTTTAGTACATGGTCAAAAAGGGTTAACAGCCGCATTTACTGAGGCTAAGTTACCGCATCGGTTAGATTTGGGTACATCGGGCATTATGATTGTTGGATTAAACGCCAAAGCATCAAAGCATCTTAATAAACAGTTTCAGGCGCGTACTATCCAAAAGCGTTATGTAGCCATGTTAGAGGGTAGCTTAGCTGTTGATGAGGGGGAAATTACTGCACCAATAGCAAAAGATAAACTGCTTTTTCCGCGAGTTAAAATTTGCCAAACGACGGGCAAAGTAGCGGTGAGTGAATACAGTGTGCTTGAGCGGCTTAAACAACCGTGCAGAACCTTAGTGCAATTTACGCCCGTTACCGGACGTACCCATCAATTACGAATACACAGCCAGTTTATAGGGCACCCAATTTTAGGCTGTGATTTATATAAAAGTGCGCAAAGTGAGTACATGGCAGGACGCTTACAATTACATGCCAGCGATTTATATTTTGAACATCCAACAACAGGTGAAAAGATTCATATTAATTGTCCGCACCCATTTTAGATAAACGAGATATTCTATTTTTTCGTTTCACCTTTTTTTGATTTTTCCCTTGAAGTTCTAACACCTCACCCCATATTAAGTGCATAACGCAGACACTTTGCAAATTGGAGATATATAAATGACTGCAGCACAAAAAGAAACATTAGGCTTTCAAACAGAAGTAAAACAATTATTAAACTTAATGATTCATTCTCTTTATTCTAATAAAGAAATATTTTTACGCGAACTTGTGTCAAACGCATCAGATGCAGCAGACAAGTTACGCTTTTTAGCGCTATCTCAAGGCGACCTTTACCAAGGTGATGCCGATTTACGTGTTCGTATTAGCGCAGATAAAGAAGCAAATACAATTACCATTTCTGATAATGGTATTGGTATGACACGTGATGAAGTAATTAGCTCATTGGGTACTATTGCAAAGTCGGGTACTGCTGAGTTTTTCAAAAACTTAACGGGTGATCAAAGTAAAGATTCACAGTTAATTGGTCAATTTGGTGTTGGTTTTTACTCAGCATTTATTGTTGCCGATTTAGTAACTGTTCGTACACGTAAAGCGGGTGAAACAACTGCTTACGAGTGGGAATCTCAAGGTGAAGGCGAATACACGCTTCAAGAAATTGAAAAAGAAGGCCGTGGTACCGACATTATTTTACATCTTCGTGATGAAGAAAAAGAATTTGCTGACGATTACCGCCTGCGCGGCATTGTTACTAAATACTCAGACCATATTTCAACACCGGTACAAATGTTTAAAGCAGAAGTACCAGAGTCTGAAGGCGAAGACGGCGAAAAAATTCCAGCAGTACCAGGTGAGTGGGAAAGTATTAACCGCGCAACTGCATTGTGGACGCGTGATAAGTCAGAGCTTTCTGATGAAGAATACAAAGAGTTTTACAAGCACGTAAGCCACGACTGGGAAGATCCACTTAGCTGGGCACATAATAAGGTTGAAGGTAAAACTGAATACACGAGCCTTTTATACATCCCTAAAAAAGCACCTTTTGATTTATGGAACCGTGAACGTCAAAGTGGCTTAAAGCTTTACGTACAACGTGTATTTGTAATGGATGATGCTGAGCAGTTCATGCCAAGCTACCTTCGCTTTGTAAAAGGTTTACTAGATTCAAACGATTTACCTCTAAACGTATCTCGCGAAATTCTACAAGACAACAAAGTAACGCAAGCTATTCGTAAAGGGTGTACATCGCGCATTATTAAAATGCTTGAGCGTATGGCTAAAAACAAAGCTGACGATTACCAAGTATTTTGGAATGAGTTTGGCCAAGTAATGAAAGAAGGCCCAGCTGAAGATGCGGCAAATAAAGAAGCCGTATGTAAGTTATTACGCTTTTCTTCTACTCATACTGATTCAGAAACGCAAGATGTGTCGCTTGAGCAATATGTTGAACGTATGAACGAAGGCCAAGACAAAATTTACTATGTAGTAGCTGATACATTTACTTCTGCGAAAAATTCTCCTCATTTAGAGATTTTCCGCAAAAAAGGGATTGAAGTATTGTTACTAAGTGACCGTGTTGACGAGTGGATGATGAGCCACTTAACTGAATTTGCTGATAAGCAACTACAGTCAATCACACGTGGTGATTTAGATTTAGGTAAGCTGGACGACGAAGAGACTAAAAAAGCACAAGAAGAGTCTGAAAAAGAGATGGCTGGCCTTGTTGAGCGTATTAAAACAGCACTAGGTGATGACGTTAAAGAAGTACGCTTTACGCACCGCCTAACAGATTCTCCAGCATGTGTTGTAAGCGACGACAACGACATGAGCTCACAAATGCAAAAGCTAATGGAATCTGTTGGTCAAGCAGCCCCTGAAGCAAAACCTGTGTTTGAGCTAAACCCAGAGCATCAACTTGTTAAGCATTTGAATGACGAACAAGATGAAGATAAATTTTCACAGTGGTCACATGTTTTATTAGACCAAGCATTACTTGCAGAGCGCGGTACACTTAAAGATCCAACTGGGTTTGTTACTCGCCTAAACAAACTAATGCTTGAACTAAGCAAGTAGTCAGTTAGCTATTTATTTAGTTAATAAAAGTATAAATTATATACTTTAAATAAAAGGGAACGTATGTTCCCTTTTTTAATGCGCTGTAAATACATCAACAACTCATCAATTAGTATAAGTTGCTTGAGTATCGGCGGCGCTTGTGGAAGAATTCAGGCTTTAAAATAAATATCCATACTAGGGGACAATAATATGCGCATTATTCTTTTGGGCGCGCCGGGTGCAGGTAAAGGTACTCAAGCTCAGTTTTTAATGGACAAATACGGTATTCCACAAATTTCTACTGGCGACATGTTACGTGCAGCAATTAAAGAGGGCACGCCATTAGGCTTAGAAGCAAAAAAAGTAATGGATGCTGGTCAACTAATTTCTGACGATATTATTATTGGTTTAGTAAAAGAGCGTATTACTAAAGCTGATTGTGAGAAAGGTTTTTTACTTGATGGCTTCCCACGCACAATTCCTCAAGCTGATGCGATGAAAGAAAATGGCGTAGTGGTTGATCACGTTATTGAATTTGACGTGGCTGACGAAGTGATTGTTGAACGTATGGGCGGACGTCGCGTTCATCCAGGCTCTGGTCGTGTTTACCATATTGTATATAATCCACCTAAAGTGGAAGGTAAAGACAACGAAACTGGGGAAGACTTAATTGTTCGCGCTGATGATACTGAAGAAACAGTACGTAAACGTTTAGGTATTTACCACGAGCAAACTATGCCATTGGTTGATTATTACCAAGCAGAAGCAGCGGCTGGTAACACTCAATACCATAAATTAGATGGTACACAAGCTGTTGAAGCTGTTAGTTCACAACTTGGTGAGCTTTTAGGTTAATTACAAAAGCACATTAAAAAAACCGCCAACTGGCGGTTTTTTGTTTTAAGGCTGTTTAGCATTACTTAATCAGTGCTATTTAATCGGCTTTACAACGTTTTAAGTTTCTCAATTACGCTGTTGTATTCTGGTTCAGTTGAAAGGCTACTAACTAATTGTTTATAAATGACGTTATGGCTTTCATCTAAAATAAATACCGTTCGCGTTAATAAGCCCATATCTTTAATAATCAATCCGTATTTTTGGCCAAAATCGCGCCAAACAGAATCTGATAACGTAGTGATTTTATCAATATTTTCAGCTTTGCAAAAACGCTTTTGAGCAAATGGTAAATCAGCACTAATTGTTAGCATTACAACACTTGGAAATTGCGAGGCTACTTTTTCATTAAAATGCTTAGTTTGCAGGCTACAAATACCTGTATCAAGACTTGGCACTACACTTATCAATACAGCTTGGCCTTTGTAATCCTCAAGTGTCACAGGGATGAAGTTGTCATCAACTACTTTGAAATTTGGCGCGCTATCTCCAACAGAGATCCCTTTGCCTAATAAAGTGACTGGTTTGCCTTGTGCAGATACTTTTCCTATGTCTAGCGTGTTTTCTGGGTAATCGGCTGCAATAGCCACAGAGCAAAATGCGCTCAAAGCAAAGGTAAGTGAACGTAACATAAGGTATTTCCTTTTAAATTAACGCAATGGGCGTCAGTGTATTATACTGCGCTATAGTAACCAAGAGATTATACCGCCCTAATGAAGTTGGGATTAGTTCTGCAATATAAAAATTGTAACTGTGCTAAACTTTGATTAACATGAAGTTACAAAATATATCTTCAATAATAAAAATAAAAACCATCATAAAATGATTTTAATGCTCATTACTGGTTTAGAAACAGAGAGATAATATGTCAACATCGGTACTAATATGTGATGACTCAAAATTAGCTAGGCGTCAGCTAGCTCGTTCATTACCTGAAGATTGGGATATTAAAGTTGAATTTGCACTCGACGGCGTTGATTGCATAAAGCAAATAAAGTTAATTGAACCAGAAATACTTTTTCTCGATTTAAACATGCCTGAAATGGATGGGTATGAAGTATTAATCGCTATGAAAGAACAGGGGCTAAACATACTCACTGTTGTTGTCTCTGGTGATATACAGCCAAGTGCACATCAAAGAGTGCTTGAACTTGGTGCTATCGATTTTATTCAAAAACCATGTTCCCCCGAAAAACTAGCCAGCATAATTGAACACCATGGGATTAAAGATAAAGCCATGCGTGAGCGTCTCTCTCATTCGCTTGGAGAGCAAGTCGACCCTGATGTTCGGGATATATACCAAGAACTCACTAACGTTGCTATGGGACAGGCTGGGGATTTACTTGCACGTCTTCTTAATGTGTTTGTAGAGCTACCAATTCCTAATGTGAATATTTTGGAAGTTAATGAACTCGATATGGCGCTGCAGTCTATAGATAATAACGCAGCTACATCGGGTGTGTGTCAGGGCTTTATTGGCGGTGGCATTTCGGGCGAGGCGCTATTACTTTTAAATGATTCAAGCTTTAAAGAAATAGCTTCTTTGATGAATTATGACGGCGAGTTAAACGATAAAATTGAACTTGAGCTGCTTATGGATATTAGTAATATTTTGATAGGCGCTATTTTAACGGGTCTTTCAAAACAGCTCGATATGTCATTTAGCCAAGGGCACCCAATAGTACTTGGCCAACACAGAGATGTGTCTGAGCTGGTTAAATCAAACAAGTCACGTTGGCAACGCACCCTTGCTATAGAGATTAGTTACGGTATTGAAAACCATGATATAAATTGCGACCTCATGCTGTTATTTACTGAAGATTCACTTAAAACTTTGAAGTATAAAGTTGCTTACCTATTAGAAGATTAAGTTATGGCTGCAGATTTAGAAATGAATGAGATCCATTGGCTTATGGATATGTTTAATACCGTTGATGTAGGCCTTGTAGTACTTGATAGAGATTATAAGGTGTGTGTATGGAATGGTTTTATGGAAAACCATTCAGGGCTTCTACCAAGCGCAGTAAAAGATAAAGACCTATTTGATTTATTTCCAGCAATAGACGAAAAATGGTTTAGAAGTAAATCAGAATCGGTTTTTGTTTTAAAAAACCGCTCTTTTACGATTTGGGAGCAGCAGCCATACATTTTTAGGTTTAAAAATTATCGACCTATTACTGGTAAAGCTGATTACATGTATCAAAATGCAACATTTATCCCTCTTACAAATACGATGGGCGAAGTTAGCCATATTTGTATTATTTTGTATGATGTAACAGATGTCGCGGTAAATAAAAAAGAGCTTGAAGAGTTAAACAAAAAATTAGAACAAGTAAGTCAAACAGATAGCTTAACGCAGCTTGCAAATCGTGGACACTGGGAAGGTACGCTACGCCAAGAGTTTTTAAGAGTTAAGCGAAGTGGTGGCTGTAGTACATTATTAATGTTTGATATTGACCACTTTAAAAAAATAAATGATGAATATGGCCATAGCTGTGGTGATGAATCGCTTCGTCATTTATCTAACTTACTACGTACGACGCTGCGCGAAACTGATGTTGCAGGGCGTTATGGCGGTGAAGAGTTTGCAGTAACATTACTTGATACAGATAAAGAAGGCGCTTTTGTATTTGCTGAGCGTTTAAGGGTATTGATTGAAACTAACCCTGTGAAGTATAAACACTTTGAAATAACAATGACGGTAAGTATAGGGCTGGCTGGTAGCAGTAATGATTTTAAAAATCATGAGCGCTGGATAGAGGCTGCAGATAAAGCACTGTACCAATCTAAAAATACAGGGCGAAATAAAGTAATAGCCTACGAAGATATAAAAAATGACGCTTGAGCGTCATTTTTTATATCCAGAATTTAGGGTTAAATAATACCGTGTTTTTTATAACCTGCTGAGCAAACCCAATCAGTATGAAATTTTATTGCTCTTCATTATTGTGTTGTGTGTCGAGAGTCATCTATTGGGCATTGAGCAATCATTGAAACCTCACCAGAATTTGACTCTTGCTCTAGTTTTACTTTAAAGCCCCATAATCTGTAAAGATGCTTAAGTACTTCCTCGTGCGAGTTTGCTAAAGGAATGTTGTTATGAGGTACATAGCGTAGGGTTAGTGAACGGTCACCTCTAATATCAACGTCATATACTTGAATGTTGGGCTCATGATTACTCAAGTTGTACTGCGCTGAGAGCGCTTCTCTTACTGCTTTATAACCATTGTCGTTATGTATTGCGCCAATTTCTAAATGGGGATTATTAGTATGATCAATAATAGTAAATAATTTAAAATCACGAATTAACTTAGGCGATAAAAACTGGCTAATAAAACTCTCATCTTTAAAGTTTTCCATTGCAAAATGCAGTGTATCTAGCCAATTACTGCCTGCATATTCAGGAAACCAGCGTTTATCTTCTTCAGTTGGGTGCTCACATATTCTGCGAATATCAACCATCATATTAAAGCCTAAAGCATATGGGTTAATGCCTAAATAATACTTACTGTTATAAGGTGGCTGATAAACTACGTTGGTGTGGCTTTGTAAAAACTCTAACATGAAAGAGTCGGTGAGTTTTCCCTCATCATATAAGTGATTAAGGATGGTGTAATGCCAAAATGTTGCCCAGCCTTCGTTCATTACTTGAGTTTGTTTTTGTGGGTAAAAGTATTGCGAAATTTTACGAACAATACGTATCACTTCACGTTGCCAAGAGTCGAGTAATGGGGCATTTTTTTCAATAAAATACAAAATATTTTCTTGGGGTTCAGAAGGAAAATGGCGTACTTTCTTTTTGGTTTCTTGCTGTTGCTCAGGAATAGTCCGCCATAATTCATTTACTTGCGATTGAAGGTAGTCTTCACGCTCTTGTTGACGTTTTTGTTCTTCAAATAACGATATTTGTTGTGGACGTTTGTAGCGATCGACTCCGTAATTCATTAATGCATGACATGAGTCGAGTAGGGCTTCTACTTGTGTAATACCGTGCTTTTCTTCACAGCGACTTATGTAGTTTTTAGCAAATACCAAGTAATCAATAATTGAGCCAGCATCGGTCCAGGTTTTAAATAAGTAGTTACCTTTAAAAAATGAGTTATGTCCGTAACATGCATGTGCCATTACAAGCGCTTGCATAGGTAGGGTATTTTCTTCCATTAAGTACGCAATACAAGGGTCTGAATTTATCACTATTTCGTAAGCAAGACCCATTTGTCCGCGCTTATAATTTTGCTCTGTTTGAATGAACTTTTTACCGTAAGACCAATGGCTGTAACCAATAGGCATGCCAACGCTTGAGTAAGCATCCATCATTTGCTCTGCGGTTATCACTTCAATTTGATTAGGGTAGGTGTCTAACCTGTAGTGAGCTGCAACACGGGCAATTTCACTTTGGTACTCATCTAATAAATCAAAGGTCCAATCTGGGCCATCACTCATTCGTTTATCATTCATAATGCTACCTCGCTTTAGGCTATGCAGAGTTTTGCTGTTGACGACCTTTTTTAAATAGCTCCCTAAAAATTGGGTAAATATCTTCAACGCTTTGAATATGCTGTATGGCGAAATTATTATGGCTGTGTGTTATAGATTCATATTCGCGCCATAGGCTTTGATGAGCACGAGTGGTTATTTCAATATAAGCAAAATAGCGTACTGCGCTTAAGAGCTTATTACGCAAAATTTCACCACACTGCGGGGTGTCGTCCGCCCAGTTATCGCCATCAGAGGCTTGTGCGGCGTATACATTCCACTCGTTTGCGTGATAACGCTCTTTTATTATTTCGTTCATTAATTTAAGTGCGCTTGAAACAATAGTGCCGCCAGTTTCTTGAGAATAAAAAAACTCTTGCTCGTCTACTTCTTTTGCTTGTGTGTGGTGGCGAATATAAACAACTTCAATGTCTTTATAGCTGCGTGTTAAAAATTGATAGAGCAAAATATAAAACCGTTTTGCCATGTCTTTTGTTGGCTGATCCATTGAGCCTGACACATCCATAATACAAAACATCACGGCTTTGCTGGTGGGGTGAGGGCGTTTTTCGTAATTACGAAAACGTAAATCGTAGTTATCAATAAATGGAACCGACTTAATTTGCACTTTTAATGCTGCAATTTCTTTTTGTAATAAAGCAATTGCTGCTTTATCGTTATGTGGACCAGCAAGCAGCAGAGCAAGTTGTTCTTCGAGCTCTTTTAAACGGCGTTTTTTACCTGCACTCATGGCAACACGCCGTGCAAGGGAGCCTTGAAGAGAGCGGACAATGTCAATATTGCTAGGTATACCATCGCTACAAAATCCTGCGCGATGGGTTTTCATTTGCACTAGCTTATCAAGCTGGTTTTCTTGTAAGTTAGGGAGCTCTAAATCTTCAAACAGTAAATCAAGGTATTCATCTTTTGATATTGAAAATACAAACTCATCTTGTCCTTCGCCCGAATCGCTGGCGTCACCTTCACCGGCACCGCCGCTTTGTCCACCTTTAGGGCGCTCAATTTTATCACCTGTAGAAAACTGATCGTTGCCTGGGTGAATTTGTTCTCTATCCCCACCTTGCCCTTGATGAAATGTAGGTTCGCTGATATCGCGTTGTGGAATAGAAATACTCTCACCAGAGCTTGAATCGGTAACGCTGCGTTTGTTAATCGCATCTGAAACCGCTTCTTTAATTTGTTTTTTATAGCGCCTAATAAAGCGCTGGCGATTAAGCGTACTTTTATTTTTTCCGTTTAAACGCCTATCTATAAAATGCGCCATGTTGACCTCCTATATACTACGACTATGAAGGTTATTGCGATTTTCTAACCCGTAAATACCACTCAGAAAGCAAGCGAACTTGTTTTTGTGTATAGCCTTTTTCGACCATACGGTTCACAAAGTCTTCGTGCTTTTGCTGATCCTCTGCAGACGTTTTAGTATTAAACGAAATTACGGGGAGCAAATCTTCGGTATTAGAGAACATTTTTTTCTCAATAACCGTGCGTAGTTTTTCGTAGCTTGTCCATAGTGGGTTTTTACCGTTGTTGTGCGCACGGGCACGCAGTACAAAGTTCACTATTTCATTTCGGAAATCTTTAGGGTTAGAAATACCCGCCGGCTTTTCTATTTTTTCAAGTTCGGCATTAAGTGCCTCACGGTCAAATAGTTGTCCTGTATCAGGGTCGCGATATTCTTGGTCTTGTATCCAAAAGTCTGCATAAATAACATAACGGTCAAAAATATTTTGCCCGTATTCTGAATACGATTCTAAATAGGCGGTTTGCAGCTCTTTGCCTATAAACTCAACATACTGTGGAATTAAATAGCCTTTTAGAAAGCTTAAATAACGCTCTTCTATTTCGCTTGAAAATTGTTCGCGCTCTATTTGTTGCTCAAGTACATAGAACAAGTGCACCGGATTTGCGGCAACCTCAGTGGTATCAAAGTTAAACACACGAGATAAAATTTTAAACGCAAAGCGAGTAGAGAGCCCCGTCATACCTTCATCAACACCTGCGTAATCACGATACTCTTGATACGATTTTGCTTTGGGGTCGGTGTCTTTTAGAGTTTCGCCATCGTATACCCGCATTTTAGAATAAATACTTGAATTTTCTGGCTCTTTTAAACGTGATAGCGTCGTAAATTGCGCCAATGTTTTAAGTGTACCTGGTGCGCATGGCGCGTTGTATAGCTCGCTGTGCTCAAGTAATTTGTCGTAAATTTTAATTTCTTCGGTTACACGTAAGCAGTAAGGTACTTTTACAATATAAACACGGTCTAAAAATGCTTCGTTGTTTTTATTGTTTTTAAAAGTTTGCCACTCAGATTCATTAGAGTGAGCGAGGATCATGCCATTAAAGGGCAGGGCACTAATGCCTTCTGTGCCGTTGTAGTTACCTTCTTGGGTTGCGGTAAGTAAAGGGTGCAGCACTTTAATAGGCGCTTTAAACATTTCTACAAATTCCATCAGCCCTTGGTTAGCTAAACATAAAGAGCCAGAGTAGGCGTATGCATCAGGATCGTTTTGGGCAAAGTGCTCAAGCTGGCGAATATCGACCTTACCCACTAGCGCCGAAATATCTTGGTTGTTTTCATCTCCAGGTTCGGTTTTGGCAATGCCTATTTGGTTTAAAATTGAGGGGTAGCGCTTAACCACTCTAAACTGGCTAATATCACCATTGAATTCTTTTAAGCGTTTGCCAGCCCAAGGCGACATAATGGTTTTTAAGTAGCGCGGTTTAATACCGTATTCTTGCTTTAGTACGTCGGCGTCCTCTATTGGGTCAAATAATGCAAGGGGATGGTCGTTTACCGGAGAGCCTTTAATTGAATAAATAGGTACTTGTTGCATTAAATATTTGAGTTTTTCGGCAATAGATGATTTACCCCCACCAACAGGTCCAAGTAAATAGAGCACTTGTTTGCATTCTTCAAGCCCTTGGGCGGCGTGTTTTAAATAAGAGACTATTTGCTCAATGGCATCTTCCATACCATAAAAATCAGTAAAGGCAGGGTAGCGCGCAACTACTCTATTTGAAAATAATCGACTTAGTCGTGCATCCGTTGCGGTATCTACCATGTTTGGTTCGCCAATTGCCATGAGTAGGCGTTCTGGTGCGCTGGCGTAGGCAGACTTATCGGTTTTACAAATCTCAAGAAATTCAGCGATACTGTATTCTTCTTCCTGTGCCGCTTCGTATCGTGCTTGGTAATGCTCAAAAATCGTCATAATAACCTCCGAAACCCGCTGTAAAAAGGTGCTTACCTTTTAAAGTCTAGTCACGAATCTGTATTTTTGTGCAATAAAATTAAAAATTTAAGTGAAAAAAGATCATGTTACTAAAAGTGTTTTATTAAATGATGAGACGCTTGGGTGTGATAAATAAGAAACAAAAAAAGACGCCTAAGCGTCTTTTTTACATTAGCGTTTAAAGGCTAATTAAGCGAAGTTAGCGTTCGCGAATTCCCAGTTAACAAGCGACCAAAAACCTTTAAGGTAATCTGGACGAACGTTACGGTAATCAATGTAGTAAGCGTGTTCCCATAAATCCACTGTAAGGATTGGAGTAACGCCATCATCAGTTAATGGTGTAGCAGCGTTAGATGTATTAACGATGTCTAGTGAACCATCAGCAAGCTTAACTAACCACGTCCAGCTTGAACCAAAGTTATTTACTGCTTTGTCATTTAATGCATCTTTAAACGCATCAAAAGAACCCCATTTAGCGTTGATTGCATCAGCAACTGCGCCAGTAGGCTCGCCGCCGCCGTTTGGAGATAAGCTGTTCCAGTAAAAAGTATGGTTCCAGATTTGTGCTGCGTTGTTAAATACGCCGCCTTCTGATGAACATACGATCTCTTCTAGAGATTTGTTTTCAAACTCAGTACCAGGGATTAAACCATTAAGCTTAACCACGTAAGTGTTGTGGTGTTTGCCATGGTGAAACTCTAGTGTTTCTTTTGAAATATGTGGCTCAAGTGCGTCGATTGCATATGGTAGTGACGGTAGTTCAAATGCCATTTTTTTATCTCCATCTTCTTTGGTTGATAGTCCATTTGGTAATACGTAATGCCTGTTGAAACAGAGCAGTTACCTATACCAAGCGGTAATATAGTGTTACTATAATTGTTGAGTATTTTACTCAAGTTTAAGCAAACAGCAATGCTATTGCGAAAGACTATTTCAATTGCGGCTTTATTTGCCCATTTTAAGTTATATATTTGTGGTCACGATGAGTTATTTTCAAGACCTAAATATATTTAGCTATCGTTACTTTGAGGTTGTAGATGGAAACCATTGATAAAATTAAACAGCAAATTTCAGAAAACCCAATAATCCTTTTCATGAAAGGGTCACCAAAATTACCAAATTGTGGTTTTTCTTCACAAGCATCGCAAGCGTTAATGTCATGTGGTGAACCATTTGCATACGTTGATATTTTACTTAATCCAGACATTCGTGCTGAGCTTCCAGCATACGCAAATTGGCCAACATTCCCGCAATTATGGGTAGATGGCGAATTAGTTGGTGGTTGTGACATTATTATCGAAATGTTTCAACGCGGTGAATTACAGCCGTTAATTACAGAAACTGCTGCTAAATATAAAGAAGCTGACGCAGAGTAATTTATTACTCAACCTGCTATCAGGTTATTAAGCTCTTTAAACACAAAGCCACTTTTTAAGTGGCTTTATTGTTTTTAATTTTTGTGAATTTACGAATAAGGAAGGCTCACTTGTACGTTTAAGCCGCCCTCTATTTTGTTATGTAAACTTATATGCCCCTGGTGCGCTTCTGCTATTTCTCTGCATAAGGCTAGCCCTAAACCACTCCCCGTACTTTTTGTAGAATAAAAGGGCACTAAAGCATTTGCCATTACTTGCTCGCTCATTCCTTTGCCGCAGTCGCTCACATTTATAACACAAGCTTGGGGTACAAATTCGACCTGAATATGTATTTCATTGGAGTTGGAGCCTGACTCGTGTGAATTTTTTAATAGGTTTATGAGCAGCTGCTCGAGTTGGGCTTGATCAGCTTGTAATTCATTGTGTGAATTTTTTATTTCGTAGCTAAATTGCCAGTGATTTTTTAAATTATTGAGTGTGTTTTGCCAGTTAATCCGTGTTTTTTGTGGCTGAGGTAATTTAGCAAACTTGCCATAGCCTTGTACAAATTCAGTTAAATGACTAATTCGCTCATCAATAGTTGCAAATACACGGGCAAGGCGGGGCTCATCAACTTTATTTGCGAGCAATTGTGCGCTGTGTAACATGGACGACATAGGGCCGAGTGAATTATTCAATTCGTGGCTGATAATGCGTATTACCTTTTTCCACACGGCAACTTCTTGGCGACTAAGCTCACGGGTTAATTGTTTAAATATATATAAATGATGCTTTTGGTTATTGAGTAAAAACTCCCCGGTGGCTAAATGCCAAGTTTGCGAGTCTTGATTCTCTATTTCTATATTAAAGAGGCCATCAACACCGTGCTCTATAGCTGCTATTAATTGCAGGGGCGAATTTTCGAGCAATTTACTTAGCTGCATACCTTCAAGGCGGGTTGCGCTATTAAATAAACTACGGCTAATTAAATTACTAAATACCACCGTATTATTATCATTGACCAGTAATAACGCTTGCGGCGAGCTTTGCAATACTTTATCAAGCATTAACTCGCGCTGGTAAATCCATTGTTTTTCTTGGCGAAGCTGTTTAGCGGTTTGATTATAAAGTCGGCATAGTTTTCCAAGTTCATCATTACTTTTATACGCTAGTAAGCTGGAGAGCTCACCATCTTTAAAATTAAGCAACCCGGTTTCGAGCGATTGCATGCCAAGCTTTATTGGTTTGGTGAGAGCTCTTGAAAGCAAGGTGCTAAATGCAAGCGTTAGTAATATTAAAAACAGAGTGTAGTACATATCAAAACCACTAAGTGCGGCAATAATAAAAACAGGCAGCGCGCTACAAAGTGCGCAAATTAACACAACCTTTTGGCTTAGGGTAAAGTGGCTAATAATGTTTGGCATTAATAATCAATACCCATTTTTTGTAATCGACGATAAAGAGCTTGTCGGCTTAAACCAAATTCACGGGCCACTTTGGCTATAACACCTTGATGATCGCGCATTGCGTGTTCTATTTCCTGTTTGGTCGGTTCTGCTTTTGCTTCTTGTTGAGCAGTAACCGATGACGAAAGTGCAAAGTCATCGACTGTAAGCGCACCTGTTGGTTTTAGCACCGCTACACGTTTACAAGCATTTTCTAGCTCTCGAACGTTACCTGGCCATTTATAATGTTGAAGTGCTTGCTCTGTGTTTATAGTCAGCTCTCGGTGAGGTAAAAAATGGCTAATAAGTGCTAAAACATCATCTTGCCTTTCGCTAAGGGCAGGCACATTGAGTTCAATTACATTAAGGCGATAATATAAGTCTTCCCTAAATCGACCTTGTTCAATTGCTTGTAGTAAGTTTTCGTTAGTAGCCGATATTACTCGCACATTTACTTTTTGTGTTTGTGTTGAGCCTAAACGTTCAAACTCGCCGGTTTGTACTACGCGTAGTAATTTTATTTGTCCTGAGAGTGGTAAATTACCAATTTCATCTAAAAATAACGTACCGCCATCAGCTGCTTCAAATCGACCAATACGTTGTTTAGTTATCCCCGTGTATGCGCCAGCTTCAGCGCCAAAAAGTTCGGCTTCTATAAGTTCTTGTGGTAGTGCGCCTGCGTTTACCTTAATAAAAGGTTGCGATACAAGTGGGGAGTTTTTTTGAATGATATGCGCAATGCACTCTTTACCACTTCCATTAGGGCCTGTAATTAATGCAGATATATCAGATTTAGCTACTTGTAGCGCCATAGTGACCAGTCGTTCCATAGCCGTGCTTTTAAATATTAGCCCGGCAAGGTCTGCGCTTTTAAATGTACCTTCACGCTCTTGTTGATGGCGATTATGTGTCGCCACTATTTTTTTAGCACTGCCTAGCTCTATTAAGTTACTGATACAAACTAGTAGTTTTGCATCATCCCAGGGTTTTGGTAAGTAATCGGCAGCACCGGCTTTTACAAGCTCAATAGCGGTAGCAAGTTCGGTCCAGGCTGTAATAAGTATAATAGGGAGGTGTGGGTTTATTTCTCGTAGTTCATAAAACAACGTTTTACCTTCTTCGCCAGAGGTTGTGTCGCTGGTAAAGTTCATGTCTTGAATTACAAGCTCAATTCGCTGATAGCGAACTATTTGCAGAGCATCAAACGGGTTTGTTGCAGTCACTACCGAAAAGTCGTGGATCTCGAGCAACAATGAAAGTGCATCGAGTACTGCTTGGTTATCATCAACAATGAGTATTTTATGAGTCATAGGTTATTTTTATAATTTTTTAATGGCTACACTGCCTTACTAATCAGTGTAGCATAGTGATTTTTACATGATTTAGTAACCTAAACTCTGGATAATAAATCTACCTCAAGCGGATTCTAGGTTAAATTGTGCGAGTTGCGATACTGGGCGAAATATTAGCAGCGCGTTTAGCCGGCCCTAATACCGCAAGTAAGCTCATTAATAATACGACAATGGCGGTAACGGCTATATAGCTTGGCGGTAGTGCGGCTACAGAAAAATACTGCATTAACATTTTCCCAAGTAGTATTGCTGTTACCACACCTAAGGCTAAACCTAGGCTACAAATTAATGCATTTTCTACTAAAAAGTAGCTAACAATAGCTGACTTTCTTGCACCAAGTGCTCTGCGTGTGCCAATTTGCTTAGTACGTTTGCTAATATTAAATAAGGTTAAGCCAAAAATACCGAGAGCGGTTATAAGCACTAAAATAGTGATTAATGCTATGAGCATGCGCATCATGAGGCGGTCTTTAGCGGTATACTCATTTTTTAATTCATCAAGTCCTTTAATGTTATTAATAACGCGTTTGCTGTAATTTTCGAGCATGGCATTTTCTATTTCTTTCATTACAGCTGCTCGCTGACCAGGCTCTGTACGAACGGCAACTTGTGCATAACTTGCTGCTTTAATATAAGGAATAAACGCAAGATTATCGGGTTTACTGTCTTTGAGCCACGGGCCTTTCATGTTTCCGATCACGCCAATAACTTTAAGTGGTAGGTCACCAAAATAAACTATTTTTCCTAAACCATCTCCATCAGGGTAGAGCTCATCAAGTAAGGCTTTAGTGACTATAGTGACGTTGGTGCGCT
Source organism: Pseudoalteromonas sp. SWYJ118 (assembly GCF_015864505.1). Taxonomy (NCBI): domain Bacteria; kingdom Pseudomonadati; phylum Pseudomonadota; class Gammaproteobacteria; order Alteromonadales; family Pseudoalteromonadaceae; genus Pseudoalteromonas; species Pseudoalteromonas sp. SWYJ118. The sequence goes on along the minus strand of NZ_JADYXC010000002.1, from coordinate 282,826 downwards.
TTTGTGTAATTTCGTTTGTAACTAGCACTTCATCTTCGGTAAAGTTCCGCCCTGCAATTAAGTTAACGCCGTAGGTATTAATTGCGTGGTCATCTATAAAAAAATAAGCAGTTCTTACACTTAGGCCTTCTTGTGGAGCGGGTTGTAAATTAAAGCTCGAAGCGCTGCCACTGCCTGATAGCGGGATACTACTGCTTAATGCGGCATCAACTACGCCTGGCATTTTTCTAAGCATGCTTTCATCAAGCTCAAACTGCTGGCTTAAGTTAATATCAGTACCAAAGGTCATTACATTAAACTTAAATATATCTTGCTCAGGGTAGCCCGTTTCTTGATTTAAATAGCTAATTCTGTCTTGAATGATAAATGCAGCATTACTGACTATAGCTGTGGTAATTGCAATTTGAATTAGCAGTAATACAGCGCCCACCTTTGAGCGGCATAAGGCGTTAAATATAGGTTTTATTTCTAACATTGTTAAATTCCTTATTGGCTCTTAAGATAAATAGCAGGATTGGTTTTACACACTAACCAAGCTGGGTACAAACCAGCCAAAATGCAGGTTGTAATTGCAATCAATGGGGCGCTCAATAGCATGGTCAAATCCATTGTTGCTAAGTTTTCATAGTAGTCGTAGCTTTGCACTACGCCCATTAAGCCAAGTTGTGCTAGTACAATTCCTAGCATGCCACCTATAAAGCCAAGCATGGCGACCTCAACTAAGTGCTGTAAAAATATTTGCCTTTTACTAGCGCCTAATGCGCGTCTTACACCTACTTCTGGCGCTCTGCGTAAAAACTTGGCTAAAAGTAAACCTAAAATATTGGCTAAGCAGACACCTAAGAACATAAAGCTCAGGCCCACTAAAATTTTATTGTCTTCGGTGACGACGTTGTTGTATTGCATCCATTGGTTTACATCGCGAAGTTTATACTCAAGTTCTTTACGATTAAATCGACCACGTTTTTGTTGTTCTTGCATATAGGCTAATAAGTAATTTTGATAGGCTTGTTTTTGTTCAAGCGTATTTAGCTCTGCCCAAAACTGGATCCATACTTGCTCAGATTGCAGTTTATCTGCAAAGGTTGGTGTGTTTTCGTGTTTCCATCCATTGCTATTGCCCCAACTTACGAGCTCTTTTGCCTTTATTAAGCTAAAGGGCATAAATAATTCTTCTACTTGATTAAATGCACCGTTATTTAAATCATAATATTTAATATTGAGAGGCCAATGGTTAATAACACCAACTACTTGATAGCTTGCATCATCTAAGTAAATCAGTTCTCCGACGGAGTTTTGTCCTGCAAATAGTTTATCGTTTATCTCTTGGGTAATAACAACCACAGGTGCGGCTGAGTTTTCTTGCTCTTTGCTCCAAGCCCCTCCGTATAGAAATGACAAATTAAACATGCTAAAAAAGTCAGGCGTTGTCATGCGAGCATTACCTATAAAAGGTTTTATTTTGTCGGAGTCTAAATAAACTGAAAAGCCGGTACGCATCATAGCCACTTTTTTCTCTGACGTGGGTGCGTTTAATAAGTTCTCTGCATCTTGATAGGTCAATTGCAGTGGCATGTTATCTTCTGTCCACCACGTACTACCATCGTCCATTGTTTGTAATTGCACACTGTAAAGTTGGCTGCTTTTTTCTGGAATAGGATCGGCCGACATCATGTGATAAACACTAAGGCTGGTCATTGTTATGCCTATACCTATCGCAATGGCAAGTACCATTAAAAAGCTAACCAATGGGGTGCGCTTGAAGCTGCGCCAACTTAAATCTAAATAATGAATAAACATTAGTTAAACCCCCGATGCTGTTTTTATAGTTTGCGCGCCCTGATAAAGCGTAAAGTCGGCAAGTTGTCCATCAACTACTTGAATATTACGCGGAGCACGGCGGGCTAATTCGCTATCATGAGTTACCATTACAATAGTGGCACCGTCGCGATTGATTTGTTCAAGTAACTCCATAACTTGGCGAGCCATTAAGCTGTCAAGGTTACCTGTTGGCTCATCGGCAAGTAAAAAACGAGGTTCACCAGCAAGCGCACGGGCTATTGCCACACGTTGTTGCTGGCCACCAGAGAGTTGTTGAGGTAAGTGTTTAGCGCGAGATGCTAAGCCAACTTGTTCAAGGCATTGCTCAATTCGACGTTTTCGCTCATTTGCTTTAATCCCTCTGTAGCGAAGAGGAACTTCTATGTTTTCATATAAATTTAAATCGGGGATCAAATTAAAGCCTTGGAATATAAAGCCAATTTTTTGATTACGTAAATCAGCACGTTGGTTATCGTTTAGGCTGCCAACATTAACGCCATCCAGCAGGTATTCACCTTCGTTAAAAGGCTCGAGCATACCTGCAATATTTAAAAAGGTTGTTTTTCCTGAGCCGCTAGGACCAGTAACAGCAATAAATTCGCCTTCGTTTACTTGCAGATTAAAATCTCGAAGCGCATGGGTTTGTACCATTTCTGTTTGGTATACTTTACTTACATTGTTCATTTGTAACATCGTTGTTCCTAATTATTTTTAGCGTTGGTTGAGAACGTCTGTTTAATTTAATAAAATCGTGTTGGCTTGCTTAAAGTCGCTGTAGCTTGAAATAATAATTTCATCGTTTTCTTTTAGTCCACTTAAAAGCTCAACCGCATTAATGCTGGTGGCGCCTATTGTAATAGGTATACGCTTTGCGATATTGCCATCGACTTTATAAGCTATAATTCCGCCTTGCTGCATAAATGCACCACGCTTTACTTGCATTACACCTTCTCGGTTGTCGAGTAAAATACGTGCAGTTAAGCGTTGGTTCTGACGAATGTTGTTAGTAACACCTTTAAACCGGACGCGTGCTGTTACTTCACGATTATTAACTTCTGGTGATATGGCGGATAAATTCCCCATCACTGTTTCATTGCCTAACTTAAGCTCTACTTCCATACCGAGCCCTAATTCGTTTGCGTAACTTTCAGGAACTTGGAGTTCGGCTTCAAAATTACTTAAGTCGACGAGAGTCATAAGAGGTTGGCTTTGCGTCACTGCGGCTTTTTGTTGCACTAATAGGTTACCCACGATCCCTGTAACGGTAGCCTTAATAGATAGGTTGCTTACTTTTCGGATTAAGTCATCAACAATAAGTTGTTGGCGGGTCACATCACTTTTAGCAGCTTGTAGTTCAAAAGCGAGCGTGTCTTTGGCAAGCAATACCTCTTGCTGCGCATGCTTATAGGAGAGCTTAGCTCGGGATAAATCATCAACTGCTTTTTCTAGATCAATTTGGCTAATTAAGTGCTTTTGTATTGATAACTGTGCGCGACGATTTTCGCGCTCAGCGGCGTTAAGCTCAACCTCTGCCATATCGAGTGTTTTATTTAAAGTGAGTGTTTGGCGTCTTGCTTGCAAATGCTGCCTTTGCTGCTCGCCTTCAAGTCTTTTAAGTACAGACTCCTGTTGCTTTAATTCATTAGTTAACTCAGGGCTTTGCAGCAGGGCAAGTGTGTTGCCTTGCTTTACTGTATCGCCGGCCTTTACTTTTAAATCTATAAATCCCCGTTCTGGACTGTAGATTTTAGGAGCATTAGCAGCAACAATTTTACCACTGGCGGCAATGTCTCGAATGAGCGCTTTAACATGTACTTTTGCAATCTGTACTTTTGAGCGGCTAATAGAGCTTTTAGCGCTATGGCTCGTTAAAAAAATATAAGCAATTGCAGAGACCACAATGAAAACAATCGCAGTGATTATCGCGTATTTTTTATAGCTTATAGGTGCCTTTACTTTTATGTCTTGTGCGCTGGTATCTTTAATCATTTAATTTCCCCTAAATTGCTTTTATGTATTTTTCGCACAGCAGTAATAAAGCTGCTGTGCAAATAGCGGCAATAGGAGAGAGTAAAAATAAGCTTAGAGTAAACATAGTAATTCCAATTAGCGATTATATATAAAGCTATACGATTAATATGCCAACTATTATCTTATTGATATTTAAGTGATTTTATTTTTTTGTTATTGAAATTCATGTCCGCGGACAGTTTATGTGTCCGCATCGGACATAGTTTTAAATAAAAATTCACTATTAACGTACAAAAAATGACATGAACTTTCATAACTATACTAATGAGCAGCAATAATCGGGGATGTTAAGCCATTAAAGTAATGAAATAGCATAAAACTATCTAAATGTTAACTGAATAGCCCCTCTAGTGCTGAATACTTATTCACTTTCGGTTACCTTTACGTTTACGTAAGCTGGCGCGCTGAAGGCTCGTGTTTTTTACAATATGTTAAACTTGACACCAGTGTCATGAAAAAATAGTGGTTAAAATAACGCTAAATGTTAAAAATAATGATAAAAAGAAATCTTGCTATGAAGTGAGAAATATTCAAGAATGTGAATATGTATTCAAAGTGCTATTGACTCTATTTAAGATAGAGGCTAGTTTTGTCCGTCTGTTAGCAAATCGTCGAGCAGTTCATCCACGCTAACAGTGCAGCAAGGGGAGGGGTCTATGTTATACGACTCAAAGTTAGAAAAAGAAAATTGTGGCTTTGGCTTAATAGCTCAAGTTAATGGTCAAGCTAGTCATAGGCTTATTCGTACTGCTATTACGGGGCTTGATCGCATGCAGCACCGTGGTGGTATATCTGCCGATGGTAAAACAGGTGATGGCTGTGGTTTATTATTACAAAAACCAGATAGCTTTTTCCGTGCTATTGCTAGTGAACATAACTGGCACTTAGGCAAAAACTACGCAGTGGGTATGATATTTTTAAATTCAGACCCTGTTTTAGCGCAAGCTGCAAAACAAATACTTAGCGAAGAATTAGAAAAAGAAACGTTAAATATTTTAGGTTGGCGCGTTGTGCCAACTGACCCATCTATGTTGGGTCCTATTGCTGTACAGCAATTACCAGGTTTTGAACAAATTTTTGTTAGCGCGCCAGAAGGTTGGCGTTCTAAAGACTTAGAGCGTCGCTTATATGTAGCACGCCGCCGCGCTGAAAAGCGCATTGTTGATGACGAAGCTTTCTATATCGCAAGTCTATCTGGTTTGGTAACTATCTATAAAGGCTTAATGATGCCTGCAGATTTACCAAATTTTTACCTAGATTTAGCTGATATTCGTATGACGAGTGCGATTTGTGTTTTCCATCAGCGCTTTTCTACTAATACTCAGCCGCGTTGGCCTTTAGCTCAACCTTTCCGCTATTTAGCACACAATGGTGAAATTAATACTATTGAAGGTAACCGCCAGTGGGCACGCGCACGTTCATACAAGTTTGCGTCACCGCTTATTCCTGATTTACAAAGCGCAGCGCCGTTTGTAAACGAAACCGGTTCTGATTCATCAAGCCTAGATAATATGCTTGAGCTATTTTTAGCTGGTGGCATGGATTTATTCCGCGCTATGCGTATGCTCGTGCCACCTGCATGGCAGAAAAACCGTGCAATGGACGACGATTTACGTGCATTTTACGACTTTAACTCTATGCATATGGAACCATGGGATGGCCCGGCAGGTATTGTTATGTCGGATGGTCGTTTTGCGGCTTGTAACCTTGACCGTAATGGACTTCGCCCAGCGCGTTATGTAATTACACAAGATGGCTTTATTACGCTTGCATCAGAAGTGGGTATTTGGGATTACACTGCCGATGAAGTAGTTGAAAAAGGCCGTGTTGGTCCAGGTGAATTATTAGTTATTGATACTAAGCTTGGCAAAATTTGGCACTCAGATGAAATCGATCAAGATTTAAAGTCTCGCCATCCTTACAAGTCATGGCTTGAGGAGAACGTTAAGCGTTTAGTCCCATTTGAAGAGCTGACGGAACAAGACGCGGGTAATCGCTCATTTGATGACGAAACGCTAGCTAAATATCAAAAAATGTTTGGTTATACCAACGAAGAGCTTGATAGTGTTATTCGTGTAATGGGTGAAAACGGCCAAGAAGCAACCGGCTCAATGGGTGATGACACGCCATTTGCAGTGCTTAGTGAAGGGCATCGTTCGCTTTATGATTACTTCCGCCAAAAATTTGCGCAAGTAACAAACCCACCTATCGATCCACTGCGTGAAAATCATGTAATGTCGCTTGCGACATGTATTGGTAGTGAGCAAAACGTATTTAACGAAACAACAGGCCACGCTAAGCGCCTACAGTTTGATACGCCAATTTTAATGTACGCAGACATGCAGCAGCTATTAAATGCTGATGAAGCGCATTACAGCTACTGTAAAATTGATATTACCTACACAGTTGAAGAAGGTTTAGAAAATGCGGTAACGCGTATTTGTGACCAAGCACAAGAAAAAGCAGCCGCTGGTTGTATCATGCTTATTTTAACTGACCGTAACTTTGATGAAGCAAATTTGCCGATTCCAGCAGCTATGGCTGTAGGTGCGGTACAAAAACGATTAGTTGATAACAATCTTCGCTGTGAATCAAACATTATCATTGAAACCGGTAGCGTGCGTGATGCGCATCAGTTTGCTGTGTTATTAGGCTTTGGTGCTACGGCAATTTATCCATACCTTGCGTATGAATCGTTAGTTGCGATGAGCGACAGCAAAATTATTAATAAGTCGTATTGCGAAGTAACTCTTGCTTACCGTAAAGCCATTAACAAGGGCTTATACAAAATCATGTCTAAAATGGGCATAAGTACGGTTGCGTCATATCGCTGCTCAATGTTGTTTGAAGCGGTTGGTTTATCTGACGCTATTGTACAAATGTGCTTTAAAGGTGTGGCAAGTCGCATACAGGGCGCATGCTTTACCGACTTTGATGACGATCAGCAAAGCTTACACAAACTCGCTCTAAGTAAGCGTAAATTATTAAGCCACGGCGGCTTGTTTAAGTACGTACATGGCGGCGAGTATCATGCTTATAATCCTGATGTAATCCAAACCCTGCAAAAAGCAGTTCGTTCTGGTGAATATAGTGATTACAGTGAATATGCAAAACTTGTTAATACGCGCCCTATTGCCACTTTACGTGACATGCTTGCGCTTAAAATTCCAGAGCAAGGCATTAGCATCGATGATGTAGAGCCTGCAGAAAACCTATACAAGCGTTTCGATTCAGCAGCAATGAGTATTGGTGCATTATCGCCAGAAGCGCATGAGGCTCTAGCAATTGCAATGAACCGCTTAGGTGGTTGTTCAAACTCTGGTGAAGGCGGTGAAGATAAGCTGCGTTATGGTACCGAGAAAAACTCGCGTATTAAGCAAGTCGCTTCAGGTCGATTTGGCGTAACCCCGCATTACTTACGCAGTGCTGACGTTATTCAAATTAAAGTAGCGCAAGGTGCAAAACCAGGTGAAGGCGGTCAATTACCGGGTGAAAAAGTAACCCCGTATATTGCTAAGCTTCGTTATTCTGTTCCAGGTGTTACATTAATTTCGCCACCACCACATCACGATATTTACTCAATTGAAGATTTAGCACAGCTAATTTTCGATTTGAAACAAGTAAACCCTAAAGCACTTATTTCTGTAAAACTGGTTTCAGAACCAGGCGTAGGAACCATTGCAACGGGTGTTGCTAAAGCGTATGCCGATTTAATTACTATTTCTGGCTACGACGGCGGTACAGGCGCAAGCCCACTTACTTCAGTTAAATATGCAGGTAGCCCATGGGAGCTAGGACTTGCAGAAACGCAGCAAGCTCTTGTTGAAAATGGACTGCGTCATCGTATTCGCTTGCAAACAGATGGTGGCTTAAAAACGGGTTTAGATATTATTAAAGCAGCCATTTTAGGTGCAGAAAGTTTTGGCTTTGGTACCGGCCCAATGGTTGCGCTTGGTTGTAAATACTTACGAATTTGCCATTTAAACAACTGTGCGACCGGTGTTGCAACACAAGACGAAACACTTCGTCAAAAGCATTACCACGGCTTACCAGAAATGGCGATGAACTACTTTAAGTTTATAGCGCAAGAAGCACGTGAAATCATGGCTAGCTTGGGTGTTGTAAACTTAACTGATTTAATCGGTCGTTTAGATTTGCTTGAAGCAATTGAAGGCAAAACAGCAAAACAGAAGAAAATTGATTTATCTTCAGTAATTGCTCAGCCTAATAACCCAACTGGCGAAACACTTTATTGTAGTGCGCCTAATAGCTCACATTATTTAGGCAAGCTTAATGAGAGCCTACTTGCTAAGGCGCAAGAAGCAATTGATGCTTCAAGCGGTATTTCACTAGTAAGTCGTATTTGTAATACCGACAGATCGGTAGGTGCAATGCTTTCTGGCTATATTGCTGATAAATATGGTAACCAAGGAATGGCGGCAGATCCTGTAGCAATTGAGCTACACGGTACTGCGGGTCAATCATTTGGCGTGTGGAATGCCGGCGGCCTTGAAATGACACTGGTTGGCGATGCAAACGATTACGTAGGTAAAGGCATGGCGGGTGGCAAGTTAGTTATTCGTCCACCACTTGGCTCGTCGTTCGAAAGTCACAAAGCCACAATTGCAGGCAACACATGTTTATACGGTGCAACAGGCGGCAAACTGTTTGCTGCAGGTTGTGCAGGCGAGCGCTTTGCAGTTCGTAACTCAGGTGTGCAAGCGGTTGTTGAAGGTGTAGGTGACAACTGTTGTGAATACATGACGGGCGGCGTTGTATGTGTACTGGGCAATGTAGGCGTTAACTTTGGCGCGGGTATGACAGGTGGTTTTGCTTATATTTTAGATGAGCGAAATGATTTTGAAAAACGCATTAATCCAGAGCTTGTCGAAATAGTAACACTAGACGAATTAACGTCGCATCAAGAACATTTACGCGGCTTAATTGCTGAGCATTTAGAGCTTACGGGTTCGTGCAGAGCAGAAAGTATTTTGGCTAACTTTGAATTGTACTTACCGATGTTCAAATTAGTAAAACCAATATCAAGTGACGTAAAAAGTTTACTCGGGCATCGCGCTCGCAGTAGTGCCGAACTACGTGTTCAGGCGCAATAAGGGGGCAGTATGAGCGAAAATGTATATCAATTTATAGACGTGCAGCGTGTAGACCCACGCAAAAAACCAATCTCGTCACGTAAAAAATCTTTCGTAGAAATTTACGAACCCTTTTCAGAGAATCAGGTTAACTCACAAGCTGACCGTTGTTTAGATTGTGGTAACCCATACTGTGAGTGGAAATGTCCAGTACATAACTACATTCCACAATGGCTAAAGTTAATACGCACAGGCCGTATTATAGAGGCGGCAGAGCTTTCTCATCGTACAAATAGCTTACCAGAGGTTTGTGGGCGTGTTTGCCCACAAGACCGCTTGTGTGAAGGCTCGTGTACGCTCGATGAAGAGTTTGGTGCGGTTACAATTGGTAATATTGAAAAATACATTACTGATGAGGCATTTAAAATGGGCTGGAAGCCTGATATGTCTTATGTAACATGGACTGACAAAAAAGTAGCCATTATTGGTGCGGGCCCTGCAGGTTTAGGGTGTGCTGATATTTTAGTGCGTAACGGTGTTAAACCAGTGGTGTTTGATCGTCACCCAGAAATAGGTGGACTACTCACATTTGGTATTCCTTCTTTTAAACTTGAAAAATCAGTAATGCAAAAGCGCCGTGAAATTTTCACTGAAATGGGCGTAGAATTTAAGTTAAATGTTGAAGTAGGTGTTGATATTACACTTGACCAAATTTTAGCTGATTACGACGCTGTGTTTTTAGGGGTTGGTACGTATCAGAGTATGCGTGCAGGTCTTGAAAATGAAGATGCAGCGGGTGTTCACGATGCATTGCCGTTTTTGATTGGTAACACGAACCGTGTAATGGGCTACGACGAGACAAAACAACCGTGTATTGATATGGCTAATCAAAAAGTAGTTGTACTTGGCGGTGGTGATACAGCGATGGACTGTGTGCGTACGTCTATTCGACAAAATGCTGCAAAAGTAACGTGTGCTTATCGTCGTGATAAAGAAAATATGCCAGGCTCTAAACGTGAAGTTAAAAACGCGAAAGAAGAAGGCGTTATATTTACGTATAACGTTCAGCCTAAAGGCATTGTACTGAACGATAAAGGTAAAGTGACCGGCGTTAAAATGGTTAAAACTAAATTAGGTGAACCTGACGCAAAAGGCAGAAGCCGTGCTGAAGAAGTACCTGGTTCAGAACATGTTATTGAAGCTGATCAAGTTATTATGGCGTTTGGTTTCCAGCCTCACAAAATGGATTGGTTAGAAAAATACGATGTAGAAATAAACAACTGGGGCGGTATTAACGCACCAGAACAAGGTGAGTTTACACATCAAACTACTAACCCTAAAATATTTGCTGGTGGCGACATTGTACGTGGTTCAGATTTAGTGGTAACTGCTATTTTTGAAGGACGTAACGCTGCAGAAGGTATTATGGATTACTTAAAAGTTTAATTTTTCGTGTTAAAATAACGATATTTAAAGCAAGCCAAGTGGCTTGCTTTTTTATTTGTTTTATCCAAATGTAATGTCAACATAATTAGTGACAAATGGGGCTATATTTATACCACCTTTTGTATGGCTTTCTTGAACAACACCTTTTGTTAGTAACTTCATGTAGAAACCTTATATAGTAACTTTCAAAGAAACTGCTTTGCCATTATGGGTTGTTCTTTATAAGCCAAATGCGATTTCTTTAGGTATCTACTAAGCGGCTTTCAGGACTCGTTTCATATATATAAACGTTATCGACACTTCTTTCTTCTATGTCGTTTATATACTCTAATACCAATTCGCTTAATTAAGTGATCTATTTTGAGATAACAAAATTATGTCGATAATGAGGCTAAAGTTTCGCTACTTAGGTGTTCTCGGCAATTACCTCTACATTGCTTTGTATTCATGCAGTCGTATCTCGAAAGTTTTAACGCAGTTAGCGCCAAGCTCAATCCTTGAAATTGATTGAGTATTATCGCGGATTTGTATAGTGTGTGTATTTTTTGTAGCGGCACTTTTATTGATTAATGTGTTGTTGACTCGGTCCAGGCACAATTCATAGAATAGTTACTACCATCTTTAACTGTGCAGGTTTATATTATTTTTTGACTACCAGTCAGTTCGATTATTGCAGGAATAAAAGGGCGTACTTATATAATTTAGCAAATGGTATTAGTGCCAAGCAATTTAATATCGTAAAAATGTACTTACCTGAGATAAATGCAAGAGGCTAAAAATATGTGCACAATTGTCAGTGCTAATTACTAACCTTAATAGTTGATTTAAATATAAAGTAGGTTCATTATTGCACGCTGTTTACGGTTTGCTTACTTTATATCTATAAGTTTGCTTTTATACATTAATAAATAAATAGAAATTATGTACGAATATTCAAACAATTTAGAAAGGAAGCTCATTGTTCGGTTCTTTTCCTCAATAGGCTTTATAGCAACGTTTTCGATGGCTAGCTTAGCATTTATTAACAGCAGCTATTTATTAGCATTTACTTTGGTTGTTTCTTCGTTTGTTTACTTATCTGCGTTTAATATAGGTAGAGGTGTAGAGAAGTCTGCAACTGTAATTTTATATAACCTGTATGCACTTATGTTTTATCTGGTACTTACAGGAGGAGCACAAGGTACAGGGCCTATATGGATATTTATAGTTTCTCCTGTTACTTATTCAATTCGAGGGCTTAAACGAGGGACGTTTGATATTGTTTTATTTTTATCGGCAATTGTTCTCGGTTTCTATTGCGCTGATACATTTAATATATATGACTACAATCCTGAGCAGTTTCCAGTCAGAATCATACTCGCTTTTATAATTGTTGCATCGCTGAGTGGTTATTACGAATTTTCAAGAGAAAAATACAGCAGTAAATTAATTGCTTTAAGCCAAAAAAATGAATTTTTAGCAACTATAGATCCACTCACTAATCTGCCAAACCGTCGTTTCACTATGAATAAGCTTATAGCTTTTAAAAATGAGCTTAAAAATAATAATATTCCGTTTGTAATATTATTAGCTGATGTAGATAATTTTAAAAAAATTAATGATCAATTCGGCCATGATTTTGGCGATGAAGCTCTTATCCATTTAGCCAAAATATTTGAAAATAATATTCCGCAAAATGCGATTGCTTCACGTTGGGGCGGTGAGGAGTTTTTAATTGTGATTCCAAATGTAACCGTTGATGATGGCGAGCTCGTTGCAGAAAAAATCCATAATGCCCTTAAAGCTTCAGCTGTAAGCTTATTTTCAGATAGTGTAAATATAACGCTAAGCATTGGCATCACAGCTGCAAACGCTGAACGCTCAATTGACCTAGATATTAAGCATGCTGATGAACTACTTTATAAAGCAAAAGAGCAAGGTAAAAACAGAACGTGCTCTTTTTAAATGTTTATTTACTTTAATCCATTGAAAACGAATCAAGGGATGGCCTTATTTTAGCCTTTCTACGTTTTAAGCTCATGTAGCATATTACAATACACGCAATCTGCATTGTAATTAAAACCCAATAACTAACACCTAAATCACTTAGTCCATTTATTTTTTCGCTAGTAAAGTAATAGGCCACAACGATTAGTTGAAAAACTAAAAAGCTATTTAAAAACTTAAATAAACGTTGTTTAAAACAAGTATGTTTATATTTACTAAATATAATTAAACAGGTGCTTAGTACTAATAACAACCAACTTAAAATTATACAAAAATCAACTAAAGTACTGTGCATTATTTAATCCTTGAAGACGTTATTTACTAACACATTAGGCGTGAGCCATTATTAGTTCTTTAGCATTTGCTTTAGCTGTTTTGCTTATGTTATCGCCGCCAAGTAAACGGGCTATTTCATTAATACGGCCATCTTTATTTAAAGGCAGCATATGAGTAAACGTTTCGCCTTGTGCTATTTCTTTAGCTACAAAAAATTGCTGATGTGCACTACTGGCAACTTGTGGTAAATGAGTAACACAAATTACTTGAGTTGATTTACCTAATTGGCGTAATAACTTACCTACAGCAGATGCCGTTGGGCCAGAAATACCTACATCAACTTCATCAAAAATAAGCGTTGGGGTTGTTACTTTTTGGGCAATAATTACCTGTATAGCAAGACTTATACGAGAAAGCTCACCACCTGATGCTACTTTAGCTAATGGTTGAAGTGGTTGTCCCGGATTAGTTGATACTAAAAACGAGACATTATCAAAGCCTAGGCTGTTTGGTGTACGATTACTCTCTTGAGTTAAGGCTATTTCAAAAACACCGTTTTCCATTGATAAGTTAGCCATGCTTTCACTTATTAGTGTGTTAAGTGTATTAGCATACTCGCAGCGGCTTTTACTTAATTCATCAGCAGTTTGCTTGTAACTAAGTAACGCGCTTTCTATTTCTGACTCAAGCTGCTCCAGACGATTACTATTATTACTTATTGACTCAAGTTCTTGAGCAATCGATTGATGAAACTCAACTAACTGCTGTGGTTTTATATGATGCTTACGCGCTAAATCCATCGCTCCACTTAGCCTATTTTCTACTTCAACTAAGCGTGCCGGGTCTAAATCTGCTTGCTCAGTGTAATTGCGCACTTCGCGGCTTGCTTCTTCAACTTGTACAGCGGCTTCGCTAAGCATAGCAGCTACGCTTGCTAAACTTTCGTCATATTGAGCCAGTTCGGTAAATTGTTGAGCGCTGTGCTGTAGTAATGAGCAAGCGTTTTGCTCATCACTTTCATATAAGTGTTGTAACTCACGTTGGCACGATTCTAATATTGTTTGGCTATTGCTTAGTTTGTAATGCTCAGCCTCAATTAAATCAAACTCATTTTCTTGTAATGCAAATTCATCAAGCTCAGCAACTTGATACTCTAACAATTGTTTTTGCGCTGCTTGTTGCTGCTGTTGTTGTTCTAAGTGTTTAAATTCTTTTTGTAAGTTAGCAAACTGTTTATAGTTTTTATTTACTGAGTTTACTAAGTGGTGATGCCCTGCATAGGCATCTAAAAGCTGTAACTGATGCTCAGCTTTTAATAAATATTGGTGGGCATGTTGTCCATGAATAGATATTAAATATTGACCAAGTTCTTTTAATTGTGATGCGGTAACTGCACTACCATTAATATAGCTTTTACTACGGCCATTTTTACAAACAACACGACGTAATAAGCACTCGTTGTCAGAAGTGCTTAGCATATGTTGCTCTAAAAATGCTTGAGCAAGCGGTAGATCTGTTAAGTCAAATTGTGCACATACTTCTGCTTTATCAGAGCTTGGGCGAACTGCTGATGCTTCAGCGCGCTCACCTAAGCATAGCGATAAGGCATCAATAGCAATAGATTTACCAGCACCTGTCTCACCTGTGATCGCAGTCATACCGCTGCGCCATTCTGTGCTTAAATTACTTACGATTGCAAAATTTTTAACTTCTAAACCAATTAACATACTGTTTATCCATCCAGTCAATTAACTGTTAATTTATACAGTGTTTTGGTTTTTTGCAAATTAATTTTTTATTATTTAAGCAACACTTACATCTTGAGTAAACTGTGTATCGGAAGTTTGGGAAGATGCATCAATTTGATCATCAACAATATCAGTAGGTTGTATACTCTCTTCGGTTTTAAGCAGAGCAATGAGGGGAGGTAATGTATTAATATAAAAACTCTTATTGTATAAAATGCCTTGCTGGGGCAACTCAGATACAAAGTACTGTATATTATCAATCAATGGTTGAATTATATTTGTTTGATTGATTTTAATTAACTCGTTGGACAACGTATTAATTAGTAGGTCGGCGGTATCTTCAAGCTGTTGCAAGTTCTCGTCTGTATGTGATTGAACAACAAAAAAATTATTTACAATAGCTTGAATGCGAGGAACGTATTTTGGGCGAATTATTTTAGCATCAAGTAGATCATTAAGCTTTGCTTTAAGGCGCGTATTTACATGCGAAACACGTTCATTAAATAGCTTTTTTCTAGCTTCTATCGCTTTTTTACGGTTACTCTCAATTTTGAGGTAACTGTATAAAAGTGTAATTAATAGCAGTAAAGCAAAGAATACTACATAAGTCATTGCTACTCGTTCCTAAATTAGTTGATTATTATTTTAAGTCGCCATTTTGCTTTATAGTACCAAATTTGGCAATAAGAATAGGGCGTGTTGACCTTTCAGGATTAAGATTTGTTCAATCTAGGGGCGATTTAATCGCGGCGAGAGGTTTGAAACCTAGTGGGCTAAGTAAAAACCGAACAACAAAGAGTCAATCGCCCCTAGAAAGAACCCTTAGGGCAGCGCATGTTTGGCCTTTATGCTGTGTTATCGCCTATTTATGGGGAATAACCACACTACATAGGCTCTGCCTTGCCTAAATACCAAATATACAGCTGCAAATTTAACCTCGAAAGATAAACAGGTCCTAGTACAAACGACTACCCCAATTCAGTTTTGTACGTAAAACGTTGTAGTAAGAGTAATTTTTTGGATGAATTAAGCGCAATTGTTTATCGGCTTTTTTAATTACTACCTCATCGCCGGGTAATACGGCTAGCACTACGTGGCTGTCGCAGCTTACCTGTAGGCTATCTGTATTTTCTAGGCTTAGCTTTAAACGAACTTCATTATCGGCATCTACCACTAAAGGTCTGCTAGATAAGGTATGAGGAAACATAGGTACTAACGATATAGCATTTAGTTCTGGCGTTAATATTGGACCGCCACCTGAAAGTGAATACGCCGTAGAGCCTGTCGGGGTTGATACTATTAAACCATCGGAGCGCTGAGAAAACACAAAGTCATTATTTATAAAAGCTTCAAATTCAATCATGTGCGCTACTTTATCGGCATGAAGTACCGCTTCGTTAACGGCTGAGTTTGCACTTTTTAATTCGTTGTGGCGATATACTTCTACTTCTAATAAAAAACGTTTTTCTTCAAGATACTCACCACTGAGTACTTGCTCTAAGCTCGCTTCAAACCCTTCGGGGTTTAAATCAGTTAAAAAGCCAAGGTTGCCTCTATTTACACCAATTACAGCAATGTTAAAGCGCGCAAGTACGCGAGCTGCGCCAAGCATGTTACCGTCACCGCCTACAACAATGGCTAAATCGGCTTGTTCACCTAAGTCGACTAACTTAACAAGTTTGTCATGCGGAATATCGTCTAACTGACTCCCTGTGCGTTTTTCTACTATTACCTCAAAGCCAAGCGCAAGTAAAAAGGTATGTAAACGCTGCAGAGTAGCCGCTGCTCCCGGATGATTAGGTTTGCCAATTAGGCCTATGGTGTTAAAAGGAGAGTCCATAATGTACGCACAAAGAGATTTAATAATTGTAGAGTAACTCAAAACAGAAGTGTTTGAAAATACAGATTATAGCAATATTATAAACCATCAGTTTTATTCACTGTGAGTTAGCCGCACGACTTGAAAAAGAACTAAACGCCCCGATATCTCTTTCATGCAACAAGATGTAGATACCATGAAACTAAACCCACGAGATCAGCAAATTTTTTCAGCTGTTATGAACATGTACTGTAATGGTGAAGGCTTGCCTGTTCCATCAACAAAAATTGCCAAGCTCAAAGGCATGGCTGTGTGTTCGGCTACGGTTCGTAATGCTATGGCTCGCTTAGAAAAAGTGGGCTTATTGTATTCACCTCATACATCCGCAGGGCGAGTGCCGACAAATGAAGGGTTTGATTATTGGTTTGACGAATTTTTTGTGCTTGCTGATATTGCTAATTATTGGCAACCACAGCAGTCACAACTCGTTGAGCTAGCGCATGGTTTGAGCCAAAAATACCAAGTATGTTGTTGTGTTGGTTTACCTCAAGCCAGTTCACAGCAAGTGTTTAGAGTAGAAGTGCTTGATTTTGATTCTACCGACTGGCTTATTTTATTAATAGATAGGGCAGGGCAGAGTCACAATATTTGTATTGATAAACCTCATGATTCGTCAGACTCTGTTCGTTATCAATTTGCCACTTGGTTGAACACTGTATTTAGCCAACAAACCTTAATGGAAGGTTTGTACCGTATGCAAGCTATGGCAAATACAGCGCCTCGAAATTGTCATGATTCGCTTAATCAATGGACGCGACAACTAAGCCAAAAATTAGGCTCAGATAATAGTATTGTTGTTGGTGAAAATTACCTCTACAAACAAATAGACTGCGAACAAAGTTTAAATATTGGTGTTTCGTTTTTAAATTATGTAGAAGATAAGCTTGCTTTTAAAAATGGTGTATCGGTACTTAATAGCGAAAAATTACCTTTTACTGAGTGCGATGAATTAATTGTAATAAGCGTGCCGTACTTTAAAAATCAAGAATATCAAAGCCGTTTTTGTATAATTTGTCCTAAATCAGCGCAGATTGAAGAAATAATTCAAGAATTTAAATTAATTGAGGTATCTAACTCTTGAATCTTTTTATTCAATCCCCATAATTACCGCAGTTGTAAAGAATTGGAGCACGTATTTTATGTCTGAGCAGACACAAAACCCTGAGCAAGAAGTAGAATTAAACGAAGAAATTTCTAAAATGCAGGCTGATGTAGAAGCAGCAGTAGAAGCCGCTGATCAGCATGCAGAACAAGAACAAAGCCCTGAAGCAGAAATTGCGATGTTATATGCAGAGCTTGAAGCTGCAAAGCAAACAATTGCTGATCAAAAAGACGGTGTTGTTCGTGCCGCAGCAGATGTAGATAATATTCGTCGTCGTGCAGCACAAGATGTAGAAAAAGCGCATAAATTTGCACTAGAAAAATTTGCTAACGAATTACTACCTGTAATTGATAACCTTGAACGTGCTATTGAATTTTCTGATAAAGAAAATGAGACACTAAAGCCGTTGCTTGAAGGTATCGATATGACGGTTAAGAGCTTTAATGACGCTGTTTCTAAATTTGGTGTTGAAATTGTAAACCCACAAGGTGAGCAGTTTAATCCAGATTTTCATCAAGCAATGTCAATTCAACCAAGTAACGATGTAACACCTAATACAGTACTTGCTGTTATGCAAAAAGGTTACACATTGAATGGTCGTTTATTACGCCCTGCAATGGTTATGGTTTCTAAAGCTGTAGACGCTTAATTAATTTAAGGTTATTAGCTTTGATAAAAATGCCTCATATTGAGGCATTTTTTTTGTCTTTTTTATAGTGAATTAGCTGTACGAGCATAGTGAGTAACACAGCACTAAACATTAAACTTGAAAATGGTACTGCGCTTTTTGCATGCATAATGGCGAGTAACGGGCCAACTAATGCACCACTACCAAAACGAAGTGTGCCAATTACGGCCGTTGCTGTACCTGTGTTTCTTTCAAACTTCATTAATATTAGCGAATCAGCATTACTTGCAGTGACACCTAAACTCATCATTAATGGCGCAATAGCAGCCACAATATAATAAAGTGATAAGTGCAATAAGCTAAATGTTAACAGCGCAAGCCCCGATACAAACCCACATACAAGCCCAATATAGAGCATTTTTCGAGAGCCCAGCCTTGGTACAATTCGCGTATTTAAAAAGTTACCAAACATAAGCGCCATTACATTAAACGCAAATAACACACCAAATAACTGTTCTGACACTTCATATAAATCTAAATAAATAAATGGTACTGAGGTCAAAAAGCAAAAAAATCCAAACGATACAAACATAGAACTGAGTATATCCGCACGTGCGTCTTTATTACTCAGTACTGTTTTATAGCTGTCAAAAAATAGAGCGAGGCCTTTTTTCTCATTTTTATGAATAGGTATATCTATTAAATACACTTGTACAAACGCTAATATTAAAAAGCTATATCCAGCAAGAACCAAAAATATGGTTGACCAAACAGAAAATCCTAAAATAAACGAACCAACAGAGGGGGCTACTAACGGTGCTACCATCATGATCATCGACACATACGACATTCCCTTAGCTGTATTTTGCTGATAAATATGGCGAATAATACCCGGTACGACTACGGTTGCTGCCGCTCCGGTAAATGCTTGCACTGCTCTAAGAGTCCAAAACGCATGGATTTCGGTTGTAAATGCGAGTGCAAGTGAGCTTGCGCCAAATAGGGTTAAGCCAATACGTGCGAGCTTACGGCGGCCAATTTGATCGGCAATAGGGCCAAAAAATAACATCCCCAATGAATAACCCGCTAAGTAAATACTCAACGATATTTGTACATTTGGCATATTAGTTTGTAAATCGCTTGCAATTACCAGCATGGCGGGCAAATACATATCAATAGCCAAAGGAGTAATCGCCACGATACTGGCTAATAAAGGCAATAAAATACGGGTATTAAAAGACGAGGCTGAGGCGTCCATGTGTAAACTCAACAATCACTAAAAACAAGGGCTATAGTGTAACAGGGCATTGTATTTGGATAAACTTAGTTTGCCTGCTAAGTTTATCGTCTCATCGTATCTTTTTAATATAAAGGTATATAAAGCAAATATTTTAAATTGGTACTGTGTTTGCTATTCTACAAGCAATAAAAAATTCATTACTTAAGAGAATTATCATGAAAAAACTAGTACTTGCAGTATTAGCGACAGCCGTTTTAGTCGGTTGCAAAACGTCACCAACAGGACGCACTCAAATAGCGCTTTACTCAGATCAACAAATGAGTGAAATGGGCACTGCTAGTTTTGCAGATATGAAAAAAAGCCAACCAATTAATAAAGATGCAAAAACAAATGCATATGTAAATTGCATTGCTGAAAAAGTAGTGGCTGTATTACCAAAAGAATACGCGTCGCAAAATTGGGAAGTAGTTGTATTTGAAGATGAATCTGCTAATGCATTTGCACTACCTGGTGGTTACATTGGGGTGCATACGGGCTTATTAAAAATAGCCACCAATCAAGACCAACTAGCAACAGTGCTAGGGCACGAAGTAGGGCACGTAATTGCTGAGCATTCTAATGAACGTGTTTCACAAAGCTCTATTTTAGATACCGGTATGCAACTTGGTAGTGCAGCACTTGAAATGGGTAACATTCAATACCGTAATGAAATTATGCAGGGTCTAGGCTTAGGCGCACAGTATGGTGTTGTTTTGCCATTTAGCCGTTCGCACGAGTCAGAAGCTGATGAAATTGGCTTATATTTAATGGCTGAAGCAGGCTTTAATCCACAAGAATCAGTAACCCTTTGGCAAAATATGAGTGCAGCAGGTAGTGGTACAACACCTGAGTTTTTATCAACTCACCCAGCGCCAAGCAGTCGTATTAAAGACTTACAAGCACAAATGAGTAAAGCACTTAGTGAGCAAAGTACAGCTAAAGCACAGGGTAAAAACCCACAATGTAAGTTGTAATACCAACCTGCATAAATCTTTGATCAATTTAACGAATTAAATTGCACTATAATGTCGTTAAAAATTTTTTATTTAGAACAACTAGATACAAAAATTTTTGCCTAGTTCTAGCGTAATTTTCTTAACGTTAAATAGACCCCATATATAAGCAGATTGGTATAATTTAGTTTAATTACTAAATAAAAACCCCTGTGAGTAATTACTTACAGGGGTTTTTGTATTCAGTACTCACCTTTATTTAGTTGTAAGCGCTTTTTGTAATACATTTTTAAAGCGTTCAAAATCTTCAATGTGCGGCAGGTGCCCTAAGTTATCTAGTTCGAATAATTGTGCGTCAGGAATAAGTGATGCAGCATGTTTACCTAACTTATCGTATCGACCAAGCTCGTAATCAACATCCTCTTTTTTCCAGTTACGGCCTGGACCGGTTCTATCGCGTGTACCAATAATTAATTTAACCGGCACAGTTAAATCTTTAAATTCGGTTATTACAGGTTGAGTGAAAATCATATCGTATGTTTTTGCATTCACCCATGCCATTTGTTCTTTATCTGGGCCTTGTATTTGCCCTGTTATAAAGTCAGTTAAGGCTGAATATGTTGTATTCCACTTACCATCGTAGTAATTTTTTTGCTGATATTTTTTTACACCTTCCGGTGTTTTTGAAAGCTCGTTTTTATAGAAAAAATTAGTATCTTTATAATCAACATACTGCAAGTAGTTTTCAAGCCCAATAGGGTTTAATAAAATTAGCTTTTTAGTGGCGTTTGGGTACATTAATACAAAACGACTCGCTAGCATCCCGCCCATAGAGTGCCCAAGTACAATCGACTCTTTAATATTAAGTGAATCTATTAACGCGTGAGTATGATGAGCAAGCGTCGCAAACGAATACTGGTAATTAGTTGGCTTAGACGACTTGCCAAAACCAATTTGATCAGGGATTAATACCCCATAACCTAAAGATTGCAGGTATTGCGCAGTTGTAGTCCAGTAGTCGGCGTTAAAATTTTTGCCATGCATAAGTGTAACTGTAGGCATATCGGCTTTAGTTGGCTTTAAGTAAATATAAGCCATTTTTAATGATTGTTTTTGCGACTCAAGTGCAAAGTAATTTACCTTAAAATCGTATTCGTAATTGCTTAATAGTGCATCATAAGAAAGGGCGGATGTATCTTGAGAAGGGCCAGCTAAGGCATTGTTTGTTAGTACTAATAAAGTAGAGAAACAAATAACTTTAATCGACGACATTCAGTAACTCCTATTAAAGGCGAGCGCTTGGCTTAAAAGTTGGCTTAAAAAGAAGTACAACAATAACTAAGTATTTAAACCTGTTCAATTGAATGTTTTAGGTTAACCAAAAAAGCGGAGCTAAAAGTATAGCTCCGCTTAAAATTCATATTATTTAAAATGGATACGAGGTGTTTAAAAAGTCCACTCAACATGTATTTGCGGAACCGATTCAGTGACTTCAGTACCTAGTTTATTGTGCCAGTACTGAAGCTCCATACCCAATAGGAGTGTGTTTTCTTTCATTTGAAGAGAGTGGCCCATATCCCACACTAAAATAGGCTGTGCGAGTATCCAAGCTTCTACATCGTTGCCAAACTCATCTTCACGCTCAGCAATGTACTCAGCGTGGCCTTTAAAGCTAAACTTTTGCGAGCCAATGGTAAAAGGGTATTCAAACGCTACATCAAGCATCCAGCTATTTGTTTCAATAGGTGCGCCGCCTTTAGCCACACCTTCACTGTCATCAATGTAGGCAGTTACTAAAGTTTGAAAAAAGTTAAACCCAGGTACATCCCAGCTTAATTTTACACCTGGTAGATACTTCATTACTTTTGCATCACCAGCAACGTTAATACCGCCCGTTAAGCCAACATCTAATAATGCGCCAGAGCCAATTTGCTTACCAGTAATGGCAGACAAGCTAACGGTTGAGTACCACTCCCCATAAAAGTCACTATCTTGGTAGCCATCAGTTGTATCGTCTTTACTGTAATCAATAAAAAAGAAGTTATCGCCGTAGTCATGACCAGAGGCATGTTGGATTGAATACACAGTAGTATCAGACTCTTGCTTAGAAAATGGATTTTTTTGGCTACCATTATTTATATGTACTGCTGTACTGCTCCAATTGGCAGCAAAAGCAGATGATGATAAAGCAAGAGAAGTAAGGGTAATAAAAGGGAGTAATTTTTTAAATTTCATAACTGTTTAATAACTATAATTTTAGTGACACGCGGAAGCGAAGATTATAGCAGAAGAGATTGATTAGTTGATCGCTAATTTAACACATGTTGCAGCCTACTTAATAAGCTGCAACATGCACTAAATCAATTTATTATGCTTTATTACGACGTAAACAAATAATAGCAATTGCAGTAAAGGCTAAAATAAAGCAGTAATAAGAAGACGTTGATACTTCCCACGGACTAATTTTAAAGGTTGCACCTAACAATAGTGCTTGAGCGCCATAAGGCAGTGAGCCTTGCGTTACACAAGCAAAAATATCAAGTAAACTTGCAGAGCGTTTTCCGGTTATTTCACCGTCGTCGGCAAGCTTTTTAGCAATAGGGCCAGCAACAATAATAGATACGGTGTTATTAGCAATACACATATTACTTGTCATAACGAGTGCGGCAATACCTAATTGGTCGGCCACTTTACGATGCCATTTTGCAATGATTTTAGTAATTGCTTGAATTTTTTGAGCAATGTAATCAAGGCCACCATTAATACGAATGAATTCAGATAAGCCACCAATAAACATTGATAGTAAAAATATTTCCTGCATATCGGTAAAGCCTTTGTAAATATCTTTTACAAAGCTTGCGCCTTCATAGCTTCCTGTAAAGCCCATTAATGCAGCAAAAATAATACCGCTAAACAACACCACAAATACGTTTAGGCCAGCAACTGCTAACACTAAAATAAAGGCATACGGAAGTACTAACCAAATATCGTAATCCTTGGTTTCAACAACTTGCGCTGCGGGTGTTAAATAAAACAACAAGCCAATAGTTAGTATTGCAGCAGGGACTGCAATTTTAAGATTTTCTTTAAACTTATCTTTCATTTCACAGCCCTGTGTACGTGTGGCTGCAATAGTCGTGTCTGAAATAATTGATAAGTTATCGCCAAACATAGCGCCTGATACAATCGTACCTGCCATTAATGCTGGATCTATACCTGTTTTAATAGACACCGCATAAGCAATAGGGCCAATAGCACCAATTGTTCCCATGGAGGTGCCCATAGCTGTAGATACTACAGCAGCAATTAAAAATAATCCTGGGAGCAACAAAGCGGGAGGAATAAGTGATAAACCTGCATTTACTACCGCATCAACACCACCGGTTGCACTAGCCACGGCTGAAAACGCACCTGCAAGTAGGTAGATTAAACACATGGTTATAATATTATTGTGCCCAGCACCTTTAATAAAAGTATCAACGCATTCGTTTACCGTGCCCTTGTTTAAAATAAACGCAAGCATAATGGCGGGTAGTATAGCTACGGGAGCAGGAAGTTGATAAAAAGCGTAATCAACCCCTTGCGATTGCAAGTACAAACCAGAGCCTAAAAATAGTGCTACAAAGGTCAGTAGGGGAAGTAAAGAAAGTATAGCTTTGTTTTTATTAAATGATGGCTGCATCATATTCCTCGTAAACAGTTTAGTAATACAACAGCCAAAAACTCCTCTTTTAGCTGAATTTAGCGAGTCACTCTTATTTTATTAATTAAGAAGACCGCAGCGCCCGCAAGCCAAAGACCAAATCGACGCGAAAGAGAAGTTTAAATGTATAGATGGCTAAAGTAAACTGGTATTGTTATTATTATTAAATTAAAAGGTCACCTGACTATTGCATGACTTTTAGATAATATCTACAAAGTAACGCTATTTTCAGCGATTAATATTTGTCCAACTGCATAAAAATGCCCAAGCGCGTATTTGCAATGCTTCGGATATATACTCAGATTAGTAAAAAATGGATTTAAATTAAATTAGGTAAAAACAATGACTACAAATCGAATAGGCGTTTTTGGTGCTAATGGCAGAATGGGCTTAGCTCTATTAGAAGCAGCGACAATTAAAGAGCAAACACAACTTACAGGTGCATACGTTCGTGGTAGTTCATCGTTATTAGGCATTAATGTAAATCAAGTAAATAGCGCAGCCGACAACAGTGTTAGCTTTAGCGAAGAAACCACAATAGATAATGTAGATGTTTTAATCGACTTTACGCTTCCTGCAGGTATGAAAAATCATTTAAAAACCGCTGTAGCACAAAAAATTCCTATGGTTATTGGTACAACGGGTTTAACAACCGAGGATATGGTGCTACTACACGATGCAGCCAAACATATTCCAATTGTATTTGCCCGAAACTACAGTGTTGGCGTAAATGTACTATTAAACCTAGTACAAACAGCGGCAACTAAGTTTGGTGACGACTTAGATATCGAAATATTTGAAGCGCATCATCGTCATAAAATAGATGCACCATCAGGCACAGCACTCGCCATTGGTGAATCAATTGCACAAGCTAAAGGCTGGGATCACGACGAAGTTGCTGTATACAACCGCAGCCAAGTGGAAACAGCTAAATCGCAAAATGAGATTGGTTATTCGGTACTAAGAGGGGGCGATATAGTAGGTGAACACACTGCATACTTCGCTACAATGGGCGAAAGGCTTGAATTAACCCACAAAGCAAGTTCAAGAATGACGTTCGCTCTAGGTGCTGTAAGGGCTGCAAGCTGGTTGAGAAACAAACCTGCAGGACTTTATGATATGCAAGATGTGCTAGATCTTAAGTAGTTTAGTTACTTTTTTAACTGTTTGGGTCTAATTTCACCTACAGTGACTTGTTTGTAACAATTTACTAAAAAGTGTTAGACCTAAATAGCAACTTCATGTAATATGCAGCCAATTTGCCAAAAATTACTAAATGCGTGTTTCCAATTATACCCAAATGGCTAGTAAATCCTGGGTTTCAGTGGGAATAAAAATAGTTTTAGGCAAGAAAAAATGATTGAAGGTTTAGCGTTTTATATCGGCATCATTTAAGACTGCGTAAAACTATTTAAGCTCACAAAAATCTAGTTTTGACGATCCCTCTGGGTATTGGCGGGGTGTTAAGCAATTGCTTACTCCCGTTTTTTACTGTTAGGAGGTTTAACTTGACTAAATCCGCTCTGTTAGTCCTAGAAGACGGCACAGTGTTTCGCGGTACTGCAATCGGCGCTGACGGCATGTCAGTCGGTGAAGTAGTATTCAATACGTCTATGACTGGTTATCAAGAAATTTTGACTGATCCATCATACGCGGAACAAATCGTAACTTTGACGTACCCACATATCGGTAATACGGGTACCAACAGCGAAGACGAAGAAGCGAATCAAATTTGGGCTAAAGGCCTAGTGATCCGTGATTTGCCACTGCTAGCAAGTAATTTTCGTAACGAGCAATCGTTAGATGATTACTTAAAAGAACGTAATATTTTAGGTATTGCGGACATCGACACCAGAAAGTTAACTCGAATTTTGCGTGATAAAGGCGCACAAAACGGGTGTATTATTGCTGGCGACGAGCTAGACGAAAGTAAAGCGCTACAAGCCGCGCAAGCCTTCCCAGGCTTAAAAGGTATGGATTTAGCAAAAGTTGTCTCAACCAAGGAAAATTTTGAGTGGCGCGAATCAAGCTGGACATTAGGCGAAGGATTTAAAACTCTTGATGCTGCTGATGAAAAGTTTCATGTTGTTACCTACGACTTCGGTGTAAAGCGTAATATTTTACGTATGCTTGTAGACCGTGGTTGTAAACTTACAGTAGTACCAGCGCAAACCTCTGCCGCTGACGTACTGGCTTTAAACCCTGATGGTATCTTCCTATCTAATGGCCCTGGCGATCCTGAGCCATGTACTTACGCTATTGATGCAATTAAAACCTTTTTAGAAACCGACACACCAATTTTTGGTATCTGTTTAGGTCATCAGTTATTAGCCCTTGCCTCAGGTGCTAAAACAGAAAAAATGAAATTTGGCCACCACGGCGCTAACCACCCAGTTAAAGACCTAGACCGCGATGTAGTTATGATCACAGCTCAAAACCATGGTTTTGCAGCGCAAGAGTCAAGCCTGCCAAGTACGCTTCGTGCCACGCACAAATCGTTATTTGACGGAACGCTTCAAGGTATTCATCGTACAGATAAACCTGCGTTTAGCTTCCAGGGTCACCCTGAAGCAAGCCCTGGTCCACACGATGCAGCACCATTATTTGACCACTTCATCGATTTGATGCAAGCGCGTAAACACTAATTTAACTGGAGTAATAATGCCAAAACGTACCGACATAAAAAGCATTCTTATCTTAGGCGCAGGCCCAATTGTAATTGGTCAAGCGTGTGAATTTGACTACTCTGGTGCTCAAGCGTGTAAAGCACTTAGAGAAGAAGGCTACAGAGTTATATTAGTTAACTCAAACCCTGCAACTATCATGACAGACCCTGATATGGCCGATGCAACATACATCGAACCCATTCATTGGGAAGTGGTAGAAAAAATCATTGAAAAAGAAAAGCCTGATGCAATACTGCCTACAATGGGTGGTCAAACAGCATTAAACTGTGCACTTGAACTAGACAAGCACGGTGTATTGGCTAAGCACGGCGTTGAACTTATTGGTGCAACGGCTGATGCAATCGACAAAGCAGAAAACCGCGAACGCTTTGACGTAGCAATGAAAAATATTGGTCTTGAATGTCCACGTGCTGAGATTGCTCATTCTATGGATGAAGCCAAAGACATCATAACGCGCATTGGTTTGCCATGTATTATCAGGCCTTCTTTTACTATGGGCGGCACCGGCGGCGGTGTGGCGTATAACTTAGAAGAGTTTGAAGAAATTTGTGAACGCGGCTTAGATTTATCGCCTACTAGCGAATTATTGATTGATGAATCACTAATTGGTTGGAAAGAGTACGAAACAGAAGTTGTACGTGATAAAAACGACAACTGTATTATTGTTTGTACCATTGAAAACTTTGACCCGATGGGTGTTCACACTGGCGATTCAATCACTGTTGCACCAGCGCAAACGCTAACTGACAAAGAATACCAAATTATGCGTAACGCCTCTATGGCAGTATTACGTGAAATTGGTGTAGAAACCGGTGGTTCGAACGTACAGTTTGGTATTAATCCAGAAGATGGCCGTATGGTTATCATTGAGATGAACCCACGTGTATCACGTTCATCTGCACTAGCATCAAAAGCAACGGGTTTCCCAATTGCTAAAATTGCTGCAAAATTAGCTGTAGGTTACACGCTTGATGAACTTCAAAACGACATTACTGGTGGCAAAACACCTGCGTCTTTTGAGCCTTCAATCGATTACGTTGTTACAAAAATTCCTCGCTTTAACTTTGAAAAATTTGCCGGTGCAAACGACCGTTTAACTACGCAAATGAAATCAGTTGGCGAAGTAATGGCAATTGGTCGTAATCAACAAGAGTCACTACACAAAGCATTACGGGGTCTTGAAGTAGGCGCTACAGGTTTTAACCCAATAGTGGCACTTGATGACCCTAAAGCAAAAGAAAAAATCATCCGCGAACTACGCGAGCCAGGCGCTGAGCGTATTTGGTACATTGCCGATGCAATGCGCCATGGCATGAGCGTTGATGATGTTTACGAGCTGACTAAAGTAAACCGTTGGTTCTTAGTTCAAATAGAAGATATTTTAAAAGACGAAGCAAAAATAGCGAAAGTAGGCATGGCGGGTTTAAATGCTGACTTCCTACGTAAACTTAAACGCAAAGGCTTTGCAGATCCGCGTATAGCAGAAATTGCAGGTGTATCTGAAGCTGAAATTCGTAAAAAGCGTCATTTATTAAACATAGTGCCAGTATACAAACGTGTTGATACGTGTGCTGCAGAATTTAGCTCAGACACAGCTTACATGTACTCAACTTACGATGAAGAGTGTGAAGCTAACCCAACTGATCGTGATAAAATCATGGTTATTGGTGGTGGTCCAAACCGTATCGGTCAAGGTATTGAGTTTGATTACTGTTGTGTACATGCCTCGCTTGCGCTTCGTGAAGACGGCTATGAAACCATCATGGTTAACTGTAACCCTGAAACGGTATCTACCGATTATGATACTTCGGATCGTTTATACTTTGAACCAATTACGCTTGAAGACGTACTCGAAATCGTACGTGTTGAAAAGCCAAAAGGCGTTATCGTACAATACGGTGGTCAAACACCACTTAAGCTAGCGCGTGAGCTTGAAGCTAATGGTGTGCCAGTCATTGGTACTTCACCAGATGCGATTGACCGTGCAGAAGACCGCGAACGTTTCCAACAACTTGTTGAGCGTTTAAACTTACTTCAGCCAGAAAACGCAACAGTAACTTCAACTGAAGAAGCCTTACTTAAGTCAGTTGAAATTGGCTTCCCACTCGTTGTTCGCCCGTCGTACGTACTAGGTGGTCGTGCAATGGAAATTGTATACGACGAAGATGATTTACGTCGCTACATGACCGAAGCTGTACAAGCATCAAACGAAGCACCTGTATTACTGGACCGTTTCTTAGATAACGCGATTGAAGTTGACGTTGACGCAATTTGTGACGGCGAGCAAGTAATCATCGGCGGTATCATGGAGCACATTGAGCAAGCGGGTGTTCACTCGGGTGACTCAGCCTGTTCATTACCAGCACATTCTTTATCACAAGAAGTGCAAGACGTAATGCGCAAGCAAGTAACCGACATGGCGCTTGAACTTGGTGTTGTTGGCTTGATGAATACACAGTTTGCAGTAAAAGAAGACAAAGTGTACTTAATCGAAGTCAACCCTCGTGCTGCACGTACTGTACCGTTTGTATCAAAAGCTACGGGTGTAGCGCTTGCAAAAGTAGCTGCACGTTGTATGGCTGGTCAGTCTTTAGCAAGCCAAGGTATTACTAAAGAAGTGATTCCTCCTTACTACAGCGTTAAAGAAGTTGTACTGCCGTTTGCTAAGTTTCAAGGTGTGGATCCAATCCGTGGTCCTGAGATGCGTTCAACAGGTGAAGTGATGGGTGTTGGCGATACTTTCGCCGAAGCATTCGCAAAAGCACAATTAGGTGCAAGCAATACTTTACCACGCGGTGGTCGCGCGTTATTATCTGTTCGTAATAGCGATAAGCCACGTATTGTTGAATTAGCCAAAATCATGACCGACTTAGGTTTTGAACTTGACGCAACTGGTGGCACGGCAGAAGCTCTTGAAGAAGCTGGCATTGAAGTACGACGTGTAAACAAAGTATATGAAGGCCGCCCGCATATTCTTGATTATATTAAGAATAAAGAGTACAGCTATATTGTTAATACCACCGAAGGTCGCCAAGCGATCGAAGATTCGAAGGTGTTACGTCGTGGTGCATTGCAAAATAAAACCAACTATACGACAACCTTGAACGCGGCATTCGCTAACTGTACTGCTAACAAAGCAGATGACCGCAGTAAAGTGACGTCAGTTCAAGAGCTACACCTGCGATTGAACTAAGGAAATGTGCCAAGGCCAACTAGGGCCTTGGTGTTAAGTGAGAAAAGTATGCAATCAATTCCGATGACAGTTCGTGGCGCAGATTTACTGCGTAAAGAGCTTAACGAATTAAAAACAGTTACCCGTCCTAAAATCGTAAGTGATATTGCGGTTGCACGTGAACATGGTGACTTAAAAGAAAACGCTGAGTATCATGCTGCACGTGAGCAACAGGGTTTTTGCGAAGGTCGTATTCAAGAAATTGAAGCTAAGCTTTCAAATGTTCAAATTATCGACGTAACTAAAATGCCAAATACCGGTAGAGTTATTTTTGGTACAACGGTGACTATTGTAAATGTAGAAACCGATGCTGAAGTAAAATACCGTATTGTAGGCGATGATGAAGCAAATATTAAAAATAACTTAATATCTGTTAACTCACCTATAGCGCGTGGCTTAATTGGTAAACAAATGGACGACTCAGTGTCTATTCAAACACCAAAAGGTATTGTTGAGTTCGAAATCATTGAAGTTGAGTATCTTTAACGTATAACTCACTTTAACGTTTTAAATAAAAACCGATGTAATTACATCGGTTTTTTTATGCCTGAAATTTAATATTAAAACTTATACCAATTCCAATAAATAGCTGATCTATTTTACTTGCTAAAATAACCCATTTATTTGTTGTTAATTTCGTAAAGGGAACAACCATTTACATCAATTTACGCCTAGAACTGAATTGTTTTTTCGGCGTAAAATTCAGATCACATACTTAATGGAATTGGTATTATTATTTTGCTGACCTCAAAGCATTAGCTCATTTATACATTCATATTGTATAAAGAGTGTACGTGTTGATATAGGTACATAATCACTTTATTAAAAAGGAACACCCATGGCTAATATTCTTTACCCAGCGCCTTTAAAAGTAGGCTCTAAAATTGCAATTTGCTCGCTGTCATCAGGCCTAAAAGAAAAATACCACGGGCGATTAGATATTGTGATAGAGGGATTAAAGCACCGTGGCTATGAGGTTGTAGAGGGGGAGTTTTTACGCCAAAACAGACCACGTAATGAGCTTAATGCTAAAGCCCATGCCGAGCAACTAATGGGTTTATTACTAGATGATGAAATAGATGCCATTATGCCGCCAATGGGTGGTGAGCTGGCAATGGAGGTATTGCCACTACTTGATTTTAACGCGATTAAACAAGCCAAACCTAAATGGCTAGTTGGGTTTTCTGATGTGAGCACGATTGCATGTGCACTCACCGCTAAGTGCCAATGGGCAACACTTCACAGCGCTAACCTTATGCAGCTCCATCCAGATGAAAAAAACGCGTATAGCCTACAAATATTCGAAACTCTTACTTACGAAGCCGGTAGTAAATTTGAGCAAGGGCCTTCTTCTTTATATCAAAAAAACAAGCCTAATTACGCACAAAACCCGAATGAATTACTAAGCCCTAGTGAGCCCACAAAATGGCAATGTTTAAACTATACAGATAAACGCACCATAGAAATGTCAGGCCGCTTATTTGGTGGATGTTTAGATACAGTCGGCTTATTGCTCGACTCACCATTTTTAGCACTGCATGAATTTAAAAAGGACAGTGCACCCGAAGGGCTTATTTTATACCTCGAAAACTCAGAGCTAACGCCTACCACGGTTGCACGATTTTTACTGTCATTAAAATTAGCGGGCATATTTGACGACATCAATGGCTTGGTTTTAGGGCGAAGTGAAATTACACAAAGTCATTATGATGCCTTTGACTATCGTCATGCGCTTGATGTTGCATTAGGCGGGTGTTTATTTCCCGTTATTTTTGATGCTGACATAGGGCACGTTCAACCTAACTTAAATTTAGTTAACGGTGCTATGTGTTCGCTTATTGCTGATATAAATGAAGGTATAGTAAACAGTGCATCGGTAAACATTCAACTTTCGTAGTATTTATGGCATTTAGTTTTGAAAAACAAGTAAATACAGGCGTATAATATGCTTGCAGTAAGTGCTAACGCTTACTGTTAATTCTCAGGGCGGGGTGAAATTCCCCACCGGCGGTATGTTTAATGTTATTTGTAACTTAAATGAGCCCGCGAGCGCTTTATTTAACTTGTTTTTACAGTGTTTAAATAGGTTAAGTAAAGGTCAAGCAGATCTGGTGAGATGCCAGAGCCGACGGTTAGAGTCCGGATGAAAGAGAATATAGCTTATTTATGTACACCAAAACGTAGCTTTTTGGTGAGCATTTTTAATGCTGTTTTGGTTTAATCCATACGATTTTATTTGTATGGCTTTGCCATGCCTTTCTGTGTCCTGAATCTATTATTTTTTATTTGGAATATAATGATGATTCAGTCTCTACTTACTCAATTCGGCGAAAGCCATATCCGTGTACAAAGCGCAATTGCTGCATTACAGCAAGGGCAAGGCGTACTTGTTGTTGATGACGAAAACCGCGAAAACGAAGGCGACTTTGTTTTTTCAGCTGAGCATTTAACGGCCCCACAAATGGCCGAAATGATCCGCGAAGGCAGTGGTATTGTATGCCTATGCATGGGAGAGGAGCGTATTAAACAGCTCGACCTACCGCAAATGGTAACCAATAACACCAGTCAAAATAACACCGCTTATACTGTCACTATTGAAGCTAAGCACGGTGTTACAACCGGCGTATCTGCCGTTGATAGAGTGACTACTATTAAAGCTGCTACAGCCGATAATGCAAAACCAAGTGATTTATCGCGCCCTGGCCATGTATTTGGTTTAAAAGCACAAACTGGCGGTGTGCTAGTTCGCCGTGGTCATACCGAAGCATCGGTTGATTTAATGCAACTTGCAGGCTTAAAACCATTTGGTGTAATTTGCGAACTTACCAACCCCGATGGTTCAATGGCACGTTTACCTGAAGTGAGTGATTATGCTAATAAGCATAATATGACCGTGGTTTCTATTGAAGATCTCGTGCAATACATTCAAGCTGCGCAGCTTAAAGTAGGTTAAATTACTATTTTGTCAGCCTTAGATATATTATAAAGCACGCATCTGTTGCGTGTTTTTTTATGGGTCTAACTTGCACTTGAAATGTAATAGTCACTTGTTTTTATTGACGTTATTTAAGAAGGTTAGCGAAGGAATTGCACTTTCTGTAGCCGCTATAAACAGTACTCTATAAGGAATTACCCCATTAAAATAGATTATTCTAACTATACACTTGAAGAATTGTTCGATGTAAAAGCTAATATAGATAAAGATAAATACACTGAGAATTTCAATGCATTAATGGCTGAATTTTTAAAAAGAGAAAACGAATTAAAACACTATAATGATGCGATAGAAAAAGAGGCTGAGGCTAAAAAAATATTACGAATGACCAGCTGCTCTAATAAAAGAATAGCGGGTGTGTTTTTATTTGGTTTGTGTATCAGTTTACCCTTAATGTTGTTCGCTGAACTGTCGATTTTAAGCACGATTAATCAATTTTACAGCGTGGTACTTTTACTTATGGTGGGGTTGCCTTTATTGCATTCTTTTCGTTATGGCTGGACACTATCTAGATACGGTATAGTGACTGTAACCGACGATGTGTTTTCCTTCACTGTAATGCAATTGTTTTATAGCTGTATTTTTTGTTTAATACTTTTTCTTACCATATTAAGGTGGCCTTAACAGTTATTGCAGCACATTAGTACAGAGTAATATGCTTAGATCCTTGACTGAATATGATTTGTATTTATAAATGTATAAGCGAAAAATAACAGCTGACATACACCAGCTGCTTGGTTTGAAAAATTATAAAACCTGAATAACTTGCTCTTTTGCTAAGCGAGATTTAGGTAATTTAGCATTATAATCCTCAGCGTCATCATGGTAGCCAAGTACTAATGCTACATCACAAATGTAACCATCTAGCTCTTTTTCAAAAACTTCACCAATAAGCTGTGCATCAACGCCTTCCATAGGAGTTGAATCAATACCTAAGCGTGCTGCTGCATGCATTGTGTTACCAAGCGCTATGTAAGTTTGCGCTTTAGTCCACGTTGCGTTATTGCCTTGCTCATCAGTATTCATATCAACAAACGCGAAAGCACCAAATGATTGTTCGCGGTTTTCTGCTTTAGTACGACCGTTTTTAATGTCTGCATCAATTACTTGTGCGTAATCGTCACGTGTATATTTAGGGTTGTAAGCAAATAAAATAACGTGCGACGCTGTTTTAATATGAGGCTGATTAAATTGAAACTTATTAGCAAAGGTAGTATGCATACGTTCTTTTGCTTCATCAGATTCAATTACAACAAACTTCCAAGGCTGCGAGTTAATTGATGAAGGAGAAAGACGCATAGCTTCATATACTACGTCTAGGTCATCTTGAGGAATACGCTTAGTTGTGTAACGTTTAGTTGTGTAGCGTTTTTCTAAATCACTAATAATTGGGTGAGTCATTATTTTTCCAAATAAATAAATTGAGCGAGTTGTTATTAATTGGTTTGAATTTAAATAATTCAATAGTGACCAATCAGTTTTAAATAAGAATATTTTACGGATTTGATAATAGCGCTTGCTTTGCATTTAATAAACATCATAATCATTGAAACATTATCAAATATATATAGATAATATGAACATAGAAGATTTAAAACTTATTCTAAAAGTAGCTGAGTTTAGAAGTATTACGCTTGCAGCTGCTAAATTAGATATGCGCACAGCAACTGCGAGCGCGGTAATTAAGCGTGTTGAGTTAGCACTGGGCAGTGAACTGTTTGTACGTACTACACGTCATTTAAGGTTATCAGCCGCTGGGGAGCGCTATATACCTCAGTGCGAACAAGCTTTAGCAATACTTGAGCAAGCAAAGCATAACCTCAAAGGTGAGCATGACGAAATTGAAGGCGAATTACGTGTTGCTCTTTCATCCGATTTGGGGCGAAATTTAGTTATCCCATGGATTGATGAGCTGATGGATAATTATCCTAAGTTAAGCCTCCGAGCGCATATAAGTGACAGTAATATTGATTTTTATCGTGATTCAGTTGATATAGCACTTCGTTATGGCTCGCCAAGTGACGCTAGCGTTTACGGTTTTAAAATTTGCAACGTACCGCGCTTATTATGTGCAACTCAAGAATATTTATTACAAAATGGCTCTCCTGAACATCCAGACGACTTAGCTAATCACCAAGGCTTATTTTATCAACTGCAAGATATTATAAATAACACGTGGGAATTCACCGATGGCGAGACAAAATATAAAGTTAAAATGGATGGTCGGCGCGCGTCTAACGATGGTGACCTAGTGAGGCGATGGTGTGTTGCGGGTAAAGGCTTAGCAGTAAAGTCAGCACTCGATATAGCCGATGATTTACTCAATGATAGGGTGGTTACTGCTTTGCCAGGTTATCAACACACTAATGGCGAATTATGGCTTATTTGCCCAAGTAGGCAGTCAATAACGCCTGCCGTACGTTTACTACGTGATGCATGCAGAGCAAAATCCCAAGCTATTCTGCAGCAGTTGGTAAATAAAGGAATTATTGATAAAAGCGTACTGAGCTAATTAAGGAAAGATTATTTACTTCCCTAGGCCTTAGATATGCTTTGACATGTAACTGAATTAAATTAAAAATAAAAAGGAATAAATATGAAATTTAATAAATATATAATCATTTTGATGGCGGTCTTACTTGCTTCTTGTAGTTCGTTTGTGAGTAACAATACAGGTAAAAATACACAATCTAGTAGCTTAATGGACTTCTTATATCCTGATCAACAAAGCCGCTCTACCTATAAACCTGAAATACCTGTTTTAAAACTCCCTGTTACCGTCGGAATTGCATTTGTACCTTCTAAAAACTGGCAGCCAGACGGGTTAGAGACCCAAAACCAAGTCGAACTGCTCGAAAAAGTAAAAAAGTCATTTTTACAATATGATTATATTGACCGCATTGAAGTTATACCAAGCACCTATTTAAAGGGTGGTGAAGGTTTTGCAACACTCGAGCAAGTCGGGAGGCTTTACGATGTAGATGTAATGGCACTGGTTTCTTATGATCAAGTTACGCAATCGTATGAAAATAATGCCGCCTTACTTTATTGGACGATAGTGGGTATGTACGTTATTCCGGGGAATGAAAATACAATTCAAACCTTTGTGGATACAGCTGTTTTTGACATTAAAAGTAGAAAAATGCTGTTTAGAGCGCCTGGTATAAGCAAGCTTGAAAAAAGAACAACCGCAATAGGTATTGATGAAACGTTATTTGAAAAGTCGGCAGAAGGTTTTAATCTCGCTGTTACAGATATGACCGCTAATTTAGATGCAGAGCTAGCAAGGTTTAAAACACGTGTTAAAGAAGAGAAAATAGCAAAAGTCGAAAATAAAGATGGCTCTAGCAGCGGTGGCTCTTTGAGTATTTATTTGCTCGTTTTGTTGTCGTTATTAGTTATGCGTAGCAAAAAAGTTTAAAGCAAAAATAACTAAGCACTTTTTAATAATGCCACCTACTTTGAGCAGGTGGCATTATTTTTTATTCGCTAACTTAGCTTAACTTTTTATCAAAAAACTCAATAGTACGCTGCCATGCAAGCTCAGCATTGTCTTTATCATAACGACCTGTAGAGTCGTTATGAAAACCATGATTTGCCCCTTTATACATATGCATAGTGTATTCAACGTTATTGGCTTTTAAATCTTGCTCGTACTGTGGCCACGATGCGTTTACACGTTTATCCAGCTCGCCTAATTGAATCATTAACGGCGCTTTAATATTTTTACGTAAACTTTCACTTGCAGGAGTGCCGTAAAAAGGCACGCCGGCGCTGAGTAAGTTGCTATCTACAGCGGCTAAGTAATTTACAATATAACCACCAAAACAAAAACCAACAGCGCCTAGCTTCCCATTACTGTTAGCATGCGATTTTAAAAAGTGTGCAGCGGCTACAAAATCGTTTTGAATTTTAGCGCGATCCATTGTTTTTTGCATAGCACGACCCTCATCGTCGTTACCAGGATAGCCACCTAGTGGAAATAACGCATCGGGTGCAAACGCAATAAAGCCTACCTTAGCTAAGCGCCTTGCTACATCTTTTACGTAAGGGTTTAATCCACGGTTTTCGTGTACCACAAGTACAACAGGGAGCTTACCTTCTACGTTTTTAGGTACGGCTAAATATCCCTTGCCCTTACCATATCCGTCTGGTGAATCGAATTCTTCGTACGTTGCCGTAATATCGTCATCATTAAACGAGACTTGCTCAGCAAGCGCGTAATTAGGTAATAGCGCTGATGTAAGTACAGCCATCGAAAAACCAAGCGCAGCTAAACCACCGAGTTTTTTCATAAACGTACGTCGGTCCATTAAACCGTGTGCGTATTCGTCATACCAATCAAAGGCTTCTTGAGGGATGTGATCTGATTGCGAGGTATTCATGGCTGTTCCTTAATTTTATTATGTTTATTTATTATTTAAATACCATAACGTATTAGGGATAAAAAACGAGCAATATTTCTCTCAATTATTAGGACTTTTGATGGAGTCTATGTGCTAAAAAATAAGTAATAGAAGGAAATAGGTGAATATCATTTTTAAGATAAAAATAAAAAGCTCGGCATAGAGTATGCCGAGCTTTTTTGGTTGGGATATTACTTAATTTAGCTATTAGTAGGCGCTGGTTGGGCATCTACAAGTGGCGGCTTGCCACGCATTTTACGTACTAATCGCTTAGCATCTTCTAGCGCAACGTACTGGCACGGTATAAGTATCAGTGTAATTACGGTGGCAAATAACACACCAAAGGCAAGTGATACGGCCATTGGGATAACTATTTTAGCTTGTAAACTCGTTTCAAAAATAATTGGCATTACCCCAATAAAGGTTGTGATTGAAGTCAGTAGTATCGCTCTAAAGCGACGTGCACCGGCTTGCATTACAGCGTCTTTAGTTGCGACACCTTCGGCGCGTGCTTTGTTTACAAAATCAACCATAACGAGGGAGTCATTTACAACCACACCCGCTACAGCAATAATCCCAAACATCGATAAGCTACTCATGGTCATACCTAAAATCATATGCCCAAACATAGCGCCAACTACACCAAACGGAATAACCGACATAATAATAAGTGGCTGCGAGTAAGAACGAAGTGGAATCGCTAATAACGCAAATATAATCATCATTGATATACCAAAATCACGAAGCTGCTCTGAGGCGCTGTCCATCTCTTCTTGAATGCGCCCAGCTACATCACTCGTAACCCCAGGGTAGCTTTTAAGTAGTGTAGGTAAGTATTCATCACGAATTTCTTCTGCAATAGCAAAGGGTTCGGCTTGGTCGGTATTTACCGCAGCCCATACGTTTACAGTACGTTTAGAGTTTTCGCGGCGAATACGGTTTACACCGTCAACTAGTTTAACTTCGGCTACTTCACTTAGCGGAACTTCAGCGCCAGTAGGTGTAATAATACGCACACTTGCAATGTCACTTATTGAGTTACGTTCGTCTTCTGGGTAGCGGATCATGACTTTAATTTCTTCGCCTTCACGCAATATTCGCTGCGCTTCTAAGCCGTAGTAACTAAAGCTTACTTGCGATGCGACATCAGCAAGCGTTAAACCCATGCTGTAAGCGAGTGGTTTTAAATCAAGTTGTACTTCGTCAGTGGCGCTTTGCATTGAGTCGTTTACGTCGCCAACACCTTCGATTGTTTGTAATTTGGCTTTTAATTTACCTGCCACTTCTTTTAGTTCGTCAGCATTTTTGCCTTCAAGTTTAAAGCTAACGTCGCCATCATCTCGACCGCCATTCATTATACTGTCTTGAATGGTCATGGTCTTAACGCCAGGTAAAGCGGGCATTTGTTCGCGCCATAATGCACTTAGGGCAAAGGTGTCGATAGGACGCAAATCAGGCTCTACTAAAATGGCCATAATGTTTGCTTGCGTTCTGCCGCGCAGACTTACCGATAAATCGCGGATCATCGGTTTACCGTATTGCTCTTGTAATTGTTGATCGACCTTTAACAAAACGCCTTCTATTTTACGTGCGGTTTCAAGCGTTGCTTGCTCAGACGAAGCAAGGTTCATTTCTATATCAATACGCGGAAAGTCGTGCGGTATTTTAGGGTTTGGTACAAATTTAACTAAACCACCTGCAAACATACCTGCGCTTACAATAAGCAAACACATAAAGCCAACAATTACGGTATAGCGATAGTGAATACAGCGGCCAACAAAAGGAAGGTAGTAGTTGTTCACAAAGCCTTTTAAGCCACTATCAATCACCATACGTAAGCGGTGTAATAGATTTTTAGGATTTGGTTTACGTGGGTTCATTGCTGCAATGTGCGCAGGTAAAATAAGCTTTGATTCTATGAGTGAAAAAATCAAACATAAAATAATAACGCCACCAATTGCCTTAGAAAAAGCAGCGCCAGGGCCTGTTGCCATTGTTTGTGGTAAAAATGCCGCAATGGTCGTTAGTACACCAAAGGTTGCTGGCATCGCAACACGTTTAACACCACGTACAACATTATCAAGAGTGTGGCCGTACTTTTCAATTTCGGCGCTGGCTGACTCGCCCACAACTATGGCGTCATCAACAACAATCCCGAGTACAAGTATAAAGGCAAAAAGAGAGGCTAGGTTAATAGTTACGTCTAAAAAGCCAATAGGCATAAACAAAAAGGCGCCTAAAAACGAAACCGGTAAGCCCATCATTACCCAAAATGCTAAGCGTAGCGGTAAAAATAGTGCCAGCACTATCATTACTAACAAGCCACCCCAAATCATGTTATCGACCATCATATCGAGTCGACCTTCAAGGTAGTAGGTTAAATCAACAATAGGGGAGAGCTTAACGCCTGCAGGTAAAAGTGGCTCTTTAGTGGCCATGTAGCTTTTAAGGACTTTTGCTACATCGGTAATGTCTTGATCTTTTGATGCGTTAACTTCAAACGAGAGTGAATTTTTACCATTGTATTTTGAATACTGTAAGCCTTCTTCAAAGCCATCATTAATAGTTGCAACATCGCCTAAGTAAATTTGTGCGCCATCAGCAAGGGTAATAAGTGGGAGCCTTTCAAACTCAAAGCCACGGTAGGCTTGTTTTTCTACACGCATCGAAATATAACCGTTTTCAGAGCGTATTTGCCCCGCCGACATATTTGCCGAAAAGCTTTGCACAGCGCCTGCAATATCTCTAAATGTTAAGCCATATTCGCGCAGTTTATCTGGGCTGACTTCTATACCAATTTCGTACTCTAAACCGCCGTTAAAATTAACCAGGTTAACGTGAGGCAGCGCTTGTAACTCATCTTTTATATCGTTGCCAAGCTCTTTTAACTGGTAGTTACTCATGTCGCCATAAAGCGCGAGTATCATTACCTCTTGCTCAAACTTATCACGGCGAACAACAGGGCGTTCCATTCCTGCAGGAAAGGTATTTATTGAATCAACTTGTACTTTAATTTCATCAAGTACTTCTTGTGGATTGTATTGCTCTTCTATTTCAATCCACGCTTGAGAAAAACCACGATTAGAGTAGGTAATTAGGCGTTTAATGCCTTCAAGACCTTCAAGGTTTTCTTCAACTTTAATCGTAATTCCTTCTTCAACCTCTTGCGGGGCAGCCCCAGGATAAACTGCTTGTACGCTTATCCAGTTGCTTTCAAATTGTGGGAACATTTGTTTGCGAATGGTCATCGCCATTAAAAGACCGCCCACTAATATAAATATCATTAGTAGGTTGGCAGCAACGGGATTTCGGGCAAACCATGCTATTAACCCTGTTTCACGAGTGTTCATGATTATTCCTCTTTCAGCGCAAGTTGAGTTACATCAGTTTTATCAGGCGCAATATCTTCAACTTTTACTGCCATACCTTCAGTTGGATACTCAAGCGCTGAGGTAACAATTTGCTCGCCATTTTTTAGCCCTTGGCTGGCTATAATCATGCCGTTTTGTTCGCGTATAATATTGAGAGTTTTAAACGATAATGTTAAATCGTCATTTAAAATTACAATTTTATTATCTTTAACTAAGTGGTGCGCAACAATAATTGCGTTATCAAGCGGGCGACCTTCAATGGTAGCATTAATGTACGAACCAAAACGAAGAGGGCGCGTTTTATCGCCGTAAGGTGTTGCCAGTTGTGCTACCAAATAGCTCATGCGGCTTGTTTGATCAACCACACCTTCGGTGCGAATTACTTTGGCTTGCCACATTGTTTGCTTACCCGCGTATTCTGCGTTAAATGTAACATTTGAGCCTACGCCGCCATTTTTTAAATATTGCAGTTCTTGGTCGGCAACGGGTAAACGTACCTCTGCAACTGAGGTTGCACTCAATGCACCAAAACTATTACCTGGGTTTACTACTGAACCTAAGCTAATTGTGCGCTCGTTAATAATGGCATCGTACGGGGCTTTAATATAAGTACGTTCAAGGTTGCGGCTTGCACGTTTAACACTTGCTTGAGCAGAGCGGTAACGCGCGAGCTTTTCGGCCAGTTGTGGTTTACGTAAATAAAGCTCTGATGCAATAGCATCGCTAGAGTCGGATTTAATACGTTCCCATTCTGCTTTCGCTACATGCGCTTGTGCGCGTTCTATTTCAAGTGCTGAGCTTGCTTGAGCTAAACCTGCTTGCGCTTCGATAAAGTCAGCCTCGTAATCATTTGCATCAATTCGTGCTAAAATATCGCCTTGCTTTACAAACGCGCCTTCAACAAATTGATCTGACACCAAAATAACTTGCCCACTTACTTGTGCTATTAATTCGGTACGATCTTTTGGTTTTACTATGCCGTACGATTTAACATCGAGCGTTATAGAATCTAAGAGTATGCTTTGGGTCGCAACTAAAGGTCGAATGTCTTGCTCAGGCTTTTCTTCTGGTGGCTTTTTCATGGCCATAAAGGCGAAAGCTAAAGCAATACCGCCTGCTAAAACTGCAATTGGGAGTATTATTTGTTTTGTAGTAGCCACAAGGCATTCCTTCATAATTGGTGGTGACAGAGCAATAATACGCAATAAAGTGTTTACAAGGCGTTTTAAGATGTAACAAAGCATTACATATGTGTATTGCAACTTAGCGTGTGGCTAATTACGTTCTTAAAAAGGAATAAAAGTAAGTGTTTTTTATACAGAGGATATTATGAAAACAGAATCAATGACTTGCAGATTAGGCTGCGGTGCATGCTGTATTGCGCCAAGTATTAGCTCCCCAATACCAGGAATGCCAAACGGTAAAAAGGCCGGAGAGCGCTGTATTCAGCTAGATGAACGTAATTTATGTAAGTTATTTGGTGATTCAAGCCGACCTAAAGTATGTAGTGATTTTAGCGCCACGCTTGATGTGTGCGGGTCAACAAATGCACAAGCTCTAGCGCTTATTACAGAGCTTGAAGAGCTAACTTAATCCTCGTTTTTAATACACATCTATTTACA
Source organism: Pseudoalteromonas sp. SWYJ118 (assembly GCF_015864505.1). Taxonomy (NCBI): domain Bacteria; kingdom Pseudomonadati; phylum Pseudomonadota; class Gammaproteobacteria; order Alteromonadales; family Pseudoalteromonadaceae; genus Pseudoalteromonas; species Pseudoalteromonas sp. SWYJ118. The sequence goes on along the minus strand of NZ_JADYXC010000002.1, from coordinate 240,568 downwards.
ATATATTATTAATAAAAATCTTCATAAGGTTATTAAAAGCAGTCGTTAATTTATTTAATGGCGAAATATTAGACATATTTAATTTTGTTGCTAATATAGGAAATTGTAAGATACTTTTTATAAATCTCATTTATAGGTGATTTCGTTCAATCTTAATTTTTAAAAGGAAAGAAAAATGAAAAATTTACTTACAGCATTTACATTAGGTGTGACTTTATTAGGTTGTTCAAACTTACCCATTAAAACCGATATTAAAGAAGGCCACTTTAGACTCGAAAACTTTAAAAGAGAGCAGGGAGTAGATCTAGAATATGTCCACTTGATGTGCTTTAACAAAAAACCTACACAATGGGCTGAACCAAAGCAGTATATCAGTGGTGAGCATGATTTATGGGTAAAGGCGAGTGTTTCAAACCCTGATGTTTTAAATAGTCAAAAAGAAGCTTTTGTTAATTTTAACGTTAATTTAGATTCTGATAAAAGCTACATGCTAAATAGAAAAAGGGAAGGGGATAAAATATCAATCTGGATACAAGAAGTTGAAACCGGTACGGTTGTTTCGCAGGTTCTTACAGATGAGCTTAGTCGCCCTTTACAAATTGATAATGAACTAAGAAAAAGACAATGTCGTTCTGGTTCAATATAAGCTGAGTAATCAAAGCTCTTAACATTTAGTATGTCGTTTATTCTTTGCTAAATATTTATTCAAAGACCTGTTTTAAATAAACAGGTCTTTGAATGTGATAGCTCAATTCTACCAACGATACGTTGCGCTTAACGTATATTGCTCACCTCGCCCTGGTGTACCAGGTATCTCTTCAAACGATTCACCCAATAAGTTATCTGCTGCTAAAGTAATAAATAAGTTTTTTAGCATTGGCGGCGTAATTTTTAACGTTAAATGGGTAAATAAAGCATCGTCGTCACTACCGCGCAGCGCATTTTCGTGCTGTTTGCGCCACTCGTTATCTATTCTAAACTGCAATATATCAGTAGGATTCCAAACTGCGCCGAGTGTTAGGCGGTGATCAGGAAAGTTTAATGCGTAAAAACTAGCATCAATATCTGCCGCACCGTAATTTTCTGATTTATGAAGGTAGGTGTAACTCGCTACAATTTCGGTTGTTTCAAAGTGTTTAGTTGCTAAGAACTCAATGCCCGTTGTATTTATATCTACAGGGTTTGCAAATCGCGCAGAGCTTGAGTCAAAATTAAACGTCCAATCGGTTAAGTTGTCATCTTTACGATAAAAAATAGCCGAATTAAGTTGCCAAGTTTGCTCATCAACTAATAAACCTAGCTCTAGGCTTTTAGTCGTTTCGCGCTCAAGGGTGTAATTACTTCTAAATAACCCGCCTGAATCACTTCCGCCAATGGCGGTATAGCCTGCTACTTGGCTTGCCTCTGCGTACGATAAATAAAACGTGCGCTCAAAACCTTTGCTGTTTTGTGTATTAAGCGTTATATCACCAATAAGTGACAGTTCAGAGTCGTCTCTATTTGTATCGTCAAACGCAGCACCTAAGCGAAATGTAAGTTGTTTATTGCCCTCAAGTGCCATTTTATACTCTGGCAATACACTCACTTTATAATAGTTACGCGAGGTAAAATTGTTTTCAAGCGTGGTCGATTCAATTGAATCGTCAATAAACTGCGCTGAGTAATTTACAGCAAATACATCACTTTGAGCATGGCGACCTGATAGCCCTAACGACTTAACTTCACTTTTATGAAATGCTTCAAATGCACTGGGGTTTTCGCGAGAGTAAATATAGTGATCGTTGTGTGTGCGGTAATAAGCCGACACTTCAAAGTTACTATCCTGCGCATAATTTTGCTTATGGTTTAGCATTAATAAGCGGGTTTCTAGCTCTTCTGTTTCGTTAACGCCAAATGGAGTGTACAAATTTGGCCAACCAAAAAACTTATCTTGTGAGCCAAAAAACAAATCTGTTTGAGAATCAGCGCCAGCTAATTGAACGCGACCCGATGCACGCGTAAAGTCGTGATCGCCGTTATCAATTGTGCCATCGCTTTGTGAGTGAGAAATCTCGCCTTCAAAACCAAGCTTCCAATCCTTTGCGCCTTCAAGGGGCATACTTACACCTGCATGTAAGCTTTGTAAGTTAAAATCGTTTGTGCCAGTACCTACCGATACACTGCCGCCCGTGCTAATTGGTTTCCAGCCAAATGATACAGTGCCTACAGAGCTATTAGCACCATTAAGCGCATTGTCTGCGCCTGTTAAAATATAAGGGCCGGTAAGCATTTGCGGTGCAATAGGAATTTCAGCAAAGTAATGGCCAGATTGTGGGTCAAGTAAAGTAGCACTGCCAACCCTAAAGCCGGTATTTTCAAAAATACCACCACGTATAGTTACATCGGCTTGCGCTTCAGCCATATTACGTGATTGCAAATCAACACGTGGGTCATACTCTAAATTAGATACTGGAGAGTCAAATGTACCTACAGGTAATGTGTTTGCAGTGGGCGATGCCTCAACCGTTATTTTTTCGATTGCCGGTAATGTTTCAGTTTTATCAGTTACAGCTTCGCCGTAGGCAAAACTGCTCGCGCTGCATAGCAGTGCTGGGAGTATAAAGTGCGGTGACCATTTCATGTTGTGTGTCTCATTTTTTTATATGCAATTACGGTAACAATTAAATTCAGAACACACTTTTAAGGCGTGATAAAATAATTCAATTAAACAACTGCGATTTTGGCGCGATTGTACATTAATTCATTAAAAACTGCATTTGATAATCATTTGCAAAGTTAATGCATCTAACAAACTTGGTCACATTTATTATGAATATAAAACAACAAGATACTATTTACTTTGCTGGTGGCTGCCTGTGGGGCGTGCAAGAATTTTTAAAGCACTTACCTGGTGTAATAAGTACTGAAGCAGGGCGGGCTAATGGAAAAAACGATAATACACAAGGCGAATACGACGGTTATGCTGAGTGTGTAAAAGTAATATTTAGTACAAAAGAGGTTAGCTTAAACGAGCTGTTTGGCTTCTTTTTTGAGATTATTGATCCGTATAGCGTTAACAAACAAGGGGATGACGTAGGCCCTAAATATCGCACTGCCATTTATAGCAAAAGCCAAGATCATTTAAAGGTCGCTAGCAATTATATAAGCCAGCGAAGTGATGCCGATAAAATTGTGGTAGGGGTAGAGCTGCTAACTAACTACGTGCCAAGCGATCCTGAGCATCAAGACCGCTTAACTAATCACCCTGATGATTACTGTCATATACCGCTTGAGTTACTGCATAAGTATAAATCGTAACTTTAACACGGTGTTTTTGTAGACGTGCAGCTTGCTGACGTGATGAGCGTAGCTCGTAATTTAGATTGGAGACAGATAAGTAATTAGAAGCTGCGCTTCTCGCGCAAGCAAGCTTAGCGCCTACAGGTAAAGTTTGACGCGGTGTTTTTTGTAGACGTGCAGCTTGCTGACGTGACGGGCGTAGCTCGTAATTACTTTATTTTAAAAGTTCCAAAAATACACACCCACAAAAAAGCTCACGTACTGTGAGCTCTTTTAAAACTTACTTATAGCTAATTTTAACTTACTGCTGCTTTTGCGGCGGGAAGTTACTTAATATTTCGCTAACTGTTTTATTAATTGATGCTTCACGTTGTTCTGGCGATTGATTTTTCTTTAATCGGCCTTCTTTTGCGCCGCGCCATACAAGCTGGTTAGATTCACGGTCTACAATATCAATAATTAACGTACCCACTTCGTATTCACGCGCAGTTGTATCGCGTTGAAAACCAGTACCCCAATAACCCCAATGCGGGCGGTAGTTTATATTGAAGTTGTCTACTTCAAGCTCTTTGTCTACCGATGCATGATAGTTAACAAGTACATCAGCTTGCGCTGCATCAACTAAGCTCATACCTAATGTTTGGCTCAGCTCTGCGTTAACGGCAGTGCGAACACGCTTTTCCATCAGGCCATTAATTTGATAGTTATTTGTGTCTTTAGTTAGGCTGGCGTTTTCTACCCAAGCAAATGTTTTAAAATTACTAAAGTTAGCTGATTTATCGTAATCCCAATCTGGGGTTTGTGTACAGGCTGTAAGAAGTGCTAGCGCTGCAACAATAAGTATATTTTTCATTACGTTTGCTCCAATAAAATGCATTAATTTAAAATAACACACATAGTTTAAATGTGTATTATTTAAACGTCCTAAATATTAGTCTAATTGTCAGGGCGTGTTGACCTTTCGTGGTTGAATTTGCAGCAGTATGTTTGGTATTTGGGCAAGGCAGAGCCTATGTAGTGTGGTTATTCCCCATAAATAGGTGATAACGCAGCATAAATGCCAAACATGCGCTGCGCGAAGGGTTCTGCCTAGGGGCAATTAACTCTTTATTGCTCGGTTTTTACTTAGCCCACTAGGTTACAAACCTCACGCTGCGATTAAATTGCCCCTAAATTGAACAAATTTCAATCCACAAAGATCAACACGCCCTATGGCTGAATGACTAATTAACCTCTGTTAATTAGTCATCAGTAAAAGTTTAATGTTCAACTTCAATCCAATCTTTTTCATCTACCCAGTTTTGTGCACCGTCTTTTACTGAACGAATAGGCACAATGTAGTCACAACTTATTTGTGGCTTAACTGAGGCAAATATAGGCACAAAACCAAAGCTTAATGCGGTTTCTATAATTGCTTTTTGATTTTGTGGGTCAATGTCGGCCGCTTCATCTATGTAAATAGGTATACGGTATAGGTTTTGTTCTTGATCGCTTAATAAGTAGCGAATAAATAACATGCCACACAATAACTTAATCGTAATACGTGTGCCGTTTGAGCCGGCTGAGTCTATTTTTTCAAAGTGCTCTGTTTCACCTGCACGGTTAACCACTTCAAATCGAATATCAAATAAATCGGTAAGTGTTAAGCCCGCTTTATCTGAGGCGAGTTTAATTAAGTGATCTTTCGCTTCGTTTACCGCACTTTCGCTGTACGGTTCTTGGCTAAGTAAATCAAGCGTGTCGCCTTGTTCAAACTGATGCGACGTGCTGATAATGGTATCTATACTATCAACCAGCATTTTGCGCGGTATTACGTTAATTTTAAACGCTTGCAGATTTGAAATACGGTGCTGGCTTATGCCTTTATTAAAGCTGTTCATTTCGCGGCGAAGTCGGTCTAAATCTTCTCGCAAGCCTTTAATGGTCGCAGCCACTTCGGTAAGCGCAACGCGAGCTTGGCGCTCAACAGCATCGCGTTCGTTATCAATATTATGAAAGGCGCTTATTAGCTTTTGGTATTTAGTGTATTCGTCGTTTTCGTTGTCGAATTTAGTAATACCCGCGTTATATACATGCAAATAAGTGTTGCGTACGTTTATGTCAAAATTACGCAGCTCTTGGCAGTCTTTATTAAAATGATGAACAAGGTCGCTTAAGTTATCAAAGTCGACTGTAATATCAATCATGTACGGGGTTACTTTACCGCTGTATAAATCAAGAGTGTGATCAATTCGCTCGCTCTTAACTTGGCGTAAGCGCTCAGTTTGGCGATTAATTTGCTCTTGTTTAGATTTAATTAACGAGCGTCTGTCAGCAATTGAGCCACTATTTTTTTGAATATCTTGCAGGTAGTCGTCAACTTGTTCGCGCTCAGCTAATAACTGCTCTTTTAGCATGGCTTGCGCTTCAACCGACTGCTGCATTATATCAAACTGTTCTAAGCGTTTTAGGGCGCTCTCAGCGCTCATTAGTTCATCGTATAGCGCGTCTTTTTCTTTTTGCTTGTCGGCAACGTTTGCTGCAACATCGCGTTGTTGTTTAAATTCTTTAAGTGAATGCTCAAGTGCACTGAGCTGAGCGGTTAATTGCTCTTTGTTTTCGCCGCTTTGCATTTGCACAGGCGAGAGCTTTTTAAGCTTAATGCTCGCACCTGGCAGAGTTAGTACACCGCCTTTAACGTTTTCGCTAAGTAGCGATAAAAATTCACCAAACGCATCTTCGTCATCAATGGTTATATCGCCATTAGTGGTGGTCGCAAATGAGAGAATATCAGGGTTTAAAATCCGCGATATTTCTTCTACTTCTTTTAACGAGAGATCTTCGCGCATACGGGTAAACAAATTAAACTCAAGGTTTTTAAGTTGCAGCTTTAAGCTCTTAATTTGTTTTTGTGTTTCGCTAATGCGGTAGTCAAGCGTGTGTAGGCTTTGCCCTTGTGCGCTGGTTATAGAGTGCGAAAGCGACTCGTAATCTTGCTTTAACTGAGTCAGGCTGGTTTTAAGGGTGGCTTTATTTACCAGTTCAAATTCGCTTTTAAGCGCATCGTAATCTAAAAACCACTGCTCAATTTGTGTTTGTCTGCGCTCTATGTCGCGCGATTGCTGTACGTATAGGCTTTGCTTTTGCTCAAACTCGTGTTTTTCGTGCTCTATATCTTCAAGCGCTATACCCAGCTCATTAAGTTGCGACTCTTGATAAGTATTAAAATCAATCAGTGCTTGGTCAATTTTAGGTGCATACGCCGCTAATTTACCTTTAAGCACGGTTTGGTTTTCAAGCATTGATTCAAGCGCGGCTATTGGCTCTTGCATTGACTCAAGGGCTTTTAGTTCGCGTTTTGAGCGATTTACTTTATCAAACGAGCGGCGCCATACTTCATAAAAGTCGACCTTAGAGTTCGACATATGGCGTTCAAACACGCGTAGCATAAAGCGTTTTACGTCGCTTGCGCCTAATTTGTGTAAGTTAAGAATACGTCTAAATATTTCTTTATAAATAGAAGAGTCTTGCACATTATTAAGCGGGATCATTTTTAGGTTTATGTCGCCGTCAAAAGGCGTTGCGCCGCCAGTCAATAGCGCGTTGAGCTCTTGTGCTTTAAGCTCAATAGGATTGTAATTAAGCGATTTTAAATGGTTGAACAGCTTGGTAAATTTAATAATAGTTTTACCTTGCGTGTACTGCTCTAAATCAAGCTTTCCTTGATAACAAAAGTACTGATGCGCGTAACCGGCAATTTTACCAAGTCCCGCAACGCCTATTACTACCGAGCCATGAGGCAAGTTAGCTTCTAGTAAAATGTACGACTGATCGGATGAAAAATAAAACTTTCGGGTTTCATCTAAATCGTGTCCGTCCCATTCTGTTAAGCGTAAATCGTTAATAAGCGGAAACTGCAGGGCGTTAATAACCGAGCTTTTACCTGTGTTATTGGGCGCGCAAATAGAGCTGCTTTTATCAAGCGGGATCACACATTTTGCATAGCCTGCGGTGTTAAGTAGGGCGAGTTTACTTAGTCCGTATAGATTTTTCATTCCTCGTCCTCTGTAATGTAGGTTTCTTCGTTTACTTCCATGAGTGCATCTATGTAGCGGTGAATTGGCGCTTGTAGCATAAAGCCGCCTTCTACTTCGCGGGCTAAACCTAAGCGCACCATGCGCAGATAAACGTCTTTGCGCAAATCAGATCCTGAAAATATCTCAAGCTGATCAAACAAATGTTTGTTAATTTGCACCAGCGTTTGCATAAGCTCTAAATCGTTTACGTCGTCAAACAATGCGCGCATTGGGTCTTTACCCGTATTGGCGTAGTGTTCAATTAAAATGTAAATAGTGAGCGCGATAGCGCGAGATATTTTGCCCATATTGGGTGTGCTTTCGTCGCTACCAAAATAATAAAAGCCACGGCTGTCGCGTTTTAAATCGTTACCTAAAGCGGTAAATAGGGCGGTGTAGTCTTCTATGTGTTGGTCAAGCTCTTGCCACATTACGTTGTCTTGCTCACAAATGTGATAACCCGCTACTAATTTTTTATTAATGGCTTGTAGATGGGTTAGCTCGTCTAAGTTTATGTGTGTCATAGTTTATTTACCTGCCTTTGGATCTGGCTGAGGCTCTGAATTAAATGGATATAAAGAAAAGTGTTGACCGGCAATTTTTACGCGGGCTTTTTCATCGCTTTGAATTATTTTAATATCGCTGTCGCTGACTAATTTTTGATACAAAAATAGCATTTCGTCGGCATCGAGATCTGGGTAGCTTTCATCTAAAAATTGCAACAAGGGTTGCGGCTTTTTACGTTTTTTATTAAAGCTCTTAGCAAAGCTGGTTTTAACATCGTTGTAGTCAGGAATATTAGGTGTAACAAATGCAGGCACGTCTTGTTGATCTGGCAATTGGTATTCTTCGTGTTCAAATTCAACCAAGCTTGCCATGTAAGCCACAATATGGCGTTGCTGACCAAGCGAGTATCGCTGCGCGTCGCTTACAAAATGTGGCTGCACAGCACTTAGCATGTTGTCTACGCCATTTTTACGCACAAGCCCAAGTACTTTGGCTGCTTGGCGAGTTATTAAGTTATTACGGCGAAGCTCTTCGCGCAGCGGCATAAGCATATCGGCACTTTTACGTAAGCTTTCTCTGCCCACTAAATGCATTTCTAATATACGGGTACGTAATTGCTCCAGCATTCGTTTGTCGTTGTAGGCTTTACCCGATCGCTCAATATGAATAATTTGCTTACTTATTTGTTCTTCAATGAGGGTAAAGCACGCATGAAATTCGCCGCGAATATCAACCATTTCAAGCATGGGCTCTATGTATTCGTCAAAGGCTTCTATTACCGCTTTATAACGCTTTTGCAGCGATTGCACTGCATTATTAGATTTAGCTTGCTCAACAAGATTTAAAATGGCGTTTTCGTTGTGCGCGTAGAGCTTCATTATTTTACGCACCCGATCATCCATAATACGGCTAAAGCGGCGCAAATCGTCAAAGTCTTCTATTTCGCCAGCGTTATCTAGGCGATTACCTAAACGTGCGAGGTCGTCGACTAATACGCTAATTTCTTGCGCTAAACCTAAATGTTCTTCTTGCAGTAAAAAAGTAGCAAAATCGGCAATGGCACGATTTATCTCAAGCTGAGAGGATTTAGCCAGCGGAATTAAAATATCTTGGTTTAACAAACGATTTGTTTCTTTATAAATACGCTCGTTTGACCAAGTAGGCTGTTTTTGTTTAATGGCGTTTTGTACGTCTTTCAGGCTAAAGTCAGCCATTTTAAAACGTTTAAATAATAGCTCTAGTACACCCCAATGTTCAGTTATGGTGTTTAGTAGCTTTTTAGCTGGGATCATAAGAGGTTACAACATCCTAGTATTTTATTATTGAGTTCTTTTAGAAGACTCATTATTACGTATTTTTAATTAACCTTGTCTGTATATAGTATTCGTTTTTAAGACCATTTAATAATAGTTTTTGCATAGAGGCAGTGCTAAAATTCGCGCCGAAAATAGGCACATGAAATGGAATGTTATTTGTGTGTTCTTTAAAACTATATCAAAGGTTGTTTAACTACCATGGTTTCCTCGATTATTCTAACCCTGATAGCGATTGCATTTTTACTGATCGTTATAGAAGATATAATCCATGTTAATAAAGCTAAAACCACGCTGTTTTTTGGTACGCTTTGCTGGATTCTTCTTTTTATATACCCACTTCACGGGCAAAGCCCCGATACGATTCAACACCTTTTAAACGAAAATATTTTAGAGATTGCCTCGTTATGGCTATTTTTAATGGCTGCAATGACCTTTGTCGCGTATTTAAATTCAAAGGGGTTTATAGAAAATATTGTGCACCGTGTTATGCCAAAAAGTATTAGCGAAAAAAAGCTCATGTTTTTGGTGGGTGGTTTTGCATTTTTGTTTTCGTCGATTTCAGACAACGTAACAGCTACGCTTATATCGCTCGCGGTTGTTATGTCGTTAAAACTTGAACCTAAAAAGCTCATTAAATACGCCACGCTTATTGTGTTTGGGGTTAACTCAGGTGGAGTATCGCTAATTACAGGTGACGTAACCACACTGATGATATTTTTAGATGGCAAAGTAACCATAGGTCATTTATTACTACTTATAGCGCCAGCACTTGCAAGCGTTATGCTGCTAGCCGGGTTACTGTCTATCGGTATGAAAGGGCGTGTTGAGTTTGCTGGTGCAGGTAAAACCCGCATCGAAAAAACCGACATTACCATTGCTGTTATATTTTTATCTACCGTAGTGAGCACACTTATGCTGAGTGTAGTTTACAGCGTACCGCCTTTACTCACCTTTTTGTTTGGCTTATCAGTGATGTTTTTAGTGGCGCAATTTTTAATGCGCAAAAAAGACATCAACAAAGACATAATCGATTTTGTTCGCGATATAGAATACGACACATTATTGTTTTTTGTAGGTGTGCTTTTACTTGTAGGCGCACTTAAAGAAATTGGTATGTTGAGTAAATTTACCGACCTATATACGGTAATGGCACCCGAGTACGCAAACTACTTAATGGGCATATTATCAGCAGGGGTCGATAACGTACCGCTTACTGCTGCTTTATTAAAAGCCGATATAGTAATGAGCCAACAACACTGGTTGTCGTTTACGTATGCAACGGGCGTGGGCGGTTCAATGCTGATCATTGGGTCGGCTGCGGGCATTATTGCCATGAGCAAAGTTAAAGCGCTTACCTTTATGAGCTACTTGCGTTTATCGCTGCATTTATTAATTTGCTACACCGTAGGTTATGCAGGCTCGTATTACATGGGCAGTTTTATTTGATGCATAAATTATTAAATGCTTGACAGCTAGACGTCTAAACGATAACTTTCAAAGCCCCGCTACTTAGTGGGGTTTTGTTTTATTAGCCACTGGTTAATAAAGCATTCAGAAGAGGTGCGATACTTAGGTACTTAATGTTAGGCGACGAAAGCCGATGATCATTAAGGAGGGAAGTACTCGCCGAGGAAAATAATGGTACGTCGTCATTGTTTTTCGGTTTATGGGGCTGAATCCTCAAAACTGTCACCAATATAGGTGGAGAGCTTCTGGCAGTGGACTTATCTTCAAGCATTCCTTTGCCAAGTTCTTCTTGTTTTATTGCGGTTTGGATACCGCGAAAGGAGACTAAATGACTACCCAATCAGCGCCACAAACAGTGCCTCAAACAGAGTTAAGCGCAAAATCAGATTACATCGTTGCCAAGTTTGGCGGAACAAGTGTTGCAAACTTTGAAGCGATGAGTCGCTGTAGCGAAATTATTGTTGCAGATAAAAGCGTACGTATTGTTGCCGTGAGCGCCAGTGCCGGCGTAACTAACCACTTAGTTGCACTGTGCAAACCAAGTATTACCTCAAGTGAGCGCCAAGAACACATAAACGGCGTGCTTGCTATTCAACAAACTATTTTAGATAAGTTATCGCTAGATGCCGATTTAGCGGTTGGCTTTAACGAAACCCTAAAAGCATTTCAAATATTGGCTCAAGAGTCACTAACAACCGATCAGCAACACGATGAGCTATTGAGCTTTGGTGAGCGTTTATCGTCGTATTTGTTTGCTCAGGTGCTGCGTTTACAAGGTTTAAACGCCGATCGCTTTGATGTGCGTAAAGTGCTTAAAACCGATAGCCAATTTGGTAAAGCAACGCCTAATGTTGCAGCCACAGCGCAAGCTGCTAAAGAGCATTTAATCCCGTTATTAGACACTCAAGTAATTGTGACGCAGGGATTTATTGGTAGTGACGAATACGGTCAAACCACAACGCTTGGACGTGGTGGTTCTGACTATAGCGCTGCATTACTAGCTGAAGCAATTAACGCTAAAAGTGTGCATATTTGGACCGACGTAGTGGGCATTTTTAGCACCGACCCGCGTTTGTGCGCAAAAGCGACGCCCATTGCACGTTTAAGTTTTGACGAAGCCGCCGAAATGGCGACCTTCGGCGCAAAAGTATTGCACCCAGCAACTATATTACCAGCGAGCCGTAGCCACATTAATGTATTTGTAGGTTCTAGCCGAGAGCCAGAACGTGGTGGTACATGGATTGAGCGCGAAAAATCGCAGCAACCAGGTATACGCGCAGTAACGCAACGTAAAAACCAAATATTGCTTACGCTTAAAAGCCCAGAAATGCTCCTAGCAAGCGGCTTTTTAGCACGCGTATTTACACTATTAAGTGAATACAATATATCGGTCGATTTGGTAACCACATCAGAAATCAGCGTAGCTATAACGCTTGATAACGCGCAAAACGCCTCGCGCCCAGAGCTTGATCAAGAATGCCTAGATAAGCTTGCAGAGTTTTGCCATGTGTCGGTAGAAAACAACCTAACATTGGTGGCACTTATTGGCTCTGAGATTCAATTACGCCAACACGAAATGAACTTAATGAGTGTATTAAAAGACTTTAACATTCGACTAATTTGTCACGGTGCAAGTAAGCACAACTTGTGCTTTTTAGTAGAGCAAACTGAGTCAGATAACGTAGTGCAGTCTATTCATAGCCGTTTATTAGAAAATGATTTTGCTGCGTAAGTAATTTTACTATTAAGAAGCGGTTATTCAGGAAAGCGATTTATTAAAGTTACCTAGTAAAATTAACTAGTAAAGTTACTTAACAAAATCAGTTAATAAAAAGCATCGCCAGTCGATGCTTTTTTTATGCACCACACTCACATCAAAACAAACATTGCTGTTACTACTATCAACTACAGTAACGCGATTGCTGCTAGCACTCAGCTTTGCACAATGTAATTCGTCAAACACATTGGGGCTAAGTAATTTTGCAATAGGGCGGCTGGTGGCTTTAGCAAGCGACTCTTTTAATGTCCAAATTCTAAAAAAAGTATCTGCTTGGGTTTGGGTATTAGTAGGCTCGGTAATAAGTGAAATTTCATCTTGATGATAAAAATGTTTAGCGAGCTTTTCAAACGGGCGCTTTAGGCTTACTTTTTCAATATCAAAACCAAACTCACTTTTATCAAAATTAAGCGCGACCCCAACCAAACCATGCGAATGCGAAATACAGGTATTTATAACATCACCACTTACATGTATTTGCAGCTTTGAGCTTGCCTCATCAAATTCTGTACTCATTTTATTAAGCGCTACGTGCGCATGTTGCGGCTGCGTTATTTTAATAAGGTGTTTTAACAATAACCGCGTCGCTAAATACTCTTGCTTAGCTTGAGGGCTTTTGCGACGGTTTATAATGGTTAACTCAAATGGGCTTAAGCAATCGGGTAAATTAAAGTCACTAAGATCAAGTGTTTTAGCATTAAATAATAAAATACTGTTACTTGCTAAAGACAAATTTGCCAATTGAGTTGAAGTAATACTCAAGGCGTTTTTAAAATAGTGTTCAGTCATAAAAGCCCTAAAGCAAAAGAAGTCGCTGATATTGTGAGCGGTTAACGCCACTAACAAAGGCTGGGTACAATTTTATTACTCAGCTGGCATGAAATATGGTTTAATTCACAATAATCAAAATAATAACAGATTTGTAGATGTATGGCACAAGTGCGTGATGGGTTTCAAAGCCGACTTGGTTTTGTTTTAGCCGCTGCTGGCGCAGCAGTGGGTTTGGGTAATATTTGGGGTTTTCCTACGCAAGCGGCCAACCATGGCGGCGGTGCATTTTTACTGGTTTACTTTATTGTTATATTTTTACTTGCGCTCCCTGCGCTGTATACCGAACTTTATTTAGGTCACAAAGCACAAGCTAATCCTGTAAAAGCATTGGGCGATGCATGGCAAAACACTAATCGTAAAGTTGGTGCAGCAGCAGGTTACATAGGCCTTGCGGGCGCAGTTGTTATGCTAAGTTTTTACTCAATAGTAGCAGGGTGGATGCTCTCGTACGCTATTGAACCTATAACAACCTTTTTTGGATTTACAGGCGCAAGCGAGTTTTTACATAGCGACTCAGTGCTGCGTAATTTTGTGTTTACACCGCTTATGCTTATTTTAACCGCCAGTATTATTTTAAAAGGGGTTAAATCGGGAATCGAAACTTGGTCGCGCCGTTTAATGCCACTGTTACTCATATTGCTTGTTGGTTTAATTGCCTACATTGCTACACTTGATGGCGCAAGCGAAGGCTTTGCCGCGTATTTAATTCCTGATTTTAGCCAAATACTCGACCCTAACTTAATTATTGCTGCAATGGGGCAAGCGTTCTTTTCGCTCTCGTTAGGTGTGGGTTGCATGATGATTTACGGCTCATATTTACAGCCAGATGCTAATTTACCAAAGCTCACCGCAGGTGTTGCTTTACTTGATACCAGTGTGGCGTTTTTAGCAGGATTACTTATTATTCCTGCTATTTATGTGGCGCAGCACAACGGCGTTGAAGTATTTAGTGGCGGAAAGCTTATTGGCGAAGGGCAACTTATTTTTGCTATTTTACCTGCGCTATTTAGCACTATGGGCGAAATTGGTTTATTAGTCGGCTTATTGTTTTTTGTATTAATGTCTATCGCATCGGTTACGTCAACTATATCGACCACCGAAATTCCGGTAGCGTTTTTAGTCGAAAACCATAACGTTAGCCGTACCAAAGCAACATGGGCAGTGAGCGCCGTTGTACTTGTATGTGCAAGCGCAATTATACTAAATTTTGATTGGTTATTTGGCTTAGTCATTATGCTATTTACCCAATACCAATTACCGCTTATGGGCTTGTTTTACTTTATTACTGTAGGCTGGATGTGGAAACGTGGTAACAAATTACACCAAGCAACAACCGGTTTGCATTACTGGTTTGCTCAGTACATTCGTTTTGTATGCCCAATATTAATGACCTTGGTATTTGCAAACGTCGCGTTTGGCTAAGCTCTATTTAAAGTAAATTTTTAAACAAAAAAGCGAATAGGGCTCACCTTATTCGCTTTTTTTGTACCGGTTATTTAGCTAAAGCCTAGGTCTTTATAAAACCTCATTAGTTAAAGATTTACCTTCACTTACTTCAAGGGCATTAAGTACGGTTGTGTTTGCTATTTCGGTAAGTGCTTCTTGTGTAAAAAAGCCCTGATGGCCTGTTACTAAAACATTTTTAAAGCTCACTAAGCGCGAGAATATATCGTCTTGATTTATTTCGTCGCTGTGGTTTTTAAAAAATAGCTCCGACTCTTGCTCGTAAACGTCAAGCCCCAGGTAACCTAGCTTTTTAGTTTTAAGCGCGCTAATACACGCGTTACTATCAAGCAATGCACCTCGTGAGGTGTTAATAAGCATAACGCCGGTTTTCATTTTACTAAACGCCTCGTCATTTATTAAATGATGAGTTTGCTCGGTAAGTGGGCAATGCAAAGAAATCACATCGCTTTGGCTAAGTAAGGTGTTTATATCGGTAATTGTATAATTGCCAGGTTGCGCGTAGGGGTCGCACACTAATACATTAGCGCCAAAGCCATTTAAAATGTTACACAGCGCAAGGCCAATTTTACCGCAGCCCACAATACCCACGGTTTTATTGTGCAAGTTAAAACCGAGTAATCCGTTTAAATCAAAATTGTCTTCGCGTACGCGGTTATATGCTTTATGCGTTTTACGGCTAAGCGTTAGCATAAGCGCTATACAGTGCTCAGCTACGGCTTCTGGGCTGTAAGCAGGGACGCGTAATACCTTTAATTTATGTGCTTTTGCTGCAGGTAAATCAACGTTATTAAACCCTGCACAACGTAGCAAAATAGTGTTTATGCCTTGGCTTGCCAATTGTTCAATAACAGTGGCGTTTACAGTGTCGTTAACGAACACGCATATGGCATCAAACCCGCTTGCTAAAATAGCGGTTTGTTCGCTCAGGGCTTGCTCAAAATACGTTATTTTTATATCACGCTGATCGCGTGTACTTTGTTCAAAAAAAGGCAGTTCGTACTTTTGAGTACTAAAAAAAGCAATGTTCATGGTAATAGCCTCGACGCTTAAGGAGTATTATTTATTACTAATACAATAAACTACTTTATAAACCTGTGCTTTAGTAGTGCGCATTTTATTGATTTAAATTAAGCCTTAAGCGGAGCCTTACTTGAGGTAAACAAAGGTATTTTTGAAGATACCTTTTTACCATCTTTAGCTGCGCTTAACTTTACGGCTTGCAGTAAGTTACTTTCGATTACTTGTTTAAGTGTTTCGGGTTTAGTGCGCGGTGCATAACGTGCAACAAGTTGCCCTTGTGAGTTAATTAAAAACTTAGTGAAATTCCACTTAATAGCACGGTTTTGCGAAATACCCCGCGTATGCGATTTTAAATAATTAAACAACGGATGTGTTTCTGGCCCGTTTACCATTACCTTACCAAATACCTCAAACGAGGTATTAAATTGCTCTTGGTAAAAGTCTTTAATGGCTAAATTATCAAGCGGCTCATTTTGGCCAAACTGGTTACAAGGAAACGCAAGTACAGTAAAACCATGGCCTTTGTATTGCTGATAGAGCTTTTCGAGCGCGTTTAATTGCACCGAAAAATTACACTTACACGCTGTATTAACAATAAGTACGGTTTTGCCCTGTAACTGGCTAAGAGAAAAATTTTCGCTGTTAAAAAGTGGTGCATTAAATTGATAAATACTGTCCATAGGTTACCTACTTACCTTTCCCGCTTAAGGAAATTTTATAAAGATTTTCATTCGCTTTTTTATCGACCGGTTGACATAATCGAGGTCTAGTTTCTAAGTTATCAGTTTAATAGGTCATTTTTATGTCAATGAAAGTCGCATTTATAGGTTTAGGCGTAATGGGTTACCCAATGGCGGGGCATTTAGCAAAAGCAGGGCATAGCGTATGCGTTTATAACCGCACTCAAGCTAAAGCACACGCGTGGACTGCAGAACATTCAGGAAGCCTTGCATCAACCCCGCGCGAAGCTGCCAACAATGCCGACATCGTATTTATGTGTGTTGGTAACGATGACGACTTACGCTCAGTAGTGTATGGCGACGACGGCGTGTTAGCGGGCATGCTGCCGCACACTGTTTTGGTTGATCACACCACAACCTCAGCTGAAGTAGCACGCGAAGTGGCTGCAAAAGCGGCTCTGCAAAATATCGACTTTATAGATGCGCCTGTATCGGGCGGACAAGCTGGCGCCGAAAACGGCGTATTAACGGTTATGGCGGGTAGTAGTGAAGCCGTATTTGCTAAAGTGCAGCCAGTTATGGCGGCGTTTAGTCGTTTTAGCCAACTGTTAGGCGGCGTTGGCTCGGGACAACTTTGTAAAATGGTTAATCAAATTTGTATTGCTGGCGCAGTGCAAGGTTTAGCCGAAGGCTTACATTTTGCCAAGCAAGCTGGGCTTGATGGTGAAAAAGTTATAGAAACCATTTCTAAAGGTGCAGCCGGTTCGTGGCAAATGGAAAACCGCTACAAAACAATGTGGGCGGGTGAATATGAGTTTGGTTTTGCCGTAGATTGGATGCGTAAAGATTTAGGCATAGCACTCGATGAAGCTAAAAACAACGGCGCTACTTTACCAATGACCGCAACGGTCGATCAATACTACGCCGATGTACAAGCACTTGGCGGCGGCAGATACGATACCTCAAGTTTACTAGCACGTATAGAAGCACTGCATAAAAAGTAACGTTTACGTTGAGTATGTCGATGTAGACGCTATAGATTTGTGGTTGCTTCGTAGACGCTAAACTTGCTTGCGTGACGGGCAAAGCCTGTAAAGTGACTTATTCACAATGAGGTTATGAGGCGCTGTGCTTTTAGAGGCAGTGATAGATCAAAAGATTATTGTTTTTATGTCTTCTCATTTACTCCTCATTCGCTTCTCTTTATGAATAGAGTTTTATTTAAGTAATTAAAAGCTGTGCTTTTCACGTGAGCAAGCTCAACGTTTACCCCAAAGTATAGATTTGTGGTTGTTTTTGTAGACGCGAAGCTTGCTTGCGTGACGGGCAAAGCCCGTAAAGTGATTTATTCACAATGAGGTTATGAGGCGCTGCGCTTTTAGAGGCAGTGATAGATCAAAAGATTATTGTTTTTATGTCTTCTCATTTACTCCTCATTCGCTTCTCTTTGTGAATAGAGTTTTATTTAAGCAATTAAAAGCTGCGCTTTTCACGTGAGCAAGCTCGACGTCTACCGCCAAAGTGTAGATATGAGTTTTACTTGTAGACGCGAAGCTTGCTTGCGTGACGGGCAAAGCCCGTAAAGTGATTTATTCACAAAGAGGTTATGAGGCGCTGCGCTTTTAGATGAAGTAATAAGTCTAAAACGGTTGTTGCTTTTATGTGTACTTATTTACTTCTCATTCGCTTCTCTTTGTGAAATAGTATTTTATTTAAGTAATTAAAAGCTGTGCTTTTCACGTGAGCAAGCTCTACGTTTACCCCAAAGTGTAGATTTATGATTGTTTTTGGAGACGCGAAGCTTGCTTGCGTGATGGGCAAAGCCCGTAAAGTGACTTATTCACAAAGAGGTTATGAGGCGCTGCGCTTTTAGAGTAAGTGATTAATTTAAAGCTATTCTTGGCTTATGTCTTCTCATTTACTTCTCATTCGCTTCTCTTTGTGAAATAGATTTTACTTTGCGTGTAGTGGTACAAATATTTATAAACAAAAAAACGCGACATTTTATTGCTAAAGTGTCGCGTTTTTAATGCGTTATACACACAAACTTAAAGCAAATTACATGCTTTGTGCGTAGTTATATAGCGCCTTTAAAATTGTAAGATTTTTTTCGCTGTCGTCATGTTCATGCGCTAGGTTTTCAAGGGTGATCATAAAATCTTGCGCATTAATCGATGGTTGATCTTCCCCGTGCATTAACTTGTTTTGGCAATACTGGCGCCATTGGTCAAGCTCTTGCTGGTTTAGCGTTTCTGGCCAGTTACGGGCGCGGTATCTAAACAATAACGTATTAAACTTTTTATCTTCAAAATCTAAATTCAATCCAGCCAAATCATCTGGTTTTGCATCACGAATAATCGCAAATTTAGCTTTGTCGGCATGGCTTGTAAACCCATCGTAAAGTAAGTAGTCAACGTTAGTAGTTGCGCTGTAATCGCCTTGCTCGTTAAACACCTCGGTTACTTTATCGCGAAGGTCGGTATTGGCTTTTAAAATAGCTAAGTTAGCTAAGCACTGCTCACGGTCAATTCCTAAACGGGCGGCGTTTTCAGGCAATAACGTTTTAGCAGGCGCTAAAATAGGGCACTTGTTTAAATGCACCAGTTTTAAGCCAACAGGTAAATCGCCCTCGGCTAAATCTAAGCGTTTGGTGTATAAACGTTTACGTAACTCTTCAACATTTAAATCAATAAGTACTTGCGGGCTTTGAGTTAAATCAAAACAAATAACCGCGTTTTTATTAACCGGATGAAAGCTCATTGGTGCAACCCAGCTTGTACAGCCTTGCGTTGCTGGTATGCGCGACGTGGTATGCACCAGCGGCGTCATGTTAAATACATCAACTAACTCAGCAAGCGCTTTTTTACCACGCAAACCAAAAAAGAAGTTATACAGCTTTGGCTGTTTTTCTTTTATTAGTTTAGCCAGTGCAATAGTGGCGGTTACATCGCTTAGCGCATCGTGTGCTGCGGCGTGTTCAATACCATTAGCTACGGTTAAATGCTCTAGCTTAAAGCTTGGGCTGCCGTCTTCTTTTAATGGCCATTCAATGCCTTCAGGACGCAGCGCGTAACAAGCTCGTACTAAATCAATAATATCCCATCGGCTATTATTGTTTTTATATTCGCGCTCGTAGGGGTCGTAAAAATTACGGTAAAAACTATAGCGGCTTACTTCGTCATCAAACCGAATACTGTTATAACCGGCAACACAAGTATTTGGCACACTAAATTCGGCATGAATTTTTGCTATAAATTCCGCTTCAACCAAGCCTTTTTTCATCGCCACTTGTGGCGTAATACCCGTAATTAAACACGCCTCAGGGTGAGGCAAGTAATCCGCTTGCGGCTTACAATATTCAATAAGCGGCTCGCCAATAATATTTAAATCAAGATCGGTACGAACACCTGCAAATTGGCTCGGCTTATCCTTTTGTGGGCTTGCCCCCCAAGTCTCGTAGTCGTGCCAATAGATTGTTGCTTGATTCTCTTGATAGCTTTCATTATTCATTCTATGTCTTAGCCCTTTATTTTTACGGGTTATTAGCGCTGCTCAGTTTCTTTTTGTATTTTCGAGTTTCTTGTAATTGGCGCATGGTGTGTATAGTATCGTGTATAAATTTTTTGCTAACTGTGTATAAAAAATTAAATGGCGATCAGTGACACCAAATTAAGAAAGCTGCTAGGTAAAAATCAAACACCGTGCGTATTATCGCATAGAGATAGTTTAAGTGTAAGGGTATCTGCTAAGGGGACTATCACTTGGCAATACCGCTGCCGTGTTGATGCTAAGCAGGTAATTATCACGCTAGGGCGTTATCCAGGGCTTAGCATCAAAGAAGCACAAGACTATATACCGCTGTTTCAAAATTGGTTAAGCCAAGATAAAGACCCACGCCTAGAGCTTAAGCTTATGCGTAACAATGCCAAGGGCCTGCCCACAATGGCAGAAGTTGCTGCAACGTGGCTAGATAAAAAAGTACCCGACCTAAAAGAAAAAACACAAATTTTATACGCAAACCAAGTCAGTAAATGGATTGTACCAATACTTAATGATAAAAATACGCCGCTTGATTTAATGACCATTAAAGATTGGATAACTTACTTTGATGAAGTGAAAGCACAAGGCAGTGCTAAAACAGCCGGTACTATACTAGTACGTATTAAGTCGATTATTGGTTGGGCTGAAAAGCGAGGGGAAGTAAAACCATTTAACCCTGTGCTTACATTAAATGTAAATGATATCGGTGAACAAGCATCAGTTGGCCAGCGAGTTATGCGCTTTGATGAAATTGCAAAACTATGGATACAAATAGAAAGCTCAAAAGCCACACCAGCAACTAAAGCATGCCTTCAGCTAATTTATATAACAGGGGCAAGGCAATCAGAGGTTCGTTTAGCTAAGTGGGAGCATTTTGACTTTGACAACAATATTTGGACAGTACCATCAGAAAACTCGAAAACAAATAAAGCTATCCGCAGGCCAATTTCAGCGAAGATGAAAAGTATACTAGACACACTAGCAATGGTTTATGGGCGAAAAGGTTACTTAATACCAGGTGGTAATCCACACAAACCAATGACCACCCACAGTATTAATCGCTATTGCTGTCGGATGTGGGATCACTTGTTTGAAAAATATAAAATGCCCAAGTTTCTACCGCACGATTCCCGCCGTTCATTATCAACATTGCTCAGCGAAAATGGTGTAGCGCCGCATGTAACCGAAAAAATGTTAGGCCATACAATGCGTGGTGTAATGGCGGTATATAATAAACACGATTGGATAAAAGAGCAGACCACAGGGTATGAGCTTTATTGTGTATTAATAGAAAATGCGCTTAAAGCTGAATTATATAGCCAATGATGTGCAACAAGACATGAATACACACGTAGATACATAAAAGTTGACATAACCGTCAATAGGTTTAAAATTCTTTATAGGATTATTTTTATAATAATCTAATGATACAACGGCATTAAGGAGCTTATTATGGCTACCACGTCATTTGAAAAAAACTTTGTAGTAACCGATCAAAGAGCTATTCAAGCGTTCAGAGAAAACTGCAAAAAAGCCCATAAAGTTACAACAAATAATCGTAACCATGAGGCAGATAGAGTAAAAGGAATTGCGTTATTAAGACAACGGTTGTCCCACTCTCAGATCTAATAGAGGAGTTTGATGAAAAAGAATTACATCAACTCCTTTCTAGTTTTCGTAGTAATAAAAACACAGATGTTCAGTCCTTTTTAACAGATCCCAATAAATCAATCCGTCTTGAAAATACATCTAAATCACGCACATCTTTGATCCTCGATGATGGAGGGCAAATACTCGCTTATTTCTCTCTATCTCTAAAAGAAATCCACCTTAATCAAGATAATGAAAAGCCGATAAGTAAAAATTTACGCAAAAGGCTTGATGGTATTTGCAAAAATAGCGACCGTGTAAATGCTTACCTAATTGGCCAAGTAGGTAAGAATGACTCAATCAAAGATAACCCAATTAATCTGGATCTAATTCTCGAAGAAGCCTACACAATTATAGATAAAGCAAATCAACTTGTTGGTGGTAGAGTAATCATACTTGAATGTGAAAAAGTAGATAAATTAGTATCGTTATACCAAAATGCTGAGTTTAATATTCTGATAGATAATCCAGCGGAACGCTTGATTACTATGTATAGGTTCGTTAGATAATTTTAAACATAAAGGATTAAAATGATAAGTTGGTTTTCTTCAATTTTCTCTGAAAAAGCTCAGCAAGCACAATTAGTTACTATTTTAATCTCGGTGGCTGTTGCTATATTTGCAGTATTTTTAAATCAGTACTATCTCTCTCGACGGGCTCAAAAAGAAATTTATATAAAAAAAGCTGAAGAGGCTTTTCTGTTACTTCCCGATTTAAGATTTAAAATGTGCGCTTATATAGCTAATTTACATGTGAGAAAGTCAAAAATGGGAAATAATGAGCATAATGAATTGATAGGCATTATGAACAAAGTTGAAACGTATTTTGAGCTTTATTTTACTGATAATGCTTCAAGTGCAAAAAAAATTAAGGAGAATTATTTAGAATTGAGGGAGTCAATTTTGAGCAAACCAAGCGATGATACCATTAATAAAGGTGATATCACGGCTGATATTAAAAGTATTGAAAAAGAACTCAATGAATTAAAAGATTTGATCAAAAGCGTAATCCATATAAACAAACACTTATAATAATGATTGAAGGCTGGCTATCAAAAAACCAACTAGCTTTTAGGTGAACTGGACCTGAATTGCTGGTATATTATTGATTATTAGATTTATTTAAACTTGTGAAAGGAATGGTAGATGAGTAATTTTGATTGGTTAGAGAAAAGGACACCTCGAGCAGTTGATCAACTAAGGTTATGGTCTGAGAATCCTCGATTATCACCAGAAGAAAATTATGTTCATATGGCAGATTATGTACAAGAACTACTTGCTGATTCTAGTGAAAAAGACCATTTATATAAACTAATTCAAGCTATTGCTACTGATGGTTTTATTCCAGCTGACCCCATAGTTGTTTGGAAAAACCCTGATAATGAAAAGTATTACGTAGCAGAAGGGAATCGAAGGGTTTTAGCTCTCAAGCTATTACGTAACCCTGAAAGGGCACCGCTATCTATACGCTCTTTTGTTGAAAAACTATCTCGACAAATTGATCGAACAACTATAGAAAAAATAAATGTCAATGTTGCGCCAACATTTGACGATTGTGAGTGGTATGTAAATCAAAGGCATGCGGGAAGCTCACTACAGCGTAAGTGGTCGAGGTTACAGCAGCAACGTTGGATTGCCAATTTATATGATAAATATAAAGGGGATATTGATAAATTAATTGCTGTAACTAAATATTCGAAGGGCGAATTAGATCACACTCTACGAGTTTTGAAAATCAGAGATTTGGCTACAAATAATAAAATTTTAAGCCAACTTACAGAAGACGAGCAAAAATATGTGCAGTCTCATAGAGTGCCGATGACAATCTTTGAGAGGTGGTTTTTAAACACCAAAGTAAAAGAAGCGTGGGGCTTTTCGACTGAAGTTGAAGGTGTTGTCATCACATCAAATAAAAATAGCTTTTATGCCGCTTATGCGCAGTGGCTAAAGTATGTAATTAGAAAAGATGAAGATGACGTTGAGGTTAAAATTAATACCCGGACAATTGATAATAACCTCGATTCTTTGTTAGAAGCATTACCAACAGTTTCTTTTGATAAAAATGAACCTCAAGCTACAGATCCCAACCCAATGACACCTTTGGGCAATAATACGAACTCTAATACGGCTAATGTTGGTGAGAATGAAACTGATCACGAAGATACGGTTTCACCTTTACCCTCTTCATACCCTGATGCAAATATACCTACATTGTATAAGAATCCAGATAGGCCTAAACTTATTGTTGAATCTTGTCAGTTGCGAAGTGATAACCATAAATTAAATGCTTTATTTAAAGAACTAAAAATAATACCAATGGATAGATATAAAAACTGTTTAGCGTCTTCGTTAAGAGTTTTTCTAGATTTGGCCGTAAGAGATTATATTATCAAATCGAACTTAGATAAAAAAATAGGTCAGCAATATCGAAGAGATTTTCAAGAAGTTGTGTTAAAATATAGGTTAGAGTATTTGAAATCTAAAGTTATGGAAGCCAAAACTTTAGAGTATAAGCTAGTTGGTAAACTCCTAAATCCCTCAAATGATTTCAGTTTGGATACTCTTAATAGCTATATTCATGGCATACAAGTTCATCATGTCGACAAGAAGTTTCTAAATAGATTTTGGGATGCCTTATTTCCTTTACTTACATTTTTAGTGGATATTAAAGAGGTATGAAGACTTATTCACCTTTACGTTACCCTGGCGGTAAAGCAAAGCTAACAGCCTACGTACTAGAGACTTTAAAATTAAATAACTTAGAGTCTGGGACTTATGTTGAACCTTTTGCTGGCGGTGCAGCGATTGCTTGGTATTTGCTCATTAATAAACATGTAAAACATGTTTATATTAATGATTTAAATCCTTCAATTCATGCATTCTGGCATAGCGTGCTTAATGAAACAGATGCGTTATGTGAACTCATAAGCAATACACAGGTTGATATAGAACAATGGCATTTACAAAAAGCAATACAGCATGATGAAAAGTCAACATTATTGCAGCGAGGCTTTTCGACATTTTTTCTTAACCGAACTAACCGATCTGGGATAATAAAAGCAGGTGTTATTGGTGGGTTGAATCAAGATGGAAATTATAAAATAGATTGCCGTTTCAATAAATTACGACTTATTGAGCAAATTAAAAAAATTGCAGAGTATAAAAATAGCATTTGCTTAACAAATCTTGATGCAGCTGAGTTTTTGGATGAAGTGCTTCCTCATGTAGAGAATAAGTGCCTTGTTAATATAGATCCTCCATATTATGTAAAGGGTAAGGGGCTATACCAAAACTTTTTTGAACATGATGATCATTATAGATTGTTTGAAAGCGTTAAAAGAATTAAGCAGCCTTGGATAGTGACTTATGACGACGCACCGGAAATAAATGATATATATAGTGAGTTTTCACCAAAACCTTTTGGCTTGACTTACTCCGCGCAGCTAAAAAGAAAGGGTACAGAGGTTATGATTCTTAAGCCATCGATAAACGCCTGTAATTATAAGCCAGATATAACATTCAAAGAAGTTAGTAAATTATCAAATGCTAAGTAACCTGTAGATATAAACTTTCAAAGTTTATTTTAAGCCCGCTAATTACGGGCTTTTTTGTGCCTGCAATTTAGTAAAACTAAAGTGACTTACCTGTAAATATTACTTTTCCAACCAATGTGCAATTACCATTGATGGGTATTAGTTGCTCTGGCCAGTTGGGGTTGGCGGCTTTTAAAAATTTGTGGCCACCTTCAATAATGAGCTGTTTAAATGTGGCTTGGTTGTCGTCGTCTAGGCGTGCTACTACGTACGAACCGTGGATGCATTCGGCTTCAGGGTCTACAAAAATTAAATCACCCTCATCAAACTTTGGCTCCATGCTAATACCTTGCACCTTTAAAACAAAAGTTAGGTCGCTGCAATTAACAGGGCACATAAAACGTTCTGCGTCATACGCTTTAATTTCACTTATTTCTGACCAAGCGCCAGCTTGTACCCAGCTGATAAGTGGGGCGGTGGCTTTGATTGTTGGCCCTGGTGCAACGTTGTTATTTATATTTTTTGCATCACTCTGGATTTCGCCAATTCCAAATAGTAAATACTCTGGAGTGCAATTTAGTGCTTGGGCGAGAGCATCAATCTTACGAGGGCGTTTAGTTTCGCCTGATTCAATATTATGAATAGAGTTTTGTGCTAAACCCGCAATTAAGCCTAGCTGTGCTTGAGTCATTCCCAACTGAACACGTCTTTTTTCTACTCTTTTTCCTAAATCCATTTTTTAAATCCCTAATATTAAAATCGCTTAAAGTGATATTTACTGATTATTGCCTTTTTATTTTATTTTGTCTAATCAGTTAAATCGATATTGACATCGGTTTAATTGATATCTATTATCGGTTTAATTGATAAACACTGCTTGGAGGAAATATGAGTGCCGTAGCAAAAGCAATAGAAATAATTGGTGGGCAAACTAAAGCCGCCAAGTTGTTAAGCACAAAGCAAAACATTATTTGGTACTGGATTAACCGTCATTGCCAAGCCCCAGCGAAATACATTCCGCGTATTTCAGAACTAACTAACGGTGAAGTATCGGTAAACGATTTACTAGCCGATCATCAAAAAAGCAAAAAGGAAGATGCAGCATGAGTAATGAACAACAAATCATTTTATTAGATATTCACCCAGACGCAAAAGCGGTGTTGTTTGCACTACTACAAGAAAACAACCAATTACGCACTGAGCTTGAAGAGCAAAAAGACCGCTTAGTTAGCACTGTTGAAGCATGTGAGGTACTAGGCTGTGCCCGTAAAAAGTTTTGGATTTTGTCAAAGTTGTCTGATTTTCCTAAATCGATTCAATTTGGCAAAACTAATCATTATCGCTTAAACGAGCTAATTAAATTTAGAACGCAGCACCAACAAAGCCAAGATAGCTAGGATCATAATCATGACAAATGCAGCATTAGAAATTGCAAAAAAGCGCGGTGTTACAGGCGTAAATGAACAGCCTGAAAAAACTCAGTTAAAAGTTGTTGATGTAAAACCAACACCAAAGGGGCTTACTGAAATTAGAGGGCTATTTAACATCGATCGTCATACCGCTGAATATGTGTATACGCACTTGAGTAAGCCGCAACAAGTAATTGTGTGTTATTCGGCAGGTCTATCTAAAAGTGATTTGGAAAGGAGCTATCACCAATTTGACCGTGAAAAGCGCCTTAAAATACATCAAGCAATTTTACAGCTTCAAGAAATAGTAACCGCCTTTGTTGATGCTAATGCCATGACACCAAGCCGTTTTTTACAAAAACGAGATTTTAGCATTGCTAAAAACACTCAAAAAACAGAACAAGCACATTAGGGGCTGATCATGAGTTCACGAAATCGCGGTACGGTTAGCAACAAAGACGATTACTACGTTACACCTCATTGGTTAGTTAGTGAGTTTTTAGACGCAGTAAACCCGGCAAGCCCACACGCTAAAACGCCACTTGATTTAGGTAACGACATACTCGACCCAAGCGCCGGCGGGTGTGATAAATACCCAATGAGTTACCCAGCGGTATTAAACACACATGGTTATTTTAATGTTGAAAGTTGGGATATACGCATGGATAGCCGCGCCAGTAAAAAAGGGCACGACTTTTTAAGTGTTAAAGGTAAAGAGCAATACGATACTGTAATCACTAATCCCCCGTTTAGTATCTCTGAAGAATTTTTAAATAACGCGCTTACGTATGTTAAACCACACGGTTTAGTGATTATGCTGCAACGTGTGAATTGGTTAGGCACACAAAAGCGTTTTGAAATGTGGCAAACCATGCCGCTGCATTCTGTTTTTGTTCACCACAAACGCCCAGGCTTTAATCCTGAAAAGCCAAGTAAAACCGACTCAATAGAATACGCCCATTTTGTATTTTGCAAAACTGCAAAAGAAAACCTCACACCAAATCTGTTTGTAATTTAACCTCAAAGGAATACTAAAAATGAACACAATCAAAGACCAAGATCTATCTAAAAAACATTTAATACTCAATATTGTTTTACACACTATTGAGCAAGCAAATTTTACTATTCGTCTTTTAAACAAGCGCAGCACTGTGCACATGTTAATGCAGTGCGAAGACACGCTAACCGACTTGCTACCAATCGTAAAACTGATTGCTGATGACGATGTTAACTTTGAACAAGTTTATAGCCAAATGAGCATTGCATTAAACGCTGTGCAAATTGGTGGCGAACCAATGGAAATAGAGCTGTAACGCCGTGGCTAACCCTAAACTAATCGACCTTGAAACCCTTAGAGTATCTGGTATAGCTAAGGGCTTAATTTCGTCTATTAGCGATATTGACGACCGCAACTTTTTAGCGCGTGGCCTGCAAAATGTGCCAGTACCTTTACAAAGTCGTATGGCCCGTAAATACATGGACCGCTATAACCAAAAAAAGGCGGGTAGCCAATACCGTGCTAATACATGGTTACGCCGCACCATTGCCCGTTTAAAACCGCGCTTTGGCGTACTGTTTAGTATTACTCAAAATAT
This sequence comes from Pseudoalteromonas sp. SWYJ118, assembly GCF_015864505.1. NCBI lineage: Bacteria > Pseudomonadati > Pseudomonadota > Gammaproteobacteria > Alteromonadales > Pseudoalteromonadaceae > Pseudoalteromonas > Pseudoalteromonas sp. SWYJ118. Next base: position 212,443 of record NZ_JADYXC010000002.1, on the reverse strand, counting down.
GCCATTGCCATGGCATATTTTAAGCAGTATTGAAAAAACCAAAAAACACGCAGGCACACTCGCTTTGGAGTGCGTGCAAATAACGCTTGATGTAAGCGAAGAAAACCAACACCTACCGTATGAAAAAATAATATCGTTAACCTACGATGCAATAGCCACGCATGCCAAAGCAGTAGGCGCTAATGTGCCATTTTACGCCATGTGTGATGACAACTTGCCAACCGAATGTTACGAAATTGCATTGCTTAAAATGCAGTGTGATAAATGGTGGGCTCGTCAGTTAAAAACGCTGCGAAAGCAGTTTTTAGAATTGCTAGAAATTGCTACAGGCCAAGTAGGCAAAGACTTATACCACGACAAAAAAAGCAAGAAGCCTAAACGCCGTGGTATTAGCCCGTATTCATCAAAACAAGCACAGCGAGAATTTAGCTTTGCTCAAGCCAGTGGCCGCCAGTTCTTAGAAATGATGGAACTACAAAGCAGCGACGGCGATGTAATTGACTTAATTGAAGCAGTAAAAAGCGGCATGGCAAACCCCGCTAACCGCCGTAATGAGTTAATGCTAAGAATACGTGAAACCGAAGAGCTGGCCGATGAAATGGGCTATGTTGCCATGTTTTACACCATTACTTGCCCTGCGCGTTTTCATGCCAATGCAAATACGTGGGATGGTTCAACCCCTAAAGATGCCCAAAATTATTTAACTACTACGTGGGCACGTGCACGTTCAAAGCTAAACCGCCGCGACCTTAAATACTTTGGCGTGCGCGTAGTTGAGCCACATGCCGACGGTTGCCCGCATTGGCACATGATGTTATTCATGCCAAAAAATAAGCTTCAAGAAATCAACGCTATTTTGCGTTGGTACTTTATTCAAGAAGATAAAACCGAGCTTTACAATCGTTACGGCCCTGAGCTTACTCGAGCAAAAGTATTTAATAAATTTGTAGATATAAACACCCACGGCACACACATAAAAACGGTTGAAGCCTGTGTTAAATACCGTGCGGGTACAGAAAAAAGTCATTTATTTAAGCTTTACAAACAAAAGCGTACCAAATGGGGCTTTGCAAAAAAGAAAGCCAATGAAGTAGCCATACAGCGCAATAAAGAAGAGGCCGAGAAAGCCAAGGCTGAAAAAAGAGAACCTAAAAAATTTAAGGCTAAAAACCACAAAGCGCCTACCAAATTTTACCGCACATTCAGCCCACGCTTTGACGCTGTAAAGCTGGATAAAAGCAAGGGCAGTGCAGCCAGCTATATTGCTAAATACATCAGTAAAAACATTGATGGCTATATGCTTAATGACCACGTTGACGCTGACACAGGCGAAAACCTGCAAGAGCAAGCTAACCCCGTTTTAGCCTGGGCTAGCACATGGAACATTCGCCAGTTTCAATTTCAGGGTTCGCCAAGTGTAACCGTGTATCGAGAACTGCGCCGCATGCGTACCGCTGTAAAAGACGAAGTAATAGAGCCTATTCGCTACGCTGCAGATACTGCCAACTGGAAAGACTACGTAAAACTGCAGGGTGGTATGTGTATTGGCCGCGCCGCTAACTTTAAATCAATGTATGAAGCCACCCCAATGGGTAACGACTACGCCGAAGTAGTACGCCGTATAAAAGGCGTTATTACTAATACTGATTACAAAGCAACGCTTACACGCTTGTTTAATGACGTGCACAACGTAATTACAGATACCAGCTTAAAAACTCGTTTAATCGAATGGACCAGGCAGCTCAAAGGCACAGCCGAAAAACTCAATGCTAAGGATAACACCAACGTCGGCGCAGCCGACCTATCTTGGTCTAGTGGTAATAACTGTACGCCTATAGCCGTGGGCTCTAGCGCAGAGTTAATATTCAATATGGTGGGGTGTGATGAAAAACAGATCACAGAGGTTAAAAAGGATCTAAATAGCGGTAAGAGGATCGCCAGAGACGGCCAAATTTACCAAATTAAAAACGGCCAACTTCATGTTTTAGACGAAACCGCACAAATAAAGCACAACAAGCACCTCGCTATTGAATACCGAGCAAAAACACTCGCCCAAAAATCGGCTAGCTGGCATGTAACAGAGGATCACTGGCAGCAAGCTCGCCAATTAGTAGACCTAGCTTACCAATATGCCCAGCTAGACGAGCGCGAAACCCTCAGTGCAACACGCAATGAACAAGGCGAATTTCATTATGGCGAGCCTAAAAACGGTCTTATCACCATTGGCGATTGGGACTTAGCAATTTTAGTAAACAACAACAGCGCATCTGCAATCAGCGATAACGATTGGTGGTCACTAGACTTAATGGCGTAGGAGAAAAAAATGACTATTCAAATTTCAAAAGTACTCATGCCAAAGGCATGCATTAGTTGCCAGGCGTTTTGCCCAAAAGGGTATGCAGAGGATCAGCACAGCCCGTTTATTACTAAATTCGATAAGCCCGCGCCTAAAACCCAATACGGCCAGTGCGATAAAACTAAAAACAGCGTATTTGCCACTGAAATTTGCACCGGCTATCAGCAAGAACTTAACGCCGATGTATTTACAGTAATCAACAGACCACAACCAAAACAACAGATGTAACTATGAAAAAAGAGCATTATTAGTTATACATCGTTATGTACAAATCAAACTTAATGAATAGTAGGATAAATCAAATGAAATACTGTGTATTTGCGTTACTCATAAATTGTAATGTCAGTGCTGAAAGCATTAAAGACATGACGTTTGGCACATTAAAGGTGAGTGAAGTTACCTCTATTTATGATGGAGATACATTTAGAGCAAATTTAAGTGATCTTCATCCACTAATATCTAAACGTATTGGTATTAGAGTCTCAGGCATAGATACACCTGAAATGAGAGGAAAATGCAATAAAGAGAAGAAACTAGCACGAGAAGCGAAACAATTTACAGTGAACTTTTTAAGGTCTTCAAGTGATATTGAGTTAAGAAACGTTAAACGTGGTAAGTATTTTAGAATTGTGGCTGATGTATATGGAGATAATAAAAGTCTAACCAAGGCATTACTAAGTAGTGGTTTAGGGGCTCCTTACAGCGGTAATAAAAAAACTAAAAATTGGTGTGAATAAAAACAGATAAAAAAGGATGATATGCGGTGCAGGCCTTTTCTATATCTAATTTCCATAGACTTTATATAGAGCTGAATGTTATACACCTAAAATAATTCAAAGAAGGGTTCAATGGAATGCTGAAAAAGTTAGATAAATACATGGATAATTTAAAATCCCCTTACTGGGAAGTTTATTTTTTGATCATCGTCATAGCTATCGGCATTGCTGGCACGGCTGTAATTTTTATTGATCCTATGGGATTAGCGAGCAAGTTAGGAAACGCTGGTAGTTTTTTGGGTGGATTATTTACCATCGCAGCTGTGGTAATAGCTATTATTACATTTAAAAAAATGCAAAGTGAAAATAAGGAAAGGCTAAAGTTTGACACTATAAATCAATTAGAAATTGAAATAATCCCCAATATAGTAAATACAATGATAGATAATCTTATTTTTATAAAAGATAAAATATATCAATTAAAGACCCTTAAAGTTGAGTTGAATGCAGATGAAGAACAAGAAATATTAAATAGACATGAAAATTTAAAAAACCTAATTAATCAGTATGAAATAAAATTGAAATATCTAGAAAGAAACATAGGTACTAATATTGATAAGATTATATGGGAATCTGATTTTACTAATTTTATAAATTCATTTAATTACTTATTAGAAAAATTAAGTTCTGAACCTATAGAAGTAGAGGGAGAGCTGATAAATGTAAGATATGAATTTATAAAGTCTATAAGAAATCACATATATCAAGAATACATTAAAAGCTCAATTCATTTAGAGAAAAGAAATTTCGTATATAAATCAAAATTAAAATTCTTGTATGATATTACCTCAAGAAAAAGTAAGGTAATTGCTTACTTACATACTTTGTAGCCCAATTAACTCTAATTGTTCTTCACGCGGTAGGTTTTTAATAAGCGATGCGGCTAATTGCGCAGTGGTTTTACACGGAGGATTTAAAAAGTGATCAAACGATTGGGTAATACGGAACGTAGCCCCGCACTCTTTAGTATTGGTACACGAGCAATATAAATTAACAACATGGGCGCTTTGCTTTTCGCGTGACGTAATTGTTGCTTTAGCTTCGCAATTTGGACAAGTAACCCGCGCCATAATATTCACCAATCGTTAATAAAAATACACTGTTATTATATACAGTGGTTGCGTGTATGCCAAACAACCATTTAACTATTAGCTGAGAACCCAAAGGCTCCAAAATTCACTCCTCCTCGCCTTCCGCTTTCGTGCAAAAAACGCGTCAAATTGACAACCCCAATGACACACCATTAATCGCCAGTCAGCGCAGTGAAGGGATCTGTAAACAACTTTAAAAAGATCGCATTGTCAAAAAGTGACAACCTTTGACAATAAAGTGACAGCAAAAAGATCAAATAGCTGGTGATTTACCTAATATTGAAATATTATCAATTTATTATCAGTTAAGTGATAAATAAATTATGAACTATTTATACAAAGGCTCTCAAAGCCAAGAGCGGTTAAATGCACTATTGTCGTTTGGTAAAAGCACCAGTGAAGATATAAAAGCAGCACTCAGTGATTACTTAGTTCGCGGTATTAGCAAGACCAATGCAGCAACGCTTAATGGTGTGAAGGGGCCAAATTTCACAAGGGCACTTAACCGGCTTGAAGTTGTTGCCGGTAAATTTGAAAACGCATTAGAAATTGAATGGTACTCAAAAAGGCAAGATATGAAATTAGAATTAATAAAAGAAAGAGTTGATGCTTTATTGGTTGAGTTAAACTCGTTACTAACTAGCCTTGAATATTCAGATGATGATTTAGAAAAGCATACGAGTAGAATAATTAACAGGCTTGAATTAGAGATTGATCATATCGGTACCAGTAAACGCAGTACTGAAAATGAGCATTGTTATATGGCTGAAATTTATGATGAAGCAGTAACCCCATTAGTTTTTAATCCAAATGAGCATGTGACTGATAGGATAGAAACCAGCATTCAAAGAGTTGAAGACTGGCAATCTCGATTAGCTAATTTATAAAACCAAAGCGCTAGTTCCTAACTAGCGCTTTTATTATCTTTGCTCTTACTCCCCCAAAAAGCTCTAAACAATCGCATTAGTCCAAGCGTTGAAACGGCAATACCTACAATCACAAATTCAAAGTACCAGGGCGCGCCTTTATAGCCCATTGCTTGCCAGCCCTTGCTCATATAAGGTTGCATATCGGGGATAAAATGGCACACAAACAACCCCAAAAAGAATAGAATGATCACTTCATCCATAATGGTTTTGTCGCGGTTTTTTAAAACCAGTAAGTCATAATCAGCGTCGTTTTGTTCGGCCTGCATACAGCGTTTTGCTTTGGCATTAAACTGCGCAATTTTAAAGTTGTTTTCAGCGCGAGCTACATCGGCGGCCATTTCTGCCGCGATGCGTTTACGCTCAACATAGCCGCCGGTTAAATCAGCTATTGGGTCTGTGATGAATGAAACCAGTGTTTTTAGCCATCCCATTATTTAATCCCTCTGATAAATTTAATAAAGCCTTTTGGGTCTTTGCTAAACGATTTAATTAGCTTATCGAACCCTTCTAAAATGTGTGGGGCCGCATACGCTGTTACGCCAATCACACCCGTTTTTAGGCTTTCGTCAAAGCCGCGCCATTCACAAAACATAGCCGCTAAGTATGCTGCAAAAATAGCAACGAGCACGTTCATACAATAATGAAAAAACGTAAATTGCTTTTTGCTTAAATACATTTGAATAGCGGCTGCTAAAAAGCTCAACATAAATAAACGTCCCCATTGTTTAATAAACTCTGTTACATCTATCCAGCTCATGCGGCTTCCTTGGTAGTTGGGTTTAAGTCTGAATACTCAGGCTCTTTAAATTCAATATGCTGCGCGGCAGGTAAGTAGTTATTAATGCCTAATACGTCTTGCTGCAAGGGCACAACTTCATTGTTGTAATAGGCACGGGTAATTTTGTCTAAATCACCAAAGCCAGGGCTGTCGCCAGATGATTGGCCGCTCAGTGCTTCTTGCGCACGGTGCATGCTGAGCATGTCGTTAAGGGTAATTTTTTTAATGCGCTCAAATTCGTCTTTTGTTGATATGTCGCCCACCGGTGTAATGTTTATCGCTTTTTCAGCATCGGCTTTATTACTGCGAAAATTAAAAAACAAACTTCTAAAGTTACCCACGCCTTTGCTGTCGCGTATGGCATTTTTAAGAGCGGTTTCATCGTCAGCGCTTAAATTAGGGTCAGCCATTGAGAATATAAAGCCCATGTGCGCACCGTTCTTGTAATAACGGCGACGAAATAACGTGGCATCTTCATTAAGCAACGCCGACTGAATACCGCCGTAATATTGCGGTATGCCATAAATGCCTTGCCCGGGGTCGTATTCCTTTACGTGTATTATTTCGCCTTCATTAAAGTAAATAGGCTCATGACTGCGATTACTTAATTGCGCGTACACACCGCGTTTATCGGTATAACGCATAGTCAGTGCAGGCAAGTGGCGCAGTTTAATAACTTGCCCAAATGAATTTTTAATAACCTGCAAATAGGCGTTACCGCTCCACAGCAAATCAAACGCAAATTTGCTAAGCGCTTGGTGGCTTAAAAGCGGGTTAGGCTTATACCACTTTAAAATCATGTTGCGTTTAAAGTAGAGAATTGGCCCATGCTGGGCATTTACACGCAGCAGTTTAACCAAGCCTTGCAAATTAATGGGCGGGGCGTAAATGCCGTTACTGTCACTAAACACCCCAACGTAATCGGTTAGCCGGTTGTCTAAACATGGCTCAGGATCGCCAAAGCTAAACGTATCAGTTACCGCTGTGCGTTGGTTGTAGTTAGGCGCTTGGCCATTACTTACTTGTAATCGTGGTTTACTCATTAAGCTGCAATTCCTACAGATGTTTGACGGCTATGGGCGTTACCGTCGAGTGGTTCAAATAACATGGCGTGCATAATTGCCCACGCAATATCGGCATGGCCTGTTGTCGCGGTGCGGTTTGTGGCATAGGTAATTTGGTCACCCACCACTTTACGGCGAATATTAATGAACGAGCTGGCAATATTTACCGCGTCCTGGTCAAACTCAAAGCGGCGGTTTTGAATAACGTTAATGGCTTTAATTACCATGCGGTTTTTAATAATGGGGTTGTAATGAATCGGCTCAGCATTAGGGTAAAACTTAGTAATAAGCTCCCACACACCATAGCCAATGCCGGTAGTGTCTACGCCAATATGCACAACGTTGTATTTTTCGGTGAGGTGTTTTATCTCGTTTGCCATTGCTTCAAAGTCGTTGCCGCTTAAATCAAGTGCTTCTAGCAGTAAAAACTTTTCGCCTGGCTTCATTGGCGCACTTAAAATGGCAACACTTGCTTTATCACCAAAGCGAGCAGGGTCAAAACCAATCACAACAGGGCGCAGGCCAAACGGGCGCTCGTAAGCTAAATCAAAGTCGCTCCACTTAGTCGAGTCGCCCACGCAGTTCATAAGCTGTTTAAGATTAAACGCGCTGTGGGCATCATCAATAAATTTACACATAAACAAGTTATTAAACTCATCTACGCTGTATTCGTTTTCAAGTACGCCAATATCTATACGGTCAAAACCACTGGTTACTACATCGTAAACCGTGAGCATTTGACGCCAAATACCGTCGTCACATAACTGGCCGTTCTTTAGGTTTTTATGGCTTACATCAATAGCAAATTCAGGATCGTTACACGCCTTTGTTTTACGGTACCATTTACCGTTCCAATGGTCGTAGGCTTCGTGGCTGGTAACCGATGGCGTACTAAAATACGTTATTCGTAAATTTTTGTGGGTTGCCATGGCCTGCGCCAAACCGCGCAACGACTTATATTTTGGTATCCAAAACACTTCATCAATATATAAATCGCCTGATTCTGATTGTGCAGTACGGGCATTGGTTGATTTAAATATTAGTTTAACCGTTTTACCGCCGGCTAAATTAAGCACCATGGGTGAGCCGCTAAGCTCAACATTAAAATGCTCACGCACCAACGCCACAATATTGGCTTTAAATACTTCGGCTTGGTCGCGGCTCGCTGATATAAATATTTTATTACGACCATTTACAACTGCATCGTAAAACGCTTCGAATGCAAAATAAAATGTAGCGCCAATTTGACGTGGTTTTAATATAAAGCGGGCGCGGTGGTCTTGGTTATCAAACCAATGTTTTTGGTGAGGGTAAAGTAATGTGTCTTTAAGCTCGTTGAGCATTTCAAGGATAATGCCAGAGCAATCGTTTTTCTTTTTCTTCTTCGATTTTTTATCATTATTGTTATGACTACCGCTGTTATTGTTGGCGGGGTCGTCATTACTTGCGCGCTGTTTTGGGGCTGGGGCTAATTTACTTTTATTAAGTGCGCACAACTGGCGCGTGCAAAAGTCGAGCTCTTTATAGTCAGCATCGGTTTTATCGTCTTTATCGGCCAGTACATTAATGCGTTTGCTAAAAGCCATTTCGGCGTTATAGCTTGGGCACATGTCCTCCCACTTGCCAGCCTCCGACCAACGGCGAATGCTACGCGCACTGGGCATGTCGTCAAGCTCGGCTATTTCGTCCACCGTGTAGCCCTCAACAACATACAAATCTTGTGCTTTTTTGCGTATCTCTGGTCCGTAGTTCGCCATCTATTGCGCCGCTTTTATTAATCCATAACGGCAGTGTATTCGTTATAAAACGCTTAATCTGTCAGTCAAAAACCTAGCCATTCCTAAAAGTTAAATATAGGAATTTCAAAAAGTTAAACCGTTGGAAAGGAATAAAAAGAGGGTGCAAACTGCAATCACTTTAAAGCAATACGCTTAATTTGCACATATTTAAAAAGGGTTGTTTATGCCAGGTCAACTACGTACTAAACCGTTATCGATTGCCGCTGTAGGTATGACCGTTGATGGCCGCGAAATATCAGAGCAAGACGTAGCCGACATTGTAGAAACCTATAACCCGCGTAAATACGGTGCACGCATTAATGTTGATCACGAGTTTAACTGGTCAGGTTGGGCCGCTAAAAACCTGCATAACGTGGACATTCCCGGCATGTTGGGAGATGTAGAAAGCGTTGCAGCCTATGAAAACGAAGAGGGCGTTGTGTGCTTATACGCAGTGCTTGCGCCCAATCAAGGGTTTGTAGAGCTGAACAAAGCAGATCAAGCTGTTTATTTTAGTATCGAAATTAGCCGCGATTTTATGGGCACAGGCAAAACCTACCTAACCGGTTTAGCAGTAACCGACTACCCAGCCAGTTGCTATACCGACCGTATCCATTTCAGTAGTAAGAGTAAGCCAGATGACACGGACGTCTCTTTATTAAAAGTTGATTTAGGATCATGTGAGCCTATCGACGCCGCACCTAAAAAACCATTTTTTAAACGACTATTCGCAAAGGAAGAACCCGACATGAACGAAACACAATTAGCCACTGCATTAAAAGATGCGCTGGGCACACCGCTTAGTGAGTTTGCTAAAAAACTAGACGGCTTAGCCACAAAGCTTGATTCGTTTTCAACCACAAAAGTGGAAGGTGAAGAAACGCCGTCAGCTGATGATGAAAACACTGAATTAGCTCAAGTAAAAGAAGAGCTATCAAAAACAAAAACAGCATTGGACGAACTTAACGACAAGTTTACCAAAGCGTTGAAAACACCTGCGGGTGATACCACTGACGCCGACGAAGAACCCGAAGGCGATGAGGGTAAATACAGCAACTGCTTGTAATTACATCACCAACTTAACTTAGCTAAACGCAGGAAAGAATATGAAAACCAGAACTAGAGAATTATTTGTCGCCATTATGGCAGGCATGGCCGTTAATTACGGCGTTACATCAATGAGTGAGCAGTTCAACGTTGAGCCTACAACCGAGCAGCGCTTATATGATGCTGTTTATGAATCGGCTGAATTTTTACAGATGATCAACACCGTACCGGTAGACGACTTAGTTGGTCAGTCAGTGATCATGAGTGTAGACGGTGGCGTTACAGGTCGTGCAGGCGTTGAAACTGACGACACCAAAGAGCGTAAAACCCGTGATGTATCAAAGCTCGATAAACGTGAATACCGTTGTTATCCAACAGAATGCGACATTCATATCACATGGGTAAAAATGGATCAGTGGTCTAAGTTCCCTGATTTTCATAATCGATATCGTAATCACGTACGCCAGGCTATTGCGCTCGACATTATTAAAATTGGTTGGAATGGTACGCACGTAGCTGATACCACAGATATTACAGCCTATCCAATGATGAACGATGTAAACATTGGCTGGCTACAACTAATTCGCCGCGATGCACCCGAGCGCGCAATTAGTGAAGGCGCAACCGCTGGCGAAATTCGTATTGGTGCTGGCGGCGATTACGAAAACCTAGACCAAGCGGTGCACGATGCATTGCAAGGTATTCCAGAGCACAAACGTGCAAACATGGTGGCTATTATTGGCGACGAGCTTTTAGCGCAAGACAAAAACAAGCTGTACGCCAAGCAAGCACATACCCCAAGTGAAAAAACCAAGATTGAGCTGCAACAGGTGATTGATACCTATGGCGGTTTAATGACATACAAAATTCCGTTTTTCCCCGCTCGTGGCATTTTAGTCACTAGCTTTGACAACTTAAGTCACTACGTACAAACGGGATCAACGCGTACCAGTGTAGAAAACAACGCTAAGAAAAAACGCGTTGAAGACTACCTATCACGAAACGATTGCTACTACGTAGAAGACCTTGAAAAAGTCATGTACTTCGAATCAACCAGTATCAAGTTACCAAATTCAGACGGTAGCGCCTGGATTTAAATATTCGGTAAATTCCCATTTGGCCGGCTTGTTTAATCCAATTTTCGAGCCGGTCTTTTTAACCACATTAAAGAGTGTTTTTAAATGAGCTTAGTCAAAAAATCATTAGCCAAAGCAGCAAGCAGCGTACCAACAAGCACTGACAAAAAAGCGCCAACGGTCGCGGCAACAGCCACGAGTACCCATGCGCCAACCCCTATCACTACGCAAACCGAGTACCAGCTTTATGCAGCAGCCATCGAATCTGACTTAGCTCAACTAAAAACATTTACTGATATTGCAGACAAAGCGACTTACAAGTCTGAAGCGTTAGAACGCCAAGACTATTTAGGGTATATCAATCAATATCGATTAAGCGGCCAGTGCCACCCGAACACGGTTTTAGCATGGGTGTTTATTTGGTTGGTTGACTTAAAACGCTGGGATGCAGCGCTAGAACTCCTGCCGTTTATGGTTGAGCAAAAACAACCACTACCAACGGTATTTAATACCAAACATTGGCCTGCATTCGTTATCGACCAACTCTATGACGATGCAAATTACTACCTAACAGAATCAAAGCAGCAAGGCTTATTTGATATTAGCTATGTACTGCGTGGCTTAATCAATACCGTAAAAAACCAAGACTGGAACGGCCTTGAAGTGGTGGGCGGTAAATTGTACGCCATTGCTGCCAAGGTTGATGCAGCCCAGCACAACTACGGTAATGCTCTGATATTTGCAGAGCATGCCCAAGCCATTAACGACAAAGCAGGAGTTAAAGGTTTAGTCGATAAGTTAACAAAGCAATTAAAAGCAACGGTTAACGAGTAACAGCTCCAACGCCAGCGGGCAACTTAGCACAGTGCGAGTATTAATTATGTCGCCAGTGTGACTAAGTGGCGTCCGCACCCAATTTAATGTGTGTGTTTTTACAGGTGCAATATGAATTTAAGCGGTATGCCACAAGCAGATTTACAAAGCATTAATGTTGATGTGCCAGGCAATGGCTATTACCCGACATTAAGCACGGCTTATTTTATAGAGCACTACGCCGTTGCCCAAGAATACGCCAGCAAAAGTGAGCTGCTTGTTGAAAAGCTAAAGCGCGCACAGACCGAGGTAAACCAAGAACTAGTAAGCGCTGTGCTTACTAACGGCACACCATTAAACGGACAACAAATAATTTTTTATAACGATGCAGTGTATAGCAAAGCCAAAGCTAATTTATTGGTATCCAAGCTTGGCAGTACACACCGTGAAAACGCAACAGCACAGTCGCAATCAGCCATTGATAACTTTGAACACTGGCAACGCGAAAGCATAAACGCCATGCGCTTACTGCAAGCACTAAGCCCTAATTTATCGGTAGAGCTGTTATGAGCAAAAGCAAAATTGAAAAGCTTAAACAGCATTTAGTGAGTGTTGAATACCAAGGCCGTAAGCTGGCGCTTAATACCCAGTTTGACAGCTGGATAGAAGGCGGGCGCATAGAGCCAAGTAGTAAAACAATGAATGGTAACGGGTTATTGGCAGCGCGGTTTTATTACTCAGGGGTTATAAGCATTAATCCATGCTTTGCGCCGGCTGCGTTAATTTGTGCCTTTGCATCGTTTTGGTTGCAAAACAACGGCGGGCGTTATGACAGCACCGATATTGAATTTAGCGCCGATGTAAATGACGACAACAGCAATGAAGTCGAGCTGACTATTAACCAGCTTTGCGAAGACATAGAGCTAATACAAACAGACAATGGCCCCTTTGAATTAAACGGTAACCGTTACGACTTTGGCGAGCAAAGCCTATGGGTTGCTGAATCATTTTTACTGCAAGGCACTGTAAGCCGTGCTTAACGTTAAATTTGACGAAGGGCGCAGCAAAGACCAATTAGCGTTTTTACAACTTAAGCCTAATAAGCGGCGCAATATATTACGTCGTGTTATTCGAACAACGAATAAAAGCAGTAAAGAGCGGATCACCAAGCAAACGGATTTAGCAGGCAAAACATGGCAAGGCAGAGCAAGTGGTAAAAAAAAGAAAATGCTCACTAAGCTTAAAAAGTTTATGAAGGTTCGCCACAGTGCAAACGACGCCAGTGTTTATTTTTCAGGGGGCAACAGCGGAAAAATAGCCCGCGCCCACCAAGAGGGAATAAGCCTAGATGCAGGCAAGCCAAAAGGTAAAGCGGCTCAAAATAAAGAAGGGCCAGCCACGCGAAATTTAGCCAGGGCATTAATAGCCGAGGGTTACAAAATACCGCGTCGTAAAGGCAAGGGCAGTAAACGCCCAAGCATTAAATGGATAACAGAGAACTTAAGCATTAACCAAGCAGGGTTTTTACTTCGCGATTTAAAGGGCAGCTCAAGTAAGAGTACATGGCAAATTGACTTGCCGGCCCGCTCATTTTTAGGGCAAACGCAGGGCGAAGAAAAGCAGCAAATGAATTTTATTTTAAACCAGGCTATGCACGTTGCGTAGCGCAAAGCAAAAGGAACGATCATGGCACAAGGTAAAGTAACCGTTGCCGCCATACAAACAGGCAGTGGCGCTACGAAACAGATTGAACGCAGTGTGTTGTTTATCGGTCAAGCGAGTGAGAACAACGGCAAAATTTTATCTATTAATGCACAAAGTGATTTTGATGTTGAGTTCGGCGCCGCCGACTCCCCACTAAAAACACAAGTAAAAGCATGGCAACGCAACGGTGATGACTTAGTGAGTGGTTATGCCATCCCGCATGGCGCAGGCGATAACGTAATGGCCCTTATTGATAAAGCAATGGATCAGGATGTTAGCCCTGAAATTATTGTTATTTGTACGCCAGTTACAGGCAAAGCCGACATTGAAAGCTACCAAGGGAAAGCGCTTGAGATTTTATCGAGCCTTGCTCGTCGTGTTCGCTTTTTACTTGCGGCACCTGGCTTAACGGCTGAGCAAAGTTGGCCTGATTTAGTGACTTCATTGCAACCGTTAACCGATGGCGTAGTAGGCGATCGTGTGGCTGTTATCCCGCTTTTATTCGGTGACGAACTAGGCGCAGTAACAGGGCGTTTATGTAAAAGCGCAGTCACTATTGCTGATAGCCCAATGCGTGTGCTTACGGGGGCAATGTCATTGATGCCACACCCAGAAGATGCCGCCGGCAACCCCTTAACCAATTCAACCACGGCGGCACTTGATGCGCTGCGTTTTAGTTGTACACAGTTTTATGCTGATTTTGATGGTACGTATTTTGGCGATGTAAACATGCTGGACGCTGAAGGCGGTGATTTTCAAAAAATTGAAATTGGCCGCATTGTTGATATGGCTGCACGTGCTGTGCGCATTATTGGAATTCAAAACGTTAAAAATCGTCGCTTAAACAACAGCAGCACCGGGATTGAATTTGGTAAACGCATTATGGGTAAACCGCTGCGCGACATGGCACGCTCTATCAATATTGGTGCCGATAAGTTCCCTGGTTTAATTCGCGCACCAAAAGACGACAGTATCAACCTAACGTTTATGAATGCGACCACCTTACAAGTCGTACTTAAAGTTAAACCAATCGATTCACCCAACACCATCATTGTTGGGATCATGTTAGATAACGCAGAGTAGGAGCGCAAACATGCAAAAAGTACTAGGCGGTAAAGACTTCGATATCTTCATTGGTGATTCGATGGTTCATGTTATGGAAGCGACTTGCAAAATTACGGATGGGCGCACCGTTAAAAAAGTGCGCGGTATTCCAAAGGGCTTTATTGATGGCGATGTTGAAGGCGAAGTAACACTAAAGCTTGATCATGAAAATTGGTTAATCGTGCAAGCGCAAGCTGAAAAAGCAGGCAGTTGGAAAGGTATTGAACCGTTCGATATTGCGTTTAATGCAGAAGTAGCTGCAGGTAAAAAGAACGTTGAAGCGTTTGGTTGCCTGCCGCAGCTGGACGAAATTTTAAACATTAAAGCCGATGGTGGCGAAGAAGACACCACATCAATCAAGTGTCCAATTACTAGCCCTGATTTTGTCAAAATTAACGGTGTGCCATACCTAACTGACGATGAAGTGAGAGATTTGTAATGACTAAAGCCATTCGCACACTAACTGCCACAACATTACTAAGCACCCTGCAAGCATGTGGGCATAAAGTATTTGAGGGTGAATTAAACCTAAACATTATAGGCATTCGTCATACAAACACCCGCGCCAACACGTTTAACGATGCAATTTGCGTGTTGTATCAGCAAAACAGCGAATGGCAGTTAAAGCAGTATAAAGCCACAACAGATGCCGGTATTTACTGGCGTAAAAACCCAATGAACATAGACGGCACAGCGGTGCTAGTTGCAGGGCAGCATAAAAGCTTATGGACGTTGGGTTATCACCAGGGCAAGTATCGCGCCCTTGTACAGCATAAACCGGTTGTTGTTCTACGTGACAACAACAAAGACACCGAGTTAGACACGGACGTCACACCCCAAGCAGAGCTACAGCAAGGTTACTTTGGTATTAATTGCCACCGTGCAAACAGCAAAACCACATCAACCCAAGTTGATAAGTGGTCAGCCGGTTGCCAGGTGTTTGCAAATCCCAATGACTTTGATGAATTTATTGCTTTGTGCGAGCAATCAGCAGCTAAGTACGGCCCTTATTTTACCTACACACTGCTAGAACAAGCAGATATTAAAGAGAGTATTGATCATGGCGTTTGAGAAAAAAATCACATTAGAAACCCCCGTTGGCGAAATCACATTTAATGTAAATGGCGCCGACTACAACAAATACATTAACTCGACTCAGCCAAATAATAAGGTGCAGCCAGCAACTAATTTTTTATTAAACACAGTGGTTGAAGCCGACGCTAAAAAGCTCAAAGAGCTGGTACAGCAACCGGGTGCAGCGTTATTTTTAGTGGGTGCAATTGTTGAAGAATACCAACCTGAGTTTAATTTTACGGTAAAAAAATCGAAAGCCGAGCCAAGCAAATAGGCAAAAGCAGGCTCGATCAGTTACTGGCATATCACGCTAAGTATTTTGGCAACCAACCAGTAACTGACGAGAGCTTGGCGCAGGCGCTTTACCTTGAAACATCACAGCAAGAAAACTTTGTAACCGCCGTAAATAACGGTATTTGCACAGCATTAGGCGGCGAGTAATTAATGGCAACACTCAGCAAATTAGACAAGCTTACTTATTCAATCGGGATCATCGATAAGGTGACGGGTCCGGTTAATAAAGTGATGGCTAAAATTAATCAGCTGAGTCAGCAAACCGCCGCTGCACAAGATCAAATGATGCGCGGCGCAACCACGGCCGTGGGTGGCGGTTACGCCCTTGCTAAATCGCTCGCGCCTGCAATTGACCACGTTGCTGCTTTGGGCGAGGTGCAATCACTGGGCGTTACCGACGACGCCTTGCAACAACTGACTAAAACAGCCTATAAGTTTGGTTTTCAATTTGGAGGTAACTCGGCCGAGTTCGTCCGCAGTGCTTACGATATTCAATCAGCTATTGCCGGCTTAAATGGGTTTGAGCTATCTGAATTTACCAAAACGTCAAACATACTAGCGGTAGCAACCAAAGCCGACGCAGCCACTATTACCAGCTATATGGGCACCATGTATGGCATCTTCGAAAAGACCGCCAATAAAATGGGCAAAGCGAATTGGGTAAATCAAATCGCAGGGCAAACCGCCACCGCCGTACAGCTTTACAAAACCACCGGTGCAGAAATGCAAGCCGCGTTTTCAAACCTTGGGGCGACCGCGACAAACATTGGCTTAAGTTCAGCTCAACAATTCGCGTTAGTGGGTGAACTACAACTGGTTGCTAAATCAGGCTCTGTGGCTGGCACGCAAGCGGCCTCATTATTACAAGGCATTGGTAAAGCACAAGATGCATTAGGCATAAAATTAACCACAGATAACGGCGACATGCTAGCAATAGACGTAGTGCTGGGGCGTATTAATAACCGCTTATCCTCACTGGGTTCTGTAGCGCGTGGCGATGTACTCACTCAAATATTTGGTAAGCAAGGTGCAAAAGCCGTTGATGTATTGAGTACCAAAGTCGATAAACTAAAAGACGGCATCACCGTCTTTGAAAACGTGCAAGACAGCTCCAAAGCAATCGAAATGGCCAATATTATTGCCAGCCCTTGGGATAGATTAGGCGGTTCGTTTAATGCGGCCGCTACGGCAATGGGCAGTCGTTTACTACCCGTTGTGGAACCCTTTATAGAATTACTCTCGGCAGGCTTTGCGGGTATTGTCTCGTTAACTGAGCGCTTTCCGATTTTATCCAGTGTGATTGCAACACTTGTAGTGGGTATTGTGGCGCTTATCTCTATTTATGGCGTGGTCATGTTCATGATGGGCCTTTACAAAATGGCGCTGATAACAAGTGGTGCGCTCACTATGGGTTTAACAGTGATAACTAAATTATGGCAAGGCGCACTTATTGCGTTGCGTGTATTGGGTTTTTTATCACTCATTGCAACGATGGGCGCGGCGGCCATTGCCATGGGTACATTTAAAGCAGTTATGCTCGCAGGCCAAGCGGCTACATGGTTGTTTAATGCAGCGCTTTGGGCAAACCCAATTACGTGGGTAGTAGCGGGTGTTATTGCGCTCATCGCGGCGGTTGGTGCGCTTATCTATTACTGGGATGACTTAGTGGCTGCGTTTCAAAATACCGCATGGGGAAAAGTATTAATGGCGGTGTTTGATAGTGTGAAAGCGGCCTTTAATGGGGTGATTGATAGCGTAAAATGGGTGCTCGAAAAGCTCGGTCTGATTGACGATACCGAGGCAAAAATAAAAACAGAAGCGACCTCAACACACGAAAACATTAACCGTGCTCAGCCTAGCAATTTAGTCATGCAAAATGCAGATCAAGCGTTCAGCCGCGACTACGGCCAAGCTGTGATCAACAAAGCTGCCCAAGTACCCGGTAATAAAGCCAGCACCCACTATGCTGCCGTGAATGATGTTACGTATTTGAATCGAACGCAGTTAGACAAAGGTCAAACTAATAACGCTATTAACTCAACATTACAGAGCAGTAATGCCATTGAGCAAACAAATAGTGCGTTGGCACAAACGAACACATTAAATAACCGCAATGTAAGTTCAACTGTGGCGAATAGATTAACCAATATCGCGCCTGTAAACACCGCTATTAATAACAATGCTTCAGCAAACGATGCTGCTTATTTTGCAAGCGCAACAACGCATAGTGTAGTTAACCCAGCATTACAAAGTAGTATTGCTACAAACCAAACAAATAAGGTTTTGGCACAAACCAGCGCAGTAACCATGGTTGCAAGCGATGCTGCTTATTCAACAACGGGCAACATTAATAACAGCGCTACTAACTCAGTATTACAAAGCAGCCCATCTACACATAACGATGTTGGTCACAATGCACAATCAACACAGTTCGTAACACAATCAGCGATAGAAAATGGCAATGCACGCACAGCTAATTATTTTACTAACGCGGCCAATTCACCTGTTTATAGTCAAAAATATGAACAACTCGCCCGCTTTAATCAAGGTGCAGCGCCATTACAACGATTGCCAATGGTCAAAACAGATCAGGCAATTACTAACACAGCGAACGCGTATAGCGTTGAGCAGTTAAATACTGAGCAACAACACACGAATAGCTATAAAGCCAAAGTACAAAAGTCAGCGTTTTTACAAAGCCTAACGAGCAGCACCAGCCAGAGCAGTTCAAGCGAGAGCGATAACAGCAAGCGTGTGCACATAGACAACTTAACGATTAAATCTGACGACTTAGCGCAAAGCTTTGAACAAATGATGGAGCTAGCAAGCTGATGGACTTTGATATTGCACTGCACATAGATTTAGCCGTTGAGGATAATGATTTTGTACTTAATGACTCGCTGACACCCAGTACATTAAGTAAATCGAATGTGGTGGCGCAAGATATAAAGCATCGAATTTTAGAAAGCGGTTTACTCATAAAGCTGATTGGTCTACGCAATAAAAACGGCATAGCGCCCATTTTAACCGAGCTCGAATTACTAACCGAGCAAGACAATCGGATTAAGCCTGGCACTATAAAAGTGTACCGAAATGACGACGGCACATTAAGTATCACCGCGCAAACGCGCCAATACGGGAGCCTACAAAGTGGACTTTAAAACCCTAATGCAAAATGCAGGTTTGCCAATGGATGAGCAAACAGCGCAAGCGCAGTGGCAAGCACAGTTAAAAGAGCAAAACATACAAGTTGCCAATAATTCACCCTTTGGCCCATTTTGGCGAACCGTTGAAGCGTTGCTAACAAAGCCAGTCGTGCAGCTGTTTAATTGGCTAGCAACGCAGCTAATGCCTGACTTATTCATTATGACAGCAAGCCGAGCTGCACTGATTGAACGCCATGGCCCTGCGCGTAATGTGTTTATTCAAGCGGGCGTAAAAGCACAAGGATTATTAACGTTTACACGCGAAAGCGACGAGGGCGAAAGCGCTATTGTGGCAGGAACCGCCGTGGTAACCGATGTGCTAGGCGATAAAGTGTATAAGCTTATACTTTTACAGGATGTGTATTTTGAACAAGGGCAACGTACTGCGTATGCATTGGCTGAAACCCATGAAACCGGTGCAGCTTATAACTTACCCGCAGAGGCTTACCGATACTTTACTGAGCAACAAGAAGGGATCACCGTAACCAACAATGATGATTGGTTAATTAAGCCAGGCTCTGATGACGAAGACACTGAGCATTATCGCCTACGCATTCGTAACGTATTTGGTACTGCTTCCCGCTGGCATATCAATGCTGTTTACAAACAAATTATTGCCAGCTTTGCTGTACCAATAGATAACATTGAAATACTAACCAATGCACCACGTGGACCGGGCACGGCTAATGCGTATATTTACTTAGATGTTGGCCCTGTACCAACAGCACTATTGAGTGCCATTAACCAACATATTCGTACCGCAGGCCACCATGGTTTAGGGGATGACTTTATGGTTTACGCTATGGCAACCAACGGGTTTGATATCACCGCAACCTATAAGTTACATGACAACAGCCACGCTATTCAAGACGACTTAACCACGTTTATACAAGCCGCATTTCGTCAAAATGCAGCGTATGCACCCACACGCGTAACGCATCAAACTGTGTTTAGCATTAGTCAATTAATAACACAGTGCCATGAACAATTTAGTGAGCTGCAGTCAATCAAGTTTGATATTGACGACATAACCGCCGCCAACTGGTTACCGGTACTTACATCATTAACCGTTAACGAGGTGGCAAATGGCTGAAGAAATCTCCACTTGGTTAAACAAAGGCTACGCCGAAAAACTTGTAAAAGCGGCCACAGGCTATTGGGAGCAATCGCGCGACTATGTTATGTGGGCTGTGAACCAAAAAGATGAGTTAAAAAATGAAGAGCCCGTACTAGGGTTCCTGGCATGGGAGCGGCTAACTACCCGACTAGATGATGAACCCATAGAGCTATACAGAAAACGCGTACAGCATGCATTAGTTAATACTATTGACGCTGGCGAAATGGCATCCGTAAGAAGTATTTTCGACCGCTTAGGGTTAGAAGTACTCAATGTACGTGAGCGTATTGATGGGCGAGATTGGGACATTATTGCCATTGATATGTCTGACTCAACGCTTGCAGGCAACAACGATTTATTACCCGAACTTATTCAGCTGTATGGGCGAACGTGTAGGCGCTATGAACTAACCGTGCATAACAAAGCTGATGTATCACTGATCTTAGGATTAACGCACGTACAGTGGGATAGCTGTCACATTGATCACCCACTGCATTTAGCGGCACAAAATAAAGCGCAGCAACAATACAGTTATGGTTTTACTGATTTGCAAAATGAAAGTAGCGAAGCGCCACTGTATGCAGTTACGCACGATGTAAAACACGTATTGCCATTCGAGCAGTTATATCAATTTCTAGGGTGTGACAACCTTGTAAGTAATACACATCCCCAAGCAATCACCACCGATGTACAGCATGTTATTGCCGCACATCATCACTATGGATTTTTAAGTAAAGAGGGCGGTGTAAGTATCGCCAAGGAGCCACTATGACCCAAGCGATCACCGGCATTATGACCAACGCCGGCAAAAGTTACATCACAACCCGCGCGCTGCAAAACTCAGGGCTCGATGTTAAAGAATTAGTGTTAGCAAACATTCCTAATTTAAATGAAAGCGCAGAGCGTAACCCCAATGAAAGCATGCCTAGCACACTGCAAATTGTGTATAGGCGCAATATTGATACGTCAGGCTATGTTGATTCAAATACCGTGGCATGGGCTGTCATACTTGAGCAGGACGTTGGCGACTTCGACTACAACTGGATTGGATTAGTAACACAAGACGGTACTTTGCTAGCGATTGATTACTTGCCATTACAACGCAAGCGCCAGGGCGTAAACAATGTACACAACCGCTCGTTTGTATTGAAGTTTGCAGCGGCTGCGGCATTAGCGCGGATCACCATCCCTGCACAATCGTGGATGTTTGATTACAGCCCACAAATAGACCAAATAAAAAGTACATTAGTTAGTTTAGCGGTAAGTCAAATTAATACTATGACGCGCCATATTAAGAAAATATATAAGGAAAACCAGTTATGAGTGAAGCATTACTCGGTAGAGCCATAGATGCTTGTGAAGCATTAACAGATACAGTAGAAGGTCATACCGGAAAAATCAATCAGACATTAGAAGCTGCAATTACAGCATTAAATTCTAAGACTGACAAGTTCGAGAGTTATTTACCAAGGATATGCATTACAAATAATCCATTCTTAGACTTTGACTCGGAAACACAGTTACCTATTGGCCTATATATTCATTCTGATGTAACAGTTGAACTTTATGAAACAATCTCCGGTTCACCTTCATTAAGAACGCAAGAGCAACTTAATATATTGGATGATATCGAAGGTGATATGGGGATCGATATTAGAAAAAATGAGTATTATCATCGAGGTTTTAATATCGTTAAATTATCGTGGAATAGTTTAGGGAGCTCGGATTGGTTAGCATTTCCAAGTTTTATTGGTGAATACGCAAGCTCGTTACCCACTCAAAATAAATTTACTATTGGTGCATTCGTTAAAGTTCTTTCTGGAGAAATTACAGGTTATTGGGGGACTGGGGCTGATCGAGGAATATGGCACTTTGGTAGAAGTTCGATTAATCCTAGCGATGCTTTTGGCCGTTACACTCATGCTCATCCATCACGAAAATCTGATGCAGGTGAAATCTTATTAGCGCTGCCTTTTGCAACCACTGGGCATATAGAAAGTGCTAATCATTGGTTCCCACAAATATCAGTCAAGGATTTAAAATGAAAAACTTACCAGAAGATTTACACCCTAAAATTGTATTAAATTTAATAATGGAAGAACGGAAAAAGGCTTATTTTTCCGAATCTGATCCATACTTTATGGAAGCTTTTCGCAAGGATGCCTCCGGCGATTTAGAGGGAGCTGAGATCGCGAGGAAAAGTGCACTTCAAAAAGTAACTGAAATCAAAGCGCGTTATCCATTACTTAATAATGCATAGCATAGCCCTTTGTTATCATCAAACAGCCGCCCCTTGCTCAATGCAAGCGGGCTCGCAGTTACTTGCATTAGCGATCAAGGACGCGTCGCGAACCGATAAACCCACACGCTTTAATAGTTTGCTGCTATCAGTGAGCGCAAATGACCCCGCAGCATTAGCTAGCAAATTAAAAACAATAAACGAATATTGCCCAATACCTGAGTTTATTAGCTGTGCTCAATACGCACAAAGCCAAAGCGCATTAGAGCAAACTCAGCTCGTAACCTATGACGGCCAAAGTATCGAATGGCAAATAAATACATTGCAATACTTAGCGCCAATACGTGAGCAGCTAATAGCTGATGAACTCGCCACAGTAAATAGCAGTGGCCAGCAGTTAATCACCACCATTGACGACGCATTAACCCAAACCGTTGAGCTAAAAAAAGCACGCGACGAGCGACTAAATCAGGCGCAATTTACTGCCCAAAGTAGCGGGGTTGATATGCAATTAATGTCAGCCGTCACAGCAAAGCAGCTAGCCGACTCAGTTGCTAACAAAGGCAATGAGCATCACTATTGGGCATTGTGTTTGTTTGTAGGTGAACCAAGCGAGCTTAATCATATTAAAGAGGTGTTATGAGCATATCGTTAGATGGCTGGAATATCCCTGGGTATGAAACGCGGGTTAATGCTGGTATTAAATTAGCCGGCGGCGATATGTCAGGCATGGGAAGTTTTGCGCTCATTAGCGATCAAGGTGTTAAGCCTGGCATGTTAACTGTGAGCACTAAAATACCGCTTAATGAAGAGGGGGCTTTAGCATTGCTTATTAGCAAAGCGAAATCACTTGATGAAAACGGCGCCCGTATTATTTACACAATTAATAATGCATTGGCAGAGGCTTATAAAATACGTAAAGCCAAATTTGATGGCGAGATAAAAGCTGTAGAACTTGAAGAAAAGCGCGCATGGCAAATCACCTTTAAACTTATTGAAGTACAGTCCGTATCAGAGCGTGAGCAACAACAGCTAGATGGTACAGCAAACCAAAATGCACAGTCGCAAGCGGTCACTTCAAATAACGATGTACAAAGTAAATTTGCAGCGGTGGAGGGGCCATGAGTACCCGCTTATCCGATACGCTAACAATTGGGGGTAAACCAGTAACGAGCGTCGTTACTAAAAGTGTACAACTTGATATAGCCAGCACTGGTCGCGCAAAGTTTGAAATAGTGACAGAGCAAGTGCCAAGCGGATTAGTCGAGCTACATTTAGGTTACACGCTAGATAATATGGTCCCGTATTTTCTCGGCGTTATCGAATCAAAACACCAAGCAAATGGCCGTTGGTATTTAACTTGTCGCGAATTACTCGGCGCATTAAGTTTCACTGCCCCCCTTGCAGTTCGTCATGCAACAATTAAAGCTGTGCTCGATGAGTTAGCGCACGTTGGCGTTGAATTTAACACTCCAAATAACGCCGGCTATTTAAATAAAACGATACCCGCGTTTTACCATAGCGGCACAGGTATTGAAGCGCTAAAGCAAATAGGCAAAGCATGGGGCATTAGTGATTTTATATTTCAACAACGCCCCGATGGCAAAATATTTGTCGGCAGTTGGCACGACTCCCGCTGGCCGCTTGCAGCAATAAACGATTTTCCAGAGCACACAATAACAGCCAAAAGCTCAACAACCGGCGAGCTAATAGCCATTCCAAAATTAAGACCAGGCATAAAGCTAAACGGGCGTCATATTACCGAAGTAACTTTAATCAATAACAGGATGCACATACGATGGTCAAACAAGCCATTAAACGCCTAATACAGCGCTACTTTCCAGAGTTAAACGAGCGTAAACACCTGCCGCAACTTGCACGTATCGAAAAAATATATGACCTACCAAGTGGAGGCGCAGCAATTAGCACCGTATTTAGGCCACTAAAAGCGGCCGACGTACAGCTATTAAACCCGCTCACAAATGAGCCATTACTCGTGCCTGTATTTGAGCAAGTAACACTCGGCACAGGGCAAGCATCCGATCACGGTTTGTTGAATGAACCTATGCCAGGCATGCAGTGCTTAATACAATACATCGATGGCTTAAACAGCCATCCTGTCATCACCAGTTTATTACCATGGCAAAGTTTAGTGCCAGAGCACAAACGTACCGATGTTACGCTACAGCAAAACAGCCGCAGTAAAATACAAGGCCGCGACGGTAACTGGCACACCACAACCGACGGCGATATAACCCAAACCAGCGATACCACAAAAAGAAAATCGCGTAACTGTTTAGAAAATCATCATGAACGCAATACCAATATAGCCACGCACGACATATTAAAAATAGACGGCAACCAAATAACCGAAGTCATGGGCGCCCTAAAAACAGTAGTAGGTGAAAAAGCATTAATTGTAGCTTTAGAAGGGCTGTTACTTGGCAGTAAAAAACAGGTAGACATTGAAGCAATCGGAAACATGAACCTAGCCACACTCAAAACTCTACACGCTAAAGCTACCGAACTAGCAAAGGTCGAAGGAAAAACTGTTTGGTTGGGTGATAGCTCAGTAAACGTGGCTAAAGTACTCCTTGATTTAATAAGCCTAGTAAAAGACATAAATCAAAGCTTAGAAACTCACGGTCATAAAGATCAGGGAGCAGGGCCACCAATTACATCAGCAGAATTTACAGGGCATAAATCAACAGCAAGTGATTTGAAAAGTATATTAAAGCCTATCGTGTCTAATTAATTTTTGGTGCTGAATTTAAATTTTTCTTTAACTGTTTCATCATAGAGTGATGTGTATTCAAACTCTAGAGTCAATTTGGATGTTATTTCGTTCTCAATCTCGTTTTTACTTTGTTGACTTGTTCTGTCATCAAACTGTAATTCCAATATAATTATAGTTTCGCCTTGAGCTATATAACTATTTTGTTTTTGTGTAGAGGTAATTGGTGGTTTTTTGTATGCACAATAAGCCTGAAATTTTTCATTAATTATTTTTTCGAAGTTTTCGTATCCGATGAGTTCATCATCATAAAAAAACTTAAATTCATCTACTTTTGCTGGACCTAAACCTTTGTTGGTTATTGAAAATGTAAAAGCTTCTACATGAAGGTTAATATTACTGCATATTGCAGGTCTTACAGATAGCTCATTGTGCCGTTTATTTGACTTTGATTGCTGCCAAGTAAAGTAGATCGCAATTGTCGCTATAAGTGTTGAAATTAAGGGTAAGGCGAACTTTAGAATTAGATCCATAATCGTGCAATCTCATATTAGAGCGGAGAATAAGAGTTGTGTATATATATGTGTATAAAATATTTTAAATATTATTTTTACGTTTTAAAAAACATATACTTAATGTTGCTATCTCATAGTCGTGCCAATAGATTGTTGCTTGATTTTGCTCTTGATATGCCATGCTGAAAACCCTGAGTAGTTAACTTAAAAGCGCCTAAATACGCGCCAAGTTACTAAAATAATGAATTATTTAGATTATGGCATATGGGCGAAGGAGTTTATAGGTTTGGGTGATAAATGAGGCGTTATTGGATAGTTATTAAGTATGAGCACAATATTTGATCTCAGTGATATTTTTTGAGGCATTAGATATACTCATTTATAATACAAAATTTGTACGAAGGTTCAATTTCATGGTTAATGTAGATATACGCAGTATTTCTATTTGTATTCAGGCTTTAGAAGACTCAATTTGATATTATGGCTTGCCTTCGCAATCAGAGTAACTCGAAACTAATTGCCCAACGAGTAATGTGGTTGTTGCAGACAAAGGCTACGATACTGAAAAACTAAGACAGTTTATTCGTGATAATAGCGCTACACCCGTTATTGCACAGAAGGACAACAGTTTAGTGGGTAATGAATATATTAATTGGTGTATGTACAAGATATAGGCACTTAGTTGAGAGTGCATTTGGTCGGTTCAAACAATATGAGGGTTCGGCATAAGGCATGAAAAGCTTGAATGAAATTATCATTCAATGCTCGCTTTAGCATTCGCTATGATGTGGCTTGCAATGAGAACTGTTCAATATACGTACTACAAAGAACAACAGCCTCTAGTGTGTTTTTATATTACTTTTAATTTAAGGTACTTAATATGGCTTGGCTATACTCAATTATGGATTGGTTGTTCTTAATTTTTGCAGATAAAGCTCAACAAGCGCAATTAATCGCAATTCTTGTTTCTGCAGTTATCGCGATATTAGTTGTTTTGCTCAATCAGTGCTTTTTATCAAAGCGAGCAAAAAAAGAAATATATATAAAAAAAATAGAAGAGTTCTATAATGTAATTATGGAGTATCAACAGTATAGCTTTAACTATGTTTTTGAGTGTAAAAATCAACTTCAAACGAAATCATTAAGTAACAATAAAGTTATAGACTCTATTGATAAAATGGAAATGCTCTCAAACCTTTATTTTTCAGAAGTAAAGATGCAAATAGATGAGCTGCGAGATAAACATAAATCACTTGAGACTTTGCCATTTGAAGAGGCAATGGGTAAAGTTAAGAGCAATGTTGATAAGCTCAAAAATATATCAACAGAGCTTATAGTAAAATACCAACATTAAAAGACTAAGCCTGCAAACGCGGGCTTTTTTGTGCCTATAATTTAGTAAAACTAAAGCTACTTACTCGTAAAAATAATTTTTCCAACCAATGTACAATTACCATTAATCGGTATTAATTGCCCAGGCCAGTTGGGGTTAGCGGCTTTTAGGAACTTGTGAACGTTTTCGATAATTAGTTGTTTAAATGTGGTTTAATTATCGTTTAGGTGGGTTAGTACATACGAACCGAGATAGTACTTTGCTTCAAGGTCTACAAAACCCACATCAAACTTCGGCTTCATGCTCACGCCTTTAAACTCTAAAGGCTCTAATCTCATTTGTACCTAATATTACTAGAAACTATACATAAAAGTGCTTAATATTGTAAGATTATTTCAATAACACTACTCATTTATAACAATGAAATCATTAATAAAAGTTATTATTTATTGCTCAGTTTTCATCTCACATAGTGCTTTAGCTGAACTGGCTAAAGTTCAAGTAAATGGCTTTGACGTTGAATACGAGCTAGCCGGTAAAGGTAAACATACTATTTTGCTTGAAGCGGGTGGTTCTGCTGGTTTAAGTGATTGGGATCCGGTTTTTGAATCACTTACTCAGCACGCTAAAGTTATACGGTATTCTCGTATTGGTAATGGCGGCTCTGCACAAATAAAGAAAAACTATAGCTCAGAAGAATATGCAGCAGAGGCTTTGCAATTGCTTAAAGCACTTAAAGTAGAAGAGCCTGTTGTGTATGTTGCGCATTCTTATGGTGCTTATATTGCGCGTGTATTTGCTGCAACATACCCTAATCATATTAAAGCACTAATGCTAATTGAGCCTGGATCAGAGCACGATGTAGATATTATGCGCGCGATTGATTTACCTCGTGCTGAAAAAGAAATTGCTGCCATAAAGCTTGATGACATGAAAAATGGAATGTCGAATCAGTATTTAGATTTTTGGGCAAAACGCCCGCTACCAGATTATCCATAAATTTCTGATATACCCGTGACTGTTATCGCCTCAGTTAAAAAGTATAAAAAGCCATCTGTATTATTTTTTACCGACAAAGCGCGTGAAATGTGGGGCGACTTACATTCAAAGTGGGCTAATGCCTTTCCTCGAGGTGAAATAGTAATAACAAATAAGAGCTATCACTACCCGCAAAATGATGAGCCAGAAATGGTTGTAGCCCAAGTAATTAAGTTACTTGACCGCACTCAATAAGGTGTGGGTTTGGTTGCTAATTATATAAATATCAATTGCTGTAAATTAGTAATTTGGCATTAGACTAAAGTCTATAGGTTAGATTTATTCACTTATTAGGTTTGTTTTAATCGTTTGTCGGTTTTGTGTTAATTCTCTAAAGTTCAGTTGTCGGCAACAAGCACGGCTTAACCAACAGGACTACGACCATGAAACTTACTCTTATCAAAACTATCGCTCTTAGCTCACTACTTACATGTTCAGCTGCTGCAATGGCTGAGCAAAGTGATTACAAATTAATGGTTATTGAAACTGCAACAGCGCCACAGCCACTTGAGCAATCATTTAATAGCTGCGCACTGAATGTTAAGTCGAAAAATTACGCACAAGCTGAAGCAATTTGTACACAAGCAATCGCACTTTTAAAAGATGCAGATGGCCCTAAATTTAAAGTACGCCAACTTACGTCATTTGCTTTAAGCAACCGTGGTGTTGCACGTTTAAAAGCGAATAACGACACGGCTGGCCTTGCTGATTTATACGAAGCAAACCAAATGTCTACAAGTACAATGGTATCGCATAACTTAACTCGCGCTAAAGAAGAGCTTTCTTTATAAGTATTTTATAAATGCTTTTATAAAGTGCTTACCAAAAGCATGTTATAAAATAGCGAGAGTAAAAAAGCCCATGTTAGGTTAATTCCTAACATGGGCTTTTTTGTTTTATTTAATGCGTAAGTTAATACCTTAAATATGTTAATAGAGTAGGGTGTGTATTTATAATTAATATTTTGGGTATGCTTGTTTAGGCTACGCGAATATAATGCGAGATAACCGTATAAAAAATAATAACCCTTCTGCTTTGCTTGTTTTGAGCAAGGTATCATTAAATAAATATTGAGATTTAAACCATGGCACCAGGAACCAGCCTAAGCGTACTTGAAATAAGTGCGATATTTTTATCAATTACCGCGTTACTCACCTATGTAAACCATCGCTTTATTGGCTTGCCAACAACCATTGGCGTTATGGTTATTTCGATGCTTTTATCTATCGGCGCTATATTTTTGGGCTTTTTAGGGTTTGATGATCTTATAGATTACGAAGTGAGCTTGCTCGATCAGTTAGATTTTACCGAGGTTTTGCTCGATGGCATGCTCTCTATGCTGCTTTTTGCTGGGGCGCTGCATGTAAATGTTAGCGATTTAAGGCGCTATAAATTGCCAATAGGTATTTTGGCCTGTGTTGGTACGTTGTTATCTACGGTTATTATTGCAGGCGCGCTTTATTTTGTAATGCCTTTACTTGGGTTTAACTTGTCGTTTATTTGGTGTTTACTGTTTGGCGCATTAATTTCGCCAACCGATCCTATTGCGGTAATGGGGATTTTACAATCAGCGGGTGCACCAAAAAGTATTGAAACTGTTATAGCGGGTGAGTCGTTATTTAACGATGGTATTGGCGTGGTGATTTTTGTGCTTTTACTGGGTATTTTATCTAGTGGCGATATTCCTACCACGTATTATGTGGCGCATACACTGGCGGTTGAAGCCGGTGGTGGTATTGTTTTTGGTTTGGTGCTGGGGGGTATTTTATATTACTTACTTAAAAGTATTGATAGTTACCAAGAAGAAGTACTACTTACTTTAGCGGGCGTTATTGGTGGTTATGCACTTGCAAGCCATTGGCATTTGTCGGGCCCACTTGCCATGGTAATGATGGGCTTAATGGTGGGTAACCACGGCCGAAGCTGGGCCATGAGCGACAAAACACGTCAGTATGTTGATTTGTTTTGGGAACTGATTGACGAAATTTTAAATGCTATTTTGTTTGTTTTAATCGGGCTTGAAGTTGTGATGATTGCCTACTCAGGTAACTTATTTATAGCGGCCGGTTTAACTATTATTATTGCGTTGCTAGCACGTCTTATGGTTGTTGGTATAACTACAACTACTTTTGGTAAACAGCTTGAGCTACCTTTAGGCGCGTGGAAAGTATTAACCTGGGGCGGTTTGCGCGGTGGTATTTCGGTAGCGCTAGTGCTGCAATTACCCGATGGCACTGAACGCGATATTCTATTGGCACTGACTTATGCTGTAGTGGTGTTTTCTATTTTGGTGCAAGGTTTAAGTATTGGTAAGGTTGCTAAAAGCATTCGCTAAATATAAATAGATTAACTATAAATTGAGTTAAATATAATTCATTTAAAAAGCCCGTGAAATAGTTCTATTTCACGGGCTTTTACTGTTCTGAGCAATCAATAATAAAGATGAGCGAAGATTACAAGTACCATTAAAAAGTAAGTGACAACTGAACACCGCTGTAAATATGTTCTTGTGCTTCCCAGTAGTCGCCATCTATTTGGCGTGCTCGAGTAAATACTTCTATTTTAAATGGCTTAAAGTGATAACCCGCGCCTATACCTGCATAGCCGTCTATATCGTTGTCCGATTTATCTATTTGATAGATGTTATCGCCTCTGTCGTTTTTAAAGGCGAGTTCGAACAGATCTAAGCCAAGCTCGGCGTATATAAAAAAGTCATTAAAATAGCCAAGCTTCATTCCATTATCCCAGGTAATAAACTCTTCTTGCTCGCCTTGTTTATTATCGACTACTGCCGCGCCAATTGCGCTTGTAAAAATAACACCAAAGTGACTGTTATTTTGTTTGACCATCATTTCGACACCAACAGATGTAATGCTGCTATCGCCATTAAATTCTGATTTTATAAACATACCGGTGTTAGGCGTATTATTACCAAGTAAAAGCCTTGCATCAGCATTTTGGCTAAATGCTAAAAGCGTGCTTAATAAAACAAAAAGGGGGAGTGTGTGTTTCAAAAAAGTGAACCCATTAATGATGAAAAGTTACCAGAGCCGTAATTATAAATACATGACTTAGTATTGCATGTAATTAAATGTGTAAATTTGTTTGATTGTTATTCAGCTATGCCAAAGCAAGGTGCTTAAAATAAAACCGACTAAATAAAAGCATAAATAATTATATGTATTTTGAAATGCAAAGTAGCGATTTTAGGCACGTAAGATAGTGCGTAAGTTATTTAAATATATAGAAAAAGTTCAAACGCATTAGACTAAGGTCTATAGGTTAATTTTTCTCACTTATTAGGTTTGTTTTAATCGTTTGTCGGGGTTGTGTTAATTCACTAAAGTTCAGTTGTCGGCAACAAGCACGGCTTAACTAATCAGGAATATAATCATGAAAACACTTATCAAAACTATCGCTCTTAGCTCACTATTAACATGTTCAGCTGCTGCAATGGCTGATCAAAGTGACTACAAATTAATGGTTATTGAAACTGCAACAGCGCCACAGCCACTTGAGCAATCATTTAATAGCTGCGCACTGAATGTTAAGTCAAAAAATTATGCACAAGCGGAAGAAATTTGTACTAAAGCAATCGCACTTTTAAAAGACGCAGATGGCCCTAAATTTAAAGTACGCCAACTTACGTCATTCGCATTAAGCAACCGTGGTGTTGCACGTTTAAAAGCGCATAACGATACTGCTGCACTTGCTGATTTATACGAAGCATCAAAATTGTCTAACAGCACAATGGTATCGCACAATTTAACTCGCGCTAAAGAAGAGTTATCGTTATAAAAAACGTTTATAACGTGTTTTATAAAGTGCTTACTAAAGCATGATATAAAATAGCGAGAGTAAAAAAGCCGATGTTGGGTTAAACCCCAACATCGGCTTTTTCGTGTTTATTAACTTTGTATTGTGTTATTAAAAAATAAAAAAACTGTATTCTGCTATTTATTGTTTAGTGATTTGCATGGTTTTTAACTAATTGTAATTACTAAGTATTTTTATAGATGTTAGACTAAAGTCTATAGGTTAGATTTATTCACTTATTAGGTTTGTTTTTATCGTTTGTGGTAATTGAGCTAACACTCTAAAGTTTATTTGTCGGCAACAAGTACGACTTAACTAATTAGGAATATAATCATGAAATTTACACTTTTAAAAACCATCGCTCTTGGCTCATTATTAACTTGCTCAGCTGCTGCAATGGCTAATCAAGGTGATTATAAATTAATGGTTATTGAAGACTCTGTAACTGCAGCACCTGCATTTGAAAAATCATTTAATAGCTGTGCTTTAACTGTTGAATCAAAAAACTACGAAGAAGCAGAAGCTATTTGTACACAAGCAATTGCTTTACTTAAGCAAAGCCATGGTCCGCGTTTAAAAGTACGTGAACTTACATCGTTTGCATTAAGTAACCGTGGTGTAGCGCGTATTAAGGCTCAAAAAGACACTGCGGGTATTTCTGATTTATATGAAGCGGTTCAAATTTCTAAAAACTCACTTGTAACGCATAACTTAACTCGCGCTAAAAAAGAGTTATCTTTATAAGAATGCTTGCATAAAGCGCTTATAATTTAGCGAGAGTATAAAAGCCCATATTAGGTAGCACCTAATATGGGCTTTTTTGTATGTTTGCATAACCGTAGTTACCTATTAAATACACTCCTTTTAATAAAACAGCTTTACTGAATAATAGTACTCTTAAGAGTGATTTTTATAGCCTTACGTTACTAATTTATATTGGTAAGTACTTGTTACCTAAAACATAGATCTATAAATATAGAAACATAGGTAAAAATATTATTTTTTGACGTGACTAAACTGTGCAGTAAAACGGGATTGTTTTATTTAAGTTGTTGTTTTTAATTGATAATAAAACCTAATGTCTTTGACTTTAGTCTGTTTTTATTTGAAAATCGAAGTAATATATATTTTATAGCATTGACGCCACGTGGATGCTAATCACTGTTTTGTGATGAATAGCTAGATATGGCTTTTGTTTTATTTTTAGTCCCACCTCAATATTACTAAAAATTAAACAGGGAATAGAGTAGTTATTAACTTGTGCAATAAAAATAAAAAGCGCAAATAAAGGGATTTAAAAATGCAATTCAAACTAAAAAAAATAGCTGCCTTGTTATTCGGGGTAGGTATAAGCCTTTCTGTATTTGCCGAAGATATAGAACTATACGTAAACCATAATGTTGAAACCGACGAAAAACCACGTGTAATCATTGTTTTTGATACATCTGGAAGTATGAGAAACTTTTTACCCAACGGTATAAGAAAAGTAGATGCCGGTATCAGTGCAATGAGTCAGTTAGTTACCGATAATAGCTCTATCGATTTTGGTTTGATGCGTTTTAAAAATGATAATGGCGGCTATATTATGGCTGGCCTTGGATCTCCCCATTCTACAATTCTAAGCCAAATTCACAATTTACCAGCAGCTGGTAGTACCCCAGTTACAGAAACCCTATGGGAAGCCTACTTGTATCTAACAGGTCAGAAAGTGTACTACGGCCAAAACTCAAATGAGCGCGATTTTTCTGCTGAAACTGGTTCTCTATACTACGACAATAACTCTCGATACATATCACCATTTACCCAAGCAGTTGGTGCCGACGTACGTTGTGATAACTCAATCAATTTAATTTTGATGACTGACGGTGATCCTCAAAATGATACTAACCGAAACAATGATATCAAATCATTATACAAATCTACTTTTGGTTCATATCCTAGTACTACAAGTAATAGCTATTTGGCTGCTTTAGCTCAAATAATACATGGCACAAGAGATGTTGAAGTTGACTTGTACGAGACCACGCCAGAGGTTGCTGATACCGGACGCGTTTTTACTATCGGTTTTGGTAGTGGCATGAGTACAAATGGTAAAAAGTTATTAGAAAAAACCGCTTTATTGGGAGGAGGCGAGTACTTACATGCAGATACATCGACTGAACTTTCTGAAGCGCTTAATAATACAATATCGAAAATACGCGAAGTTAACGATAGTTTTTCATCTCCTACGGTAGCAAGTAATAATGTTGACCAAACACGTAGCCGAGAGTCAATTTACTTTGCGATGTTTTACCCAGAAACAGGCGCACGCTGGAGCGGGAATTTAAAAAAGCTTAAAGTGTCTGGTGCAAATATAGTCGATTCAACTGATAAAATAGCTCTTGATGAAAATGGGTTAATTGATGAGAAAGCGCGAACATTTTGGCTGCCAACTAATAAGCCTGCAGATGGGAATTTAGTAGCTCAGGGTGGCGTAAATTTACTTTTATCAACTTTAGACCCTGATAGCCGTAAAATCTACATAGATAAAACGGGCAGTATTATTGATTTTACTTTTGATAAAGTACAAACCATTTTAAATTTAGCGACAAGTACAGTTACCGATCTTGCCCCTGATTTGATTCCTAATATTGGGTTAACTTTAGAGGAAGATGATATTAACTGGGCACGAGGGGTTGATGTTGATAATGAAGATGGTGATGACTCATCAGTAGATCAGCGAATCAATATTTTTGGCGATCCTTTGCATTCAAAACCGGTATCTATAGATTACGGCGATGGAAGTATTCATATACTTGTTGGTACCAATGCCGGCTTTTTACATATGTTCGAAGACAAAGGCGATACTGTTGAAGAAAGGTGGGCTTTTACACCTGCTGCCTTATTAAAAAACATTCCGGCTTTGCGGAGTAATCTCGCAAATACAAAAGTGTATGGCATGGATGGCCCTATAAGTGTGTTCTTTAATAATAAAAGTTTAAACACTGATGGTTTAAATGATGGTGTTGTTAAAGCAAGTGAGGGCGATGAAGTTTGGGCATTTACAGGCATGCGCCGAGGCGGTAAAAATTACTACGGCCTGGATATAAGTGACCCAAAAAAACCTAAAAAATTATGGAATAAGCCAATTGTTGGTGGCTCTGAAGAATTTAAATATTTAGCACAAACATGGTCTAAACCTCAAATTGCTTACATTAAAGCGTTTGGTGAGGATCCATTGCTGATATTTGGCGCAGGCTACGATACAAACAAAGATAATGCGATTAGAACAACAGATGAAACCGGGCTAGGTATTTACATTGTTAATGCTAAAACTGGCGAAAAGGTATGGGCGCTCACTCCAGATGAACATGGTTTTACCGGAGAGCACAGTATTGCAGCGGATGTAACTACGCTTGACTCAGATTACGATGGGTATATTGACCGAATTTATGCAACCGATACTGGCGGTAATATTTGGCGTGTAGATATTCCCACCGATGATGAAGATGAGATTACTCACTTTAAACTTGCTGAACTTGGCAGTACATTAGCGTCACAAGACAGACGTTTTTTTTATAAACCGTTAGTTGCTAGAACGCTGTTTAGTAAAGTTACTAAGACCAATTATGGTGGTGAAATGATTACGACCCGTTTAGATACCCCGTATGACGCAATAGTTATAGGTAGCGGAAATCGTTCAAACCCACTTGCTACTAATGAGCAAGATCAGCTGTATATGATCCGCGATGAAAACACCCTAACAAAAATATTTACTGAATTTCCAGCCCCAATAGTGCCAGATGATTTAATGAAAATGAATGAAGACCCATTTGGTAATGCACTTGATGACGTAGATAAATTTGTTAATCTTGAAGTTAAGTTAGCCGAATTTAAAGGGTGGCGATACGAATTAGGGACGGGCGAAAAGTCCCTTGCTGCAGCAACGGTCGTTGGTGGGGTTGCTTACTTTACTTCCTTTACGCCTGCATCTTCATCATCAACACAAAACCAATGTTCGTTAACGGGTGGCGGTGGTTCGCTTTATGCCTTTCATTTGCATTATGGAACGAAGGTTTATGACGATGTGAAATTTGCAACAAGTAATGATGTACCAGATACACCGAAACTATTTTTTGGGGAAGGCCCGTCGTGTGCAGATAATGATGCGGATGGTAAGTGCGATTGGGATGATGCAACGGATGTAACGCAAGTTAGTCAGTTTTATTTAATAGGCCCTGGGGTTAAAGGTTCTGATAAGCCGATAAAAGCTATTGAAATACTTGGGCCAAATTTAAATGTTGAAGGTGGAAAAGTTAAGCTAGTAAATGGCGCTGAACCAACTGGTTTTGGCTTTAAAACCCAACAAACATATATTTATAAACGCGAAGAAAACGATAGTCAGGCACATTAAAAACACAATGCAATAAACATAAGCCACCTTAATTAGGTGGCTTTTTAATTTTAAGAGCGAATCAAAAATGCTGATGGTTTGCTTATATAATTGTTTTATAGTTATCGAAGCGCTCTAAACCAACCTATGTATAATACACATTCATTTACAAAATACTGCCTATCACTCAAGCCCTTTATTTTAGGTACCTGTAGTCCATATTAGTCAACAATAGCTGGTCTTAGTTATATTTAATTAACAAATGTAAGAGCAAAATTTAACATGGCGTGTAACTATATAGGTACAGGGCATGTTAACTTGTTGCCATCCCCCCATAAATATTCAATAAATTTCTGTTGTTTAAATTTACTTGTTATTTATTAAAGTAACCAATTCAATTTATAACAATATGATTTTTAATAATAATTAAAGTGCAAAAAAGGAAGTATTTGTATGTTTTTTAAAAAAAGTCAGTTAGCTATTTCATTAGCGTTTACGCTAGGCCTTGTTGGATGTGGCGGCGGTGGCGATGATAAAGTGGTCGTTGTAGAGCCAGTTGTAGCTAAGCCTGACCCTATAAAAGTAGACCCCGTAGAAGTTAACACTATCTCTCTTACTGGAAAGGTTATTGATGGCTATGTATCTGGTGCAATAGTATGGCTAGATATTGATGGCGATGGTACTTTTGATGAGCAAACAGAACCTTCTGTAGTCTCTGAAGAATCGGGTAATTATAGTTTTAATTTTACAGAAGAGCAGGCGCTGTGTGTGCCGTATTCAACTATGTATGTTGATGTACCTGTTGGCGCAATTGACGAGGACTTAGGAGAGGTAACACAAGCGTATCAAATGTCATTTCCGCCCTCAATTGAGGCTTTGACTGATGAAGATATTCGAAATATATCACCTTTAACAACCGTTATTTGGGAGCAGTTAAGCCTTCAATTACAAAAAAGTGGTAACAATAATTTAAGCTGTGATGCACTTAAAGAAAATACTGAGCTACTTGCAAACCTTCAAAGCGAAATAACAAATGTTATGCAAAACTTGGTTGCGCATTATAATTTGTCGACAGAGCAAATTTACTCAGATTTTATTGCCACTAGTGACAGTGATGCTTACGACAGAGCACAAGCAATTGTTAAGGGACTAAAAGCTGCCTATAAATTCAAGCAAGAGCTAGATGCTCAGTATCCTGATGCAGAAGAAGTAAGAGCAGTGATTTACCAAGACACAGCAAAAGATGCAGAGTATGGATTTGAAAATGCATGGTACCGCGATAAAGTTATTTTTGCGGGCGCTGAGCTTATTTATGAGCAAGTAAAGCTTCAAAATACAGACGAACTCGACAAAATTGACGTTATTTTGTCTCGATTGGATTCAACAGATACGCCTTGGGGCGAAGAGTCGTTAAATGGAAAATTAACAGTTAGAGACGATGTTTACATTAACGCCGATCGTACTTACCGATGCTCTAGCATTGAGAGCGTTAGTTTTGAGCAAAGCAATGTGCTTTATGGCGTTGATAATACAAGCCCATCGGTTAACTTTCCAACAGCTGATGAATGCGTTAGTGATAATTTAGATACACCGTTCGAGCGAGGTTTTAGCATTAGCTATACTGAGTCGGGATCGTATTACCAAACTGACTTTGCCTTTAGAGAGGAAAATGCCGACTTTCAAACATTATCTGATTGGGTAAATGTTAAAGACAAAGCTGCTGATCTAGAAACTCAAGATTTAGTTACTGTACTCGCTGCTATGCCTTATAAGTTTGAT
The DNA here is from genome assembly GCF_015864505.1 of Pseudoalteromonas sp. SWYJ118. Taxonomy (NCBI): domain Bacteria; kingdom Pseudomonadati; phylum Pseudomonadota; class Gammaproteobacteria; order Alteromonadales; family Pseudoalteromonadaceae; genus Pseudoalteromonas; species Pseudoalteromonas sp. SWYJ118. Next base: position 174,410 of record NZ_JADYXC010000002.1, on the reverse strand, counting down.
GACGAAACATCTATTGATGCTAGCTTTTGGCGTAAATACAAAACCACAGACAACGTACGTATTACAAAGACAATTGAAGGGCAATGGTTTAGAGATACCCGCCGAGAAGATGGAACAATGCTGCATGAGTGCGGTGAAAATGGTGTTGATTGGGCTCCATGCGAATAATGTAAAAAGCACTTTAATAAATATTTAGCTTAGTGCCAGTCAGTTAATAACTGACTGGCATTTTTTTGTTTAAAAAAGCTTACTTTTACGTACGGTTATAACTATATACTTGATGAACTCTATTTTTAATCTGTTTTTTACTCGGGTTTACTGTAAAATTACTGGGTTAACATTTGTTAAGCAATGCTTACAATTGTTATTGCTCATTAAGTATTTAAACTAATTTAAGTAGAGCTTATGATTTTTTATATTAGTGGGTTAAGTTTACTTGTTATTATTTTATGCGTTGCACTTTATGTAATTTACAGCAACGTACATAAAAGTCGGGTAAGAAAATCCAAAGAATACAACGTACTATTTGATAAAGACACAATAGTGGATGATTTAATCACTCAACTAACAGAAAAAAATCAAACACAAGAAAACCAAGATAAAACAGCTAAAGGTAAAGAAGAAATCCTTGCAACATTTGTTGAGTTACATCGCTCTGGTAGCTTTTGTGCACATTTGAGTGAACAGGAAATTATTTACTTTGTTAAAAAGAAATTAAACATGGAGAGTAATAAAAATGGATAGCGAAAAAGCAGTCCCAGCAGTAAAAAGTGACTCATTTATGAGTCGATTTGGTCGTCGTAATGTAATTGTTGTTTCATCAATTGTTGTTGTATTAGCCGTAATTGCAACCCTTACATCGCAAGTTGTTTCGTGGAATGAAGCAGATGAGCGTTTAGTACATCAATCGGCTTTTACAGGTAACTTGACAGTAATAAATCAAGCCGGCCCTTATTTAAAAGCGTTTGGTACTACATCGGCTTATAAAAAAGTAATTTCGATTAACTTTACGGGCGATGCCGGTGCAACAGCAAGCGCAATTGTACCGCTAATACCAATTCGATTTTTAGATACGACAACAGGTGGCGCACGAGGTGTTTCTCGTTTTAGATTGCCAGGCAATGTACCAGCAGCTGAATCGGGTGCTTTACGTGGTTTACTTAAAATACACGAAGAGTTTGGTTCACAAGAAACATTAATATCTAATTTATTAATGCGTGCAACCACTGAAAATGTAAAAGCGTCGGCGCGTATGATGTCGGTAGAGCAACATTACTCTGGTGGTAATGGTCAATTAAGCCAAGATTTTGCTGATCAATTAACAAACGGTATTTTTGTTACTGAACAAATTATTAGTACGGGTGAGCGCGATAAATCTGACGATTTAGGTAATTTAAGTAAACAGCAGCGTGTCACTATTAATATTAAAATGGACGATGAAGGTAATACACTGCGTAATGCACCTATTTTAGGCGCTTACGGTATTACAGTAGTTGATGCCAGCATTATTGATATTGACTATGAAAGCAAAGTAAATGCTCGCCTTGAAGCGCAAAAGCAAGCTGCTGCTGATGAAGCACTAGCGCGTCAAAACCTTAAAAAAGCTGAGCAACAAGCACGTACTGAAGTGGCTTTAGGTGAACAAGCAATTGCTAAGCAACGTGCTGAATCTGAAAAGCTAAAAATAAAAGAGCAAATTGATGCTGAGCGAATTAAGGCAAATGCTATTATTTCTGCGCAGCAACGAGTGGCTGTAAAAGCGGAGCTTGCAAAAGAACAAGAAGAGATTTTAAAGCAACAACGCTTAGAAGCATTAGGTATGGACGTTTTAGCTGAGGCTCGTTTAAGAGCTAAGTCTGCTGCACTTGATCCTAAGTATGTATTTGATGAAACGCTAAAAGCAGAAGTTAAAATTCAAACTGCTTTATTTACAAGCTTAGGTAATAGCCGTTTAGTGCCTGAAATTGTAATAGGCGCAGGCCAAGGCGAGCAAAGTAATGGCTCTGAATTTATGCGTTTATTAGCCGCTGACGCTGCATTGAGTCTTAAAAAGCGTTTAGAAAAAGATAAAAAATAAACGTTAGTTAAGTATTGTACAAATAATAAAAACGTTGGCTGACTTACATCGGCCAGCGTTTTTTATTGCGTAAATTTTGTTATTGTACTGTTTAGGTAAGCCTTGAGGCTTATTAAACATGTATTTAGGTAATAAAAGGTAAATAGTGAGCAGTTATGGATTCGAACAGTAATCAGTTTATTTTAGATTTAGGACAAGAGCATATTACCATTCAGCGACGATATGAAGCACTGGGAGCGTTTAACGATTTTTTGATTGCAGTGTGGTTTTTAATTGGCAGTTTTTTCTTTTTAAATGATGCATTAGTGCAAAGTGGCACATGGTTGTTTATAGCGGGCAGTGCTCAATTACTTATAAAACCTGTTTTGAAATTGATCAGCTTAGTGCATGTTAGTCGGGTATTTCATTCAAATAAAACTCCATAAATAAAACCATAAATACGACTCATGATGAGTTCAGTTATTATGGCTAATAATTTAAATATCAAGGATAGAGAATTGAAAGCACTTAAGTGGATTGCAATTGGCATAGCTACTTTATTAATTATAGGCTTACTAATTCCCGAAAAAATAATGATTCCGGTACAAGGTGCTACAAGTAAAGATTGGAACCATAATACATTTTGGTATGAACCTTGGGGTAGGTCGGGTGTGCACAAAGGGATTGATATTTTTGGCAAAAAAAATACTCCCGTAGTTGCCTCAACAAGCGGTGTTGTTATATTTGCAGGTGAGTTAACTCGCGGTGGTAAAGTGGTTGCGGTGCTTGGGCCTAAATGGCGCGTGCATTACTTTGCACATTTAAATGACTACTCTGTAAGTACAGGTGATGTAGTAAGCATAAACAGTCAAATTGGATTACTGGGCGATACCGGAAATGCCGCAGGAAAACAGCCTCATGTGCATTATTCTATTTTATCATTAGTGCCCATGCCATGGCTTTATACAACGCAAAGCCAAGGCTGGAAAAAGATGTTTTTTTTAAGTCCACACGATAAATTAAAAACTAATTAGCCTGCAACTGGGGTTTTACCCGCGCGAATATTTTTAATGCTTTTAATAAACATATAAATACAGGTAGTGATTAAACAGCCTGCTAAATAAAACATAATACCGTTGGGTGCATCAGATAAATTTGCAGCAAGCATAGGGCCAAATACCGAACCAATACTGTAACTTAAAAGCATAACCTCAGTTGCCGATACTATTTTTGCCATTGGCAATGAGTCGCACGCAAGTGTTATAGCAATCGGGTAAAGTGCAAAGCTGCACGCGCCTAGTATTAAGTAGCTTACTATTAATCCTGCTAAGGTGTTTGCTTGTAATATACCCACAGCACCGGCTGCACCTACTAAACAAAACATACCCATTAATAAGCTTTTTTCAAGCCGAGTAGATAAGTAACTCACAAGCGGTTGCACGACCATGCCGCCTAAAATAATAACCGCCATAAGTGTGCCTGTGTACTGAGCTTGATCAGTCTGCGCTGAAATATAAACCGGCATTAAGCCGTAAATAGGGCCCAGTAATAAGCCTGAAGCTAAGCATCCGAGCATTGCAGGGTGGCTTAGTGTTTTTATTTCTTTTAGTGGTAGTTTTTCAAGATGCTGTTTTTCGGGCTGACCTTTGGTTATTAATAAAGGCGCTAAAATAGCTAAAAATAATAACGAGGCTACAAATAAATAAGGCGTTGAACCTTCGGTGCCAAGCGGCCCTATAGCAAGCTGACCTACGGCGCTACCCCCATAAAGTGAGGTCATGTATAAGCCCAAACGTTTAGCACGCGACTTTGCTGTGTTGGTCATTAATAACCAAGACTCAACAACGACAAACACACCGGCAACAGCAATACCTGCAATAAAGCGAGCCGCTAACCAGTTACCCATATTTGGAATAGCAAGCTGTGCCAGTACGCTTACAATTAATAAGCTTAAAAATAATATAAAAGCGAATCGATGACCTATTTTTACCACCACGCGTTCAATGGTTGTAGCGCCAACAAGTAAGCCAAAGTAAAAAATGCTCGCAAGCCAAGGCGCAAGGTTTTCATCAAGCTTAAATGCGGGTAACGACAGCGGAATAAGGCTCATTAAAAAGCCTGATGCGATAGCAAAAAATGACAGCCCTATAACAGGCGCTAAAGGGTTATTAGAGGTGCTTGTGGCGGCTAATTCGGCCATTTGTGTTTATCGACTCTTGAAGGTAAATAACCACTGTTTTAAAGTTTGAGAGGTTACTTTAATAATAAAATTTGCGCGAATTTAGAGCCAAATCAAAAATAAGTAAAGTGATATTTTATTAAACAATATAAATACATTTTAAAACGATCTTTTAGGTAAATTATCGGATCTATTATGCTTTTTATTGTAGTGTTTTTATGTAGATATTGTTTTATATTTGTGAGCATTTATTAGTGTTAAACCCTATGTGGAATAGGGTTTAACAGATTTTTAATGCAAGCTGACAGGCACATATCGCATGCTGCACGTAACTTTTTAAAGTTAATTAATATCGGGTGTAGAGTCTCTTAAAATAAGCTTTGGCTGAAACACGTGCTTTACTGTTATGCCGCTTTTTTTGTAAATGTCTTTAAGCACTAAGTTAGCCGCAGCTCTGCCCATTTCGGGAACTGGGTTATCTATTGTAGTAAGCGTTGGGTAGAGGTAATTGGTAAAAATTACGTTATCGAACCCAATAATGGCTAAATCTTTTGGTAGGTTAAAACCGTGTTCGCGGGCGTATTTCATAGCACCCGATGCCATTTCGTCATTGGCACATACAAGAGCGGTTATTTGCGCTTTATTTTGAATAAAATGCCTTAAGCCGTCGCTGCCACCGGTTTCTTTAAAGTCGCCCACATAATACAAGCTTTCGTCAAAGGTTAGGTTGTATTCTGCTAGGGCTTTTTTGTGACCTTTTAAACGGTTTGACGCATCTTCTTTAAACTGCGGGCCTGCTATGTACGCAATGTTTTTATGACCTTTGTTGATCATGGCTTTAGTGGCTAAGTAGCCGCCCATTACGTTGTCGAGGCTAATGCAGTTATCTTCAATTTCCTTAACGTAGCGGCTCATTAAATAAATAGGGGTTTTGCCTTTACTTAACTCAATTAGGTACTCGTTTGATACCGCTTCTACGTGGGCAATAATAGCGTCGCAATTACGGCCTATTAAAAACTCAAAGCCGCTTTTTTCTTTTTTCTCATCACTGTGCCCAGGGGTAATAATAACGTGTTTACCCGCAATACGAAGATGCTCTTCAATGGCTGACATCATCTGACCAAAAAACGGACCATCCAACTCAGAAACTAAAATACCGACGCTGTTTGTAGTGCTAGACGCCAAAGAGCGCGCAATAGAACTTGGCTGATAGCCTAGCTCTTTCATTGCTTCTAATACCTTTTTTTTAGTTTTTTTGCTTACGTAGTCGTTGTCGTTAAGCACCCTTGAAACAGTTGATAAAGACACACCTGCCATTTCTGATACTTGATAAATTGTCGCCATTGATGTCCTAGCTTATATGTGTTTTTACTCGCGCTTTATAAAAATATAAAGCGCGAAGGGTCATTAAAAGTTAATTTACACATTACTGCGTCTAATTGCTAAGTCTTCTGTTATTTTTTGTGTCATCGCTGAAGTAAGCGGATAAATAAGCATCAATGCGGCGCCTAAAAAAGCAAATGCGGCAGGTATCCAGCTCATAAGTAACTGCATACCAGGTAGGGCTTGCGTAATTGTTAGCTCATCCATACCGTTATAGCCGTAGCCTGCAAGTACCACTAATACTAATGCACCTGCAAAACCACCACCGGTTTTTTGTACAAATGTACCTGCAGAATAAATAAGGCCTGTAGCGCGGCGTTTGTTTTTCCACTCTGAATAATCGGCTGAATCACCAAGCATACTAAAAAATAATGTTGGCATCATCGCGGCAAAAAATTCAGCAGCGCAACCAAAGGTAAATACAGCAATAAGGTTATCGCTAGGGACCCAGTAAAATGCGGTAGTGAGTATGCCGCTTAGCATTAGCGATGTAATAAATAGGTTTCGTTTACCCATAATTTCGGCCAGTTTACCTGTGGCAAGTGCGCCTAATATAGATACAACCAACAAGGCGATAAAGTATTGCCCAGCCATGAGTTCATTAGCTACGTGGTACTTAAAGTAGTACGCAATTACGCCGTATTTTATGCCGTTAAACATCATGGTTAAAAAACCAATACCCAGTAATACCAGCCAAGGTTTGTTGGTTAGAAGATCAACCATATCGCGCTGTGATCCCGTTAAGCTTTGCTTATCTTTATTAAGTAATTTTTTAATAACGAACGTCATTGCTGCCATAACAAGGGCAAAAAATACGCCGCTGTATAAATCGCGGTAATAAAAAAACAAGGTGGTAGCAAGCAAAGGTAGGATTATAAATGGCAGGCTTTTAGTTAAATCAAATAACTCTGATTTTAAATTCCCTTCATTTGAGGCGTGCGGTGTTACACGCTCTTTAGTGGTCGCAAACGTTATAACCATTAAAATAATAAGTAAGCTAGCAAATAAGTACATAGTAAGCTGATAGCCTTTGGCATCGTCGCCGCCACCAAAAAATGCCACTAGCTCAGGTAAAAAACCCATCACTAATAAACCACCAGTAAAGGCACCAGCAAACCTAAAACCAGAGAGCTTTGTGCGCTCTGTATCGTCGGGTGTCATAACGCCCATAAGTGCCGAGTAGGGCACGTTACTTACGGTGTAAGCAAGCGTTAAACCTATGTATGTTACGTAGGCATAAATAAGTTTATTGGTGGTGCTAAAGTCGGGTGTGGTAAAACACAGCACCATAAACAAGCCCAAAAACGGTGCTGAGTAGAGTATCCAGGGTCGAAACTTACCAAAGCGCGACTGCGTTCTGTCGGCAATCATACCCATAATAATATCGGTTACGCCATCAGATAGCCTTACAACCAAAAATAACATGGCAGCGGCAGCCGCCGATATGCCAAATGTATCGGTGTAAAACACCGCTAAATAAGCAAGCGCACCGCGCCATACTAAGTTAGCGCCAGCATCGCCCATGGCGTAACCGACTTTTTCGTATAAAGGGAGTTTGTTCACAGTGTGTGTTCTTATTGTTATAAGCCGATAATTTATCGGCTTGTTATGAGTTTAGTGTACGCTTTACCACTGGCTTTAACAGTTCGTTTTTGTGTGTTGTAGTCTACGTGTACTATACCAAAGCGTTTTAAATATCCTTCTGCCCATTCAAAGTTGTCCATTAGGCTCCACGCAAAGTAACCATCTACTTTTACGCCTTGCTCGGCTGCGTTATGCAGGGCATTTAAATGTTCGTGGTAATATTCAATACGGTCGTTATCTTTTACTTCACCGTCTTTAAATTCGTCAGCCATGGCTGCACCGTTTTCGGTAATATAAATAGGCGGTAGGGTGTATTTTTCGTTTAACGATACAAGTAATTCTGTAAGCGCTTTAGGATAAATTTCCCAGCCAATATCGGTCATTGGCGCTTTATGTGGCAGCTCATGATAAAAGTCGGTATCGCTTGCTTGATAATGCATGCGGGTATAAAAGTTAACCCCTAGGTAATCTAGCGGTTGAGCAATTATTTCCATGTCACCTTCTAAAATGTCAGGGCGGTGGGCTTTAGGTAGCTGCTTAATAATATCAGGGTACTGACCTTGCATTACAGGCTGCATATACCATTGGTTTATGTAGTCATCAGCAAATGCAGTGGCTTTTAAATCTTCTTCACTTTGGGTAACGGAGTAACAAGGCGTAAAGTTAAGTACAATACCGTTTAGTGTATTTGGGCTGTTTTTAGCAAGTACTTGCATAGCCAAACCGTGACCTAGTAATAAGTGGTGCGCGGCTTTACGACCAAATTCGCGACCTACGATACCCGGAGCATGTACGCCTATTTCGTAACCTAAGTAAGAGCTGCAAAAAGGCTCGTTTAAGGTGGCGTATGAGTGCACACGTTCACCAAAAGCTTTAGTGATTAAATCTGTGTAATGCGCAAATTCGTAAGCGGTGTTTCGGTTTAGCCAGCCACCTTCGTCTTCAATGTGTTGTGGTAAATCCCAGTGGTACAGCGTTACAAAAACTTTAATGTTACGGCGTTTTAATTCATCTAAAATATCGGTATAAAACTTAACGCCTGTCGGGTTTAAGTGACCGTTTTTAGTCATTACGCGCGGCCACGAAATAGAAAGTCTGTAAGCGTCTACGCCTAATGACTCTATTAGGTCTATATCGTCTTTCCAGCGAGTGTAGTGCTCGCAAGCTATATCGCCATTTGAATTATCGACTATTTTGCCTTCTTTACTGCAAAAGGTATCCCAAATACATGGCAAGCGATCAGCTGCGCCGCCTTCAATTTGAAATGAGGCCGTAGCTACACCATAAGTAAAATTTTTGGCTAAAAGTGGTGAGCCACTAGGTAAAGATAATTGTTTCATTAAGAGAAAACCTCTGCTTCTTTGTAGTAAATTTTGCTTTTATTTATAGTTTATAAATTGCATTGATGGAAGCGCTTCCATATTTAATTTGATTAATCACTAGGGATGGTATTTAATAACTTTAAGGAAGCGCTTCCATATTTAGGTTAGTGGCTATTGCTAAGTAGGTCAATAGTTAAATTTAAATAACAAATAGGCGCTGCACAAAAACACACTGACACAACACAGGGCTATAAAAATGAAAAAAAGCTTAAACACTAACAGGTTACGAATGCTCCCTATTTTAATAGGCGGATTATGCGTTTTAAGTGCGTGTAATAAACAAGGGGCTAACGCTGATAATAACCAAAGCGCGGTAGCCAAAAGTGCTGAGCATGAGCGAGGTGATTTATCACTTTGGCCAACGCTTACAAGCAAGGTAGTTAAAACGCCTGAAATTGAAAATACAATTGCACAGTATTTAAAAACAATGACGCTTGAGCAAAAAGTAGCGCAGATGATCCAACCTGAAATTCGCGATATTAGTGTTGAAGACATGCGCAAATATGGTTTTGGTTCGTATTTAAATGGCGGTGGCTCTTTTCCGAATGCGAATAAACATGCAACGCCTGCCGATTGGATAACGCTTGCTGAGAGTATGTATCAGGCATCGGTAGATGACTCAATTGATGGCAGTAAAATTCCTACTATGTGGGGCACTGATGCGGTACATGGTCATAATAATGTGATTGGCGCGACGTTATTTCCGCACAATATTGGTTTAGGTGCAGCAAATAATCCTGCATTAATTGAGCGAATTGCAGCGGCTACGGCAATAGAGGTAATGGCAACAGGCATAGATTGGGTGTTTGCACCTACTGTTGCGGTTGTGCGCGATGATCGATGGGGTAGAACGTACGAAGGTTACTCAGAAGACCCTGCAATTGTACGTGAATATTCAGCCGCAATTGTAAACGGATTACAAGGCAGAGCCGATGAGGACTTTTTAAGTGATAAACGCGTAATTAGTACCGTTAAACACTTTTTAGGCGATGGCGGTACGGTAGATGGCGACGATCAGGGTGATAACATTGATAGCGAAGAGACGTTATATAATATTCATGCGCAAGGTTATATTGGCGGTTTAACAGCGGGTAGTCAGTCGGTTATGGCATCGTTTAATAGCTGGAATGGCAAAAAAAATCACGGCAATAAATACTTACTTACCGATGTACTAAAAACAAAAATGGGTTTTGATGGCTTTGTTGTAGGCGATTGGAACGGGCACGGACAAGTTGCAGACTGTACAAATGAAAGCTGCCCGCAAGCTGTTAATGCAGGGCTTGATATTTTTATGGTGCCAACGGGTGCCTGGAAGCCGCTTTATGAAAATACAATTAAACAAGTAAAAGCGGGCACAATAACAATGGCGCGAATAGATGACGCCGTAGCACGTATTTTACGCGTTAAATTACGCGCGGGTTTATTTGATAAACCAAGCCCCGCAAATCGAAAATACTCAGGTAAGTTAGAACTAATAGGTGCGCCTGCACATCGCGATATTGCCCGCCAAGCGGTTCAAGAGTCGTTAGTACTACTTAAAAATAACAACCATTTATTACCGCTTAACCCATCAAGCAATATACTGATTGCAGGCGATGCGGCCGATAACATAGGCAAGCAATCGGGCGGTTGGAGTATTACGTGGCAGGGAACTAATAATCAAAATGCAGATTTTCCTGGAGCAACGTCTATTTATGCGGGGCTAAAAACGCAAATAGAGGCTGCTGGCGGTAATGCTATTTTAAGCCCAACGGGTGAGTTTAATACCAAACCCGATGTAGCCATTGTTGTATTTGGTGAAGAACCATACGCAGAGGGGCATGGCGATAAAGACAACCTTGAGTTTGAACGTAACAATAAACGTTCTCTTAAAATATTAAAAACATTAAAGCAGCAAGGTATTGCGGTGGTATCGGTGTTTATATCGGGCAGACCAATGTGGGTTAACAGCGAGCTAAACGCGTCAGATGCATTTGTAGCAGCATGGCTTCCTGGCACTGAAGGACAAGGCATTGCAGATGTTTTACTAGCGGGTGCAAGTGGGCAGGTACAATACGACTTTAAAGGTAAGTTGTCGTTCTCGTGGCCTAAATCGCCACTTCAAACCGCAGTAAATAAGGGCGATGCTGATTACTCGCCATTATTACCCTATGGCTTTGGCTTAACGTATAAAGATGAAAGTACGCTTAGCAATAATCTAAATGAAGACTCAGGTGTTGATATTAGTAACCTTGCGCCGCTATCTATATTTAATGGCAGCTTTAAAACGCCGTGGCGTTTGTTTTTAAATTCAAACAGCGAGCAGCACCAAGTAGCAAGTAACAGTGTAAAGCTCGGCGGCATTACTTATCGCACTGAAGACAAAGCGATTCAAGAAGATGCGATGCAATTTAATTTTGATGGCACTGCAGCCAGCTACATCGAAATTAATAGCAACTTTACCGAAGACAAAGTGGCCTACATTGAAGCAAATTCGGCCCTTAGCTTTAGCTATAAAGTAAACCAAATACCTAGCTCACAGACATACCTTGCAATGAAGTGCGAACAAGGCTGTGGTGGCGAGCTTGATATTACCAATGAGCTTAAAAATACTGATTTAAATACATGGCAAACCATGAGTATAGATTTAACGTGTTTTGCTAAAAAGGGCATTGATTTTGCCAGAGTAACCAGCCCTTTTATTATTAAAACAGCAGGAGAACTTGGCGTTTCAGTTGCAGATATTAGCTTTGAACCACAAAGCGCTAAAACAGCAAAAATAAAGTGTGAGTAGTAGAGTGTTTATAAGTTAAGTTTATTGTGTGTTGTCTCAAAGCCCTAAGGGCGTGTTGATCTTTGTGGATTGAAATTTGTTCAATCTAGGGGCAATTTAATCGCGGCGCGAGGTTTGTAACCTAGTGGGCTAAGTAAAAACCGAGCAACAAAGAGTAAATTGCCCCTAGGCAGAACCCTACGGGCAGCGCATGTTTGGCATTTATGCTACGTTATAGCCTATTTATGGGGAATAACCACACTACATAGGCTCTGCCTTGCCTAAAAACCAAATATGCTGCTGCAAATTTAACCACCAAAGAACAACACGCCCTAGTAAGGGCTTTTTTTACGCTGGGCAATACTGCTTTAAAAAATCATGGTGAGGCGGTAATTGGCTTACGCGTTGCTCTATTTGTTGCTTAATACCGTGTAAAAAACGGGTGAGTTCTTCATCGCTCATCATGCTGGCTATTAAATGATGTTGATTAGGCTCAATACCTTGACCAAGCATAACTTGCACCCACGAATCGACTCTAAAAATATCGCCATCGTCTAAAAATACACGGCCAGTTTGCTTAAACAAATCAATTTTATGTTGAAGTGTTTTTGGCACTTCCATGGCGCTACAGTGTTGCCAAAACTCACTGTCATCGCGATTAGTTACTTTGTAGTGCAGCACAATAAAGTCGCGAATATTTTCAATTTCGCTTTTAAGCTGTTTGTTGTATTCGTCAATTGCGTGATTGGTAATGCCATTAAACGGAAATAAACGCATGAAGCGAATAATACCCGACATAATTAAGTGAATGCTGGTGGACTCAAGTGGCTCTACAAAACCGCTAGCAAGGCCAAGCGCTAGGCAGTTTTTGTTCCAGCCTTTTAAGCGACGCCCTGTTTTAAATTTAATAATACGCGGCTCTGTAAGTGGCTCGCCCTCAATGTTATTTAATAGTAGCGCTTTGGCTTGTTCGTCATCCATATATTGGCTGCAATAAACTAATCCGTTGCCTACACGGTTTTGCAGCGGTATACGCCATTGCCAGCCGCTTTTGTGGGCAATAGAGCGGGTAAGTGGCAATACAGTATCGCTAGTTGATTTTGTTTGCACCGTAATGGCGCTATTACACGGTAGTAAATGCGACCAGTCTTCGTAGCCAGTATGCAATGCTTGCTCTATTAATAAGCCTCTAAAGCCGGTGCAATCAATAAAAAAGTCGCCGTTAATGTGCTCGCCATTATTTAAAATCAATGATTCTATATGGCCCATTTTAGTGTTTTTTACTACTTTTTGTATTTTACCTTCAATGCGTTTTACACCTAATGGCTCTGAAAATTCACGTAAAAACTGCGCGTAACGTGTGGCGTCCATATGGTAAGCATATTTAATGGGGTTTTGCTGATTAAACGCAAATTTACCGCTTTTAGCCGCTTGCAGTTCGTAGCAGTAATCGCCAAATGGATTGTTTATTCCTAGATCTTTACCTTGCAACCAAAAGTGATGAAATTCACCCGCCCAACATTCTTTGCCCGTTGCGCCAAATGAGTGAATATAATGCGTGTTTTCATCGCCCCAGTTTTCAAAGCTAATACCTAATTTAAAGCTTGCTTGAGTGGCTTTCATAAATGCTTGCTCGTTTATACCCAGCAATTTATGAAATGTACGAATAGGCGGAATTGTTGCTTCGCCAACACCTACAGTGCCAATATCGTCAGATTCAACAAGGGTTATGTTTATATTGTTGCCAACTAGTTTAGCAAGTGCCGCTGCGGCCATCCAACCTGCAGTGCCGCCTCCAGTAATTACTACGTTTTTAACAGCGTTTGTTTTAGTCATTATGTGGCTGCCCATTATTTGATAAAAGGTGATTTAAAAGCGCGTGATTACTTGGCAGTCCATTTAAGCACTGCGCTATTTTTTCGCGATTTTGTTGATAATAGTAATCCCCAGTGCGTGGGTCGTTAAATGTATTTTGTGCAGATACTGTTTGTGTATTAAAGCCCATGCCATATAAAACGTATTGATAACTGCTTGATGAAAACACTTCTTCGTTTTCAATAAAATCAAAGCGGCTAGGGGGCTGAAATTGCCAAAGTTTAAGTAAGTTTTGCAGGCGCTCGGGCGCGGTATTTAAATTACTAATATTTTGCCAATAGGGAGTGTCGTCGCGCTCGCTTAGCACATAATGAAGTTTTAAAAACTCAATAACGCGCTGCCAACGAGTGCTAAAACGGTCATTAAATCGTATGGCAAGCTGGCTCATGTGGGTGCGGTTTTGCGGGAGTTGCTCGCTTATCATGCTAATTGAAAGCTCAACCATGGCAAGTGCTGACGCTTCAAGCGGCTCTAAAAAGCCAGCTGACATACCTACGGCAACACAGTTTTTAATCCAAAATTTTTGCCTGTAACCAGGGCTGAATTTTAATACGCGGTAGGTAAGTTGCTCAGCTTGTTGCTCACTGGTACTTTTAGCTATGTAGCTTTTTAGAGTATTTGTTGCGCTTTCATCGCTTTGATATTTACTACTAAATACATAACCTGTACCACGGCGCGTTGGCAGGGCTATATCCCAAATCCAACCGTTACTTTGCGCTGTAGATAGCGTAGCAGAGGCAATTGGCTGATCGGCGTGTGCATTAGGTATTTGCGCCGCAACAGCGCTGTTATTAAATAAAATATGATCTTGCGCTATAAACTCACTATTAAAATGCTCACCAATTAAACGAGCGCAAGAGCCTGAGCAATCTATAAATAAATCACCCGTTATATCGCCATTATTATTTGTTTTTAATGAGGCAATATAGCCATGCTCGTCGTTAATAACCTCGGTTACATCGTCGATAATATGCGAAACATTTAGGTTTTTAACGCAGTGATTTTTTAAAAACTCAGCAAATTTACCCGCATCTAAATGATAACCATAGTTGGTAACTGCTGCATATTCAGGTGTTTGTAATTGCTTTGGTGCTAGTGCTGCTTGGCATACAAAGCTTTGCATATTAACAACGTCGGCAAATTTTTGGTTAGGTGCAATACGTTGCCAACTGGCGTGTAAATTAGTGTGCTCGTAGCCTTGTGGATTCATAAAAGGGTGGTAGTAGTTTTCTCCCTCGCTGAGGTTTCGCCAATTTATAAATTTAGAACCTTGCTTAAATGACGCGTCGCACTGGGTTATAAAATCACTTTCTTTAATGCCAATGCGCTGTAGGGTGTTGCGCATTGACGGCCACGTGCCTTCGCCCACACCCAATATAGGCACGTTTGCCGACTCAACTAACGTTACATTCAGGTGCGGGTGTTCGGCGGCTAATAAGCCTGCGCTTAGCCAGCCGGCAGTACCTCCACCTAAAACGACTATTTTTGTTATTGGTTTGATCATGAGTTAACACCCTAAAGTTGATAACATTTAAACTAGCATTAATACTGTTTTAAATACAAAAAAGCCGCTAGTAAAAACTAACGGCTTTACTTTGTATTACCTTTAGAAGTTGTAACGCATACCAATATTGTAACGTGCGCCTAGCTGTTGTAGGTTCCACAATTGAACTGACGTACGGCCATGTTCGCGGCTGTTTTGTTCAGTAATATTAAGGCCTTCAACAAAAAACGATAGTTGCTCGCTGTAGTTGTACGCAACATTAAAGTCGATTTGATAATATTCTTCAGTAAAGCCTGGCTCATTTACGTATCGAGCTGCGCTATTTAAAAACTTATCACGCCAGTTGTAAGCAATACGTGCTTGAAAATCATCGTTTTCGTACATTGCTATAAAGTTAGCTGTATCGCTTAAACCCACTAGTGCAAATTGTGTTGTAGTAGGGTCAGCGTTTACATCAAAGTCTATGTCGCCATTAACTGTGGTGTAGTTTGCTTGAACACCAAAACCGCTTTCACCAAAAAAGTGCTGAAAGGCAACTTCAAAACCATCAATGGTGGCATTTTTATTGTTGGTAGGTACTTGCGCTGTAAATTCTAGTAATGGGTCATCGCTGTTAGCAATTACATCGTAGGCGGCTTCAAACTCTTCGTAGGTCATAGAGTCAAAATCAACGTTGTTTTCTGTTGCGGCAACCATTTGAAATAAGTTTGAATCGGTTACTGCAAGTCCGCGAGATTCTAGCTCAGCAATGGCAGCTTGAGCGCGAGGGCCCGCTGTTGCATCGCGTAATCCGTAGTAGTTTTGCGTCATGGGTGTTAAACCAATAAAGTTTTCGATGTCTTTAGTGTAATAACCTACCGACACATAACTTGTTTCTGCAAAGTACCACTCAGCCGATACATCAATATTATCTGATTCAAGCGGCACTAAACCCGGGTTACCCGTTGACGCTGTAGCCGGTGATGAACCCGCTAAAAGAGTAGGGGCGCCTGGTACACCAACCGTCGCTGCTGAACTTAAGTTGTCGTAAGTTGGGCGAGCAATTGTTGTGCTATAAGAAAAACGCGCTTTTACGTTTTCGATTACTTCTATGTCAAAGTCAAAGCTTGGTAAAAAGTGATCGTAGCTAGATTTAAGCGTGAAATCTTCTTTAGCTGAGCCAAAACGAACGTTAAAGTCGTTATTACCTTCCCATGCTACTGCGTTAGGTAAGTCGATATTAGCCGTTGAGGTAATGTCGGTAGACTCTTGGCGTGCGCCAATAACAATGTTGTATGGCATATCGCCAATGTAGCCGTTGTAAGTAAATTGCACAAACGCTGCGGTTATATCTTCTTCAATGGTGCGGTTAGTTGCAAATGCGCCATCGGCTGCAAAGTTAAAGCCGTACTCTTCACCTGCCCAGTAACCAATTTGCGATGCGCTGCCGGTATAACCTTGGTTGAACGAGCCCGATGTATCGTAGTCGTCAAACTCAGCTAAAAAGTTTGTTGGGTTTAGGTAGCCATCAGGTAGTTCGCCTGGGTTTTCTATACCCCAGTTACCCATTGTATTACGTGTAAGTGATTGCAGTGAATGGCTTTCCATAGAGCGAGACTCTATACCAAAGTCAATTGCACCGTTTTCAATTTCGTATTTACCATGGATTCTAAATTCTGTTATTTCAGACTCTTGGCGAGCAAAGTTAGAATCTAAAATAGACGTACCCACATCAGAGGCATCTAATGTGTTATTACAATTTAAGTTGTCTCGGCGGCAATCATCAAAATCGATACTCATTGATGGAAGTTCACGGCTAAAATCAACTTCTTGTGCGTTAACTACGTTTGCTCCCAAGCCTGCATTTACCCAGCTGCCGTAAGGTGCATCTGGTTTGCTAGTGGCTTTTGAATTGTGCGCATCAAACATAAAGCTCAATTGTGAATTGAAATAGTATTCAACGTTTAAACCAATAGAGTCGTTTTGATTAACTTGGTTTAGCTCTTGAAACGCTAAACCTAAATCGCGTGTTTGCTGATCGCGACGTTCTTCTCGGTAGTAAATAGGGGTTTTTACCGTGTTATCGTCAAATGTTAGCGCGCTTTTGTAGTTATCCATCCATATTGATTGCTCAGCACGGGCTTCGAATAAGTCTTGCTTAGAGTACGTGTAATCAAGCGTGGCTGTTAAATCGTCAATAGGGCTGTACTGCAACGTTAATTGTGCGTTTGTACGAGTACGTTCTCTGTCGGCAATGGTGTAGCGCAAATCTGATGGCATTGAATAAAGCTGGCCAACAGCGGGTGCATTAGTTAAAACAATATCGTCTGCTGCTTGTGGGATTGTGCCGTCAAAAGCAGATGTATTCCATTGATTTACAAACGCACCTGTTGATGAGCTATCACGTTGTTGCATACTTGCTGTAAGTGAGGCACCAAATTTAGCTTCACTGTCGGTCCAGCTAATTAAGCCCGAAAGCTCTGGTGTTATGTCATCACCAACGCGGTTTGTTGAGTCGTGTAATGCTTTTACGCCAATGCTTGAAACAAAGCCTGGATTGTCGAGTGGGCGAGCCGTATTAATATTAATTGTTGCGCCAATACCACCAGATGCAATGCTTGCTTTACCCGTTTTATATACTTCAACCGATTTAACGCTATCAGACGCTAAGTTTGCAAAGTCAAAAGCACGAGAGCTTGGTGTACCACCGCCTGAAGGCAAAGACGCCGCCGGCATAGTACGTCCGTTTAGGGTTACCATATTGTAGTCGGGACCAAAACCACGAACCGTTACTTTAGAGCCTTCACCATTTGAACGATCAATCGACACACCCGTAATACGCTGTAGCGACTCGGCTAAGTTGGTATCGGGGAATTTACCAATATCTTCAGCTGATATAGCATCTACAACACCTGCGGCGTCGCGTTTTAGCCGAGTTGACTCTTTAATACTACTTTTAAAGCCAGTAACTTGAATTACTTCAACATCTGTATTTGCTTCTTGTGCATATACAGGTAAAGAGATTGATGCGCCTAAAATCAGAGATAGGCTGGTCGCTATCTTTGTTTTTCTTACAATATGGTTGGACATTCGGTTTCCCTCGCACTTTTATCATTATTATTAACAGCTGTATGGGGCTGTTATTGTGTAATTATAAACATTGTCAAATGTATGGAAGCGCTTCCAGAAAAATTCATTTAACTGAGCTTTGTGGAAGCGCTTCCAGAAATGCTAGTTTAAATTTTAAATAGGGTCAACTATTGTTTTAATAAAATGAGACTAAATTGTTTTTAAAATGTATGTTTTTTAGATTTAATTTTATTTAAATTATAAATTACAGGTGGTTATAAAAAACCGTTTTAAATAGTTGTGTAACAACATTTTATTATAAGAAAACCGGTTATTGATTCATTTAGTTATTTAAACACTTTAATAAGGTGTTTAAATCAGCTTTTAGTAAGGGCTAAAATTAATAAGTAGGCCGTTGGTCACTCAACTAGGACAAAACTTAAATTACTTATTACACTCAGCCATAGACTCAACTTAAAACACTATTTATAGGTATTAATAATTATGAGCAATGTAAAGCAAGGATTAGCTGCAACCGCTTTAATTATGGCGTCGTTTAGTAGTATTGGCGCGCAGCAATGTAGTGATGTAAGTTTGCAAATTTTAGGCTCGGGCGGCCCTGAGCTTAACGATGGTCGCGCATCAACAAGTTACCTTATTTGGCACGAAAATAAAGCCAGAGTGTTAGTTGACGTAGGCTCTGGTGCTAGTATTGGGTTTGATAAAGCAGGTGCAAAATTTAGTGATGTTGATGCCATTTTATTAAGCCATTTACACACTGATCATGCTGGCGATTTACCTAGTTTTATAAAAGGCAGTTACTTTACATCACGCGATAAAACACTTGCGATATTTGGCCCCCAGGGCAACCGTGTAATGGCTTCTACTAATGAATATGCACAAGCGTTACTAGGTAAGCAGGGCGCATTTAGATACTTAAGTGATTACGTAGAAGGTAATGAAAACTACAAATTAGATATTCGTTCTGTTGCATCAACAAAACAAAATGAATTTAAACAATCACTACAAAGTGATTTGGCTGTTAATGCAATGACAGTTAACCATGGACCTATTCCGGCTTTAGCGTGGAAAGTAAGTATAGCAGGATGCGAACTTGTGTTTGCAGGCGACATGACCGACAAGTTCGGCACATTTACTGACTTTGCTAAAAATGCCGATGTAGTGGTTATGCACAACGCAATTGATGAAAACGCATCAGACGGGGCTAAAAATTTACACATTACCCCAAGTCAAATCACTAAGGTACTAATTGAGGCTGCACCTAAAACGGCGGTTCTATCTCATTTTATGAATCGGTCATTAAAAAATCAGCAATTGTTTAAAAAATCGTTAATTAAATCACTAAAAAGTAACGTAGTTTTTGCAGAAGATGGTTTAAAAATAAACTTATAAAGTATTGCGCATAAGAGTGTTGCGGGTCGCTAGTTTTATCGCTATTTTAAAGGCTCTCTCATAGATGGATTTTATTATGCGCATTAAATTTTTAGCGAGCTTTTATTCTTTCTTCTTGTTTGCACTGTTTGGTTGTGACGACCAAAGCATGGCAATGCAAGATAGCCCTCAGCTAAATAGTAATGCAAGTAACTTACCCTCTGATCTCAAAGTAAACACACCTCCAGCAGCTCAAACAAACGAACCCGCTTTAGTGGTCGGTATGCTTGCAACACATTGTAAAAGTAATGAAGCAGCCTACATTAACGCAAAAATGCATAAAGTTGTGCGTAACCCAGATGAAAGTACAGCCTACAAGTTAGAACCTACCGATAAAGTGCTTTCTATTTGTGTTGCAAAAGATGACTCATCGCTTAGTTATCGATTTGGTAGAGTTAATGACATAGGGCTTGAAAAAGAAGCAACACCGGATGCACCATTTGGTAGTTACTACAGGCAAGTAGGGCGTATTGGCGAGAGTATTTTATTTTTCAGTAACGGCGAATATCATTATTATATTATTAACTCAGGCGGTATGGGCAGCGGTGTAACCGTTAATGTTTATAAAAACGATACATTAATAACTGAGCTGTTTTCGGGTAATGATCCTTACGATGATTTTGTTATAGCAACCGATTTAAATTTCCCTAAAAAATTGGTTATCGAAAAACAGCCATTTAATAAGCAAATGCAGTAAATAATGACTCCACAGCAGCAAAACGTTATAGAGCAAGGGCATTGGTTTAAAAACCGTAGCGCTTATTTAAAAAGCTTTTTATTAACGCAGGGCAAAACGCTCTCGCTAAAAGCTCAGCAATCATTATTTTTGCGAGGTGATAAGCACGATGGAATTTATGCAGTGCTTAGCGGCGTAGTGCGTATTAGTGGCGTAAGTAACGAAGGCAAAGAAGCCGTATTGAGCTTTATTGATTCATCATTGTGGTTTGGCGAAGTTACCTTGTTTGATGGTGGCCTGCGTACTCATGACGTATATGCACAAACTGACGTTGTGCTTTTTTACGTTCCCCAACGCGAGCTTGAACAGCTATTAAACGAACAGCCACAATATTGGCAAGAGTTTGGTTTATTGCTGGCACAAAAGTTACGCCTAATGTTTACCTCAATGGAAGATCACGCATTACTAAGTGCTGAGCAAAAAGTATGCAATCGACTTTTAATGCTCAGCGAGCATACAGAGCACTTAACACCACTTGTTTTATCTCAGCAGCAACTTGCTGATATGACCTACCTAACGCGCCAAACTATTAATCAAATACTGCAACAGCTTGTTAGCCTACAAGCCATTAGTTTGGGGTATCAACGCATAACTGTTTTAGATAAACAAAAGTTACAGGCGCGTGCTACACAGGCTTAAATAGAGGCTGTTTTATTTAGTTGGAACCAAAATTGCTACAGATAATGTAACGCAACAATGGATTTGAGCTAATGACTACAATAACCTTTAAAAATCAATATAGTAATTATAACTCTCCTACAGTAAATAAAGCGGCAGATCCAATCGAAGTTGCGGCAACTAATGTCCTTCCTAATGAAAAAACAAGTGATGCTAAAGGCATTACCTCAGCCCCTAAAGAACCAACGTTTTTAGAAAGTGCTCAAGAAGCGTTGGTTTATCAGCGCTTAGGTGTAAACAAAAACAAAATAGACGAGCTAAAAGCGACAATAGAAGAGCTCATTAAAGAACAGCAAAGTGAGGGCGCAGACCCTAGCGCAATTGCTGATAAAATAGAGGAACTTCAAAAAATGCTTGAGCAAGAGTATCAAAAAGGGCGCGAGCAAACGGATATGAAAGGTGAGCATGAGCCGGGTAAAATAATTTCTGCATTTGTTTAATTTACAAAATGTCGGATACCTGACATTGTTGCTGTGCTTACTTTTGCTAAAGTAAGTTTTATATATAAAAATAAAGGCAAAACAATGAAAACACTTCAACAGCAACTTGGTAAATATGGTTTATATCATCGTTCTAAGCGTAATGTACTAACGCACTTTATTGGTATTCCGCTCATTGTATTTGCAGCGTTGTGTTTACTAGCGCGCATTCAAATACCCCTTGGTAGTGTAGTAATTGATGGTGCACAACTTTTTGTATTAGCGTCGGTTGTTTATTATTTTATGCTGAGCTTTTCGCTTGGCTTTATTATGGCCGTGATATTCACTTTACTCCTTGTTGGTGCTCAGCCTATTGCGGCAATGGCATTTTGGCCTTGGTTGAGTATTGGCGTAGGTGTGTTTGTATTTGGCTGGGTATTACAGTTTATTGGGCACTATTACGAAGGTAAAAAACCGGCGTTTGTAGATGACCTAATTGGTTTAATTATTGGCCCTTTGTACGTAACTGTTGAACTACTATTTTTAATGGGTTTTTACAAAACATTAGAAGATGAAGTAAACGCAATAGCAGGTCCTACAAAGGCGTAAAATACTTTACTAAGTACCTTTATAAAACCTAATAAATAACAATAAAAGGGCAGATAACGCATGCAATATAATAATAAAACCGTGTGGATCACCGGCGCATCGTCAGGTATTGGTAAAGAGCTTGCTATACAATTTGCCGAGCTTGGAGCGCGCGTTATTTTATCGGCGCGCAATGTAGATAAACTAAACGATTTAAAATCAACCCTTAAAGGCGAAGGGCACTTAGTTGTGCCGCTGGACTTAGCACAGCCAGAGCATGTACTGAGTGCAATAACAGCAAAAATGAGCGAGCTTCCTGCAATTGATATTTTAATTAATAACGGCGGCGTATCGCAGCGCAGTTTATTTTTAGAAAACGACTTTAACGTGTACCGCCAATTAATGGAGGTTAATTACTTTGGCTTAATTGCACTTACTAAAGCTGTATTGCCTACTATGGTGGCAAGGCGCAGTGGCTCAATTGTGTCTATTAGTAGTGTGGCGGGTAAAGTTGGTTCAAAATTTAGAACAGGTTATTCGGGTTCTAAATATGCGGTGGTTGGTTTTATGGATTGCCTACGTGCAGAAGTAGCACAACATAATATTCATTGCTTAACAATTTGCCCAGGCTCTATTAAAACAGCAATTGCGCATAACTCACTAAACAAGCAAGGCATAGCGCAAAATAAACCAGAAGAGTCGATAGAAAATGGCATGGATGTAAGCGTAGCTGCTTCAAAAATGATTCGTGCCATTAGTAATAAAAAAGACGAAGTGATTATTGGCAAAGGTTTAAGTGGTTGGGCGCCTACAATTAAGCGCTTTTTTCCTACTTTGTTTAATCGCATTACCGCAAAAACAAACTATAGGTAGCGTCGTTTATTTCAAAGGCGTAAAATGCCGTAAATTTGATCAATTTAGAAAAGGATTCTAAATGAAGTATTTATGGCTGAGCCTGTTTTTTATTGTATTAATTTGGTCTGGTATTAACCCAAAAGATCAATTTACATGGCTGCTTGAAGTTATACCCGCAATTATTGGTTTAGTGCTGCTAGCAAGTACCTATAGCCACTTTAAACTTACCCCTATTTTATATACATTTATTTTAGCGCATTGCATAGTGCTGATGATTGGCGGGCATTACACCTACGCCGAAGTCCCTTTTTTCGATAATCTATTTGGTAGCGAGCGTAATAACTACGACAAAGTAGGGCACTTTTTTCAAGGGTTTGTACCTGCACTACTAGCACGCGAAATTTTACTGCGCAAAAAAGTAGTAAATGGTAGAGGCTGGTTAATCACCTTTGTTATTTCGGTATGTTTGGCATTTAGCGCCTTTTACGAATTAATAGAGTGGTGGGTTGCAGTGTTAAGCGGCGAAAACGCTGAAGCATTTTTAGGCACGCAAGGTTACGTGTGGGATACCCAATCAGATATGGGACTGGCGTTATTTGGGGCTATTTGCTCGCTGTTAGTGCTTTCAAAGGTACACGACAAACAGCTTAAAAACGTTAAAGATTATTTATAGACTATAGGAACGTTAAAGACTTTCTATAAGAATGTTTATAAAAACATTGATAAAAAAGACTATTAACTTATGACCGCAAACATTAGTAACTACTCAATAAGCACAGACAAAAGCAAACTTAACTTTAACGTTATTTATAACTTTATTGCTAATAGCTATTGGGCCAAAGGCATTCCTAAAAGCGTGATGCAATCGGCTATTGATAACTCAATGTGCTTTGGTGTTTACAGCGCTCATAACGAGCAAGTTGGCTTTGCCCGAGTAGTGACCGATAAAGCAACCTTTGCCTATTTAGCCGATGTATTTATTGCCCCGCACTTGCAAGGTAATGGGCTGAGTAAGTTACTTATTAAAACGATAGTAGAGCACCCTGAGCTGCAAGGGCTCAGGCGCTTTTTATTAGCGACTTCTGATGCACACGGGCTTTATGCACAATACGGGTTTAAACCGATAGATAACTCAGGGCTGCTAATGCAAATAAACCCTGAAAATGTATATGGTAAAAAATAATCGTGAGGTCTATTAAACGGAGCGAAAAACATGTCCCGCTTTTATATCTTGTTATAAATCATGATCAAGGTCTAAATCAGAAATATTAATGAAGTTGTATTCTTGATCGATAATGCGATTAATAACGGACATACCTAAATTGGGACAGTCTATGTTTAAAGACAAATTACCTTGTGCGTATTCTTCATGCAGCATTATATCTCTCATTTCTTCAAAGATTCCCCAGCATTGGAATGTTAATAATTCAGCTCGTTCTTCGATTATTGATTTGTAATCCCCCCACTCATGAAACCCTTCAAGTTGAGGTTTGCAAAATTTTCTTAAGAAAGGAATGCCAGCATCAGAAATATTTTGCAATGAATCACCGTGCCCAGTTGGAGCATGCCATTGACTAAGCTTTAAAAATTTTTTCTGAATATCTGTTAACTTACTTATATCATCTACTTCATGGAGAAATCTTTCGATAGACTTAAATGGAGCCATGTTGAATATGGAAATACTATATGGTGCAATACTTATATCTAGATGATCCTTCCATAAAAAGGCAAAACCACTAGCGCGTTGCCTATGACCTTCAGATGACATTACTTGTAGTGCTGTATTCATTTGCTGAATATGCTTATCTAACCGCAATTTATCTGCATTAGGGTCATACGAGTGATCGTCGTATAAGCAAAGCTGATAGCCAGCTAAATGCCTATCTGATATTTTAAAGCCTACATTTGCTTCCAAAATAGAATCTATATTTATAATTTCAAGACGTATTTTATCATTTGTAGAAATAGGCTTAAAGCAGATAATATTTTTTTTGTTCCAAAAAATTTCATGGAAAATATAATGTCTTAATAAAGTAGGCCAATGTTTTGAAACGATTACTTGAAAAAGATCTCCTTCAGATAGATAAGGGATGTAGCTTCTAAGCTCACAAGAGTACGCAGCAAGTTCAGTTCCCACTTCTCTAGTTGGCCCTGCTATATTTTTCAGCTCTACTAATACCATCCCTTGCGACTCTGCTGAATAGAACAGAAAATCAGGTCTTAATGAATCAGGCTTGGTGAGAGAAATATTTTTATCTTCAGAAATTAACTCTAAATAATTCAAAGATCGTTCACATTTCAAAAATGACTGATACACTTTTTTTGCTTCATTATTCTTTGGAACATAAGTACCTAAGTAATCAGGATTTGACACTAAATCATTTAGGCCATCAACATTATCTAATTCTTTTAGCAACCACTCTTGCATTTTCGATTCATTTTCGAACATTGATAATATATCCATAACTGTAGTGGTCAACTAATTTTGGCCACATTTTTAGAATCCTTGTATCTAATATCAGATTCATTCGATGCTAAACCAGCACTATAATGATGTGGTCTAACATTATTGTAATATCCGTTGATATAATCACTCACACTATATTTAGCTTCTTCAAAGTTTTCATATCCAACTTTTGGCATCCACTCCGTTTTAAAGCTTCTAAAAAATCGTTCCATTGGCGCATTATCCCAACAATTTCCGCGCCGACTCATGCTTTGTGTGATTTTATAGCGCCATAAACGCTGGCGATACTTCAAGCTTGTATAGTGGCTTCCTTGGTCTGAGTGAAACACCAGTCCTGTCTGTTTTCCTCTGCTTTCATACACGAGTTCAAGCGCTTTTAGGGTTAAGTTAGTATCTGGCGACAATGACATTGCCCAACCAACGACTTTGCGTGCAAATAAATCAACAACGACCGCTAAATAAGCCCAGCGATTGCCTGTCCAAATATACGTTACATCACCGCACCACACCATATCCGGCTCAACAACATCAAACTGCCTATCTAGAAAATTTGGGATTTCAAGGTGCTCATTACCACCGCGTTTATATTGATGTTGTGGTACTTGGCAGCTCTCTAGTTTTAGTTTAACCATCAGCTTAGCGGCGCGATAACGGCTTAATTCAAAACCGTTATTCGTTGCAATTGCTGCAATTGTCCGTGCCCCAGCCGAACCGCCACTCATTGCATGTATAACTTTAACTTCCGCTTCTAACTTTACTTGCTCTGGTGTCGATGTTGTATCCCGTATGGCCCAATATTTATAGCTGCTGCGATGCACATTGAATACGCTACACAACACGCTGATTGGGTAACCGCTCTCGTTGATTTAATTTCTCAATTAACGAGAATTGCTCAGGGGGTCGGACATCAAGAGAGCGGTAGCCTTTTTTAATATATCCTTTCTAATCCAATGCGTTGGATTTGCTTTTTAAGTTCGCGGATTTCAATTTGTTCAGGCGTCATTGGTGAAGCCAATGGGGACTGGCCATTCCGTTCTTGCTTTAATTGAGTTACCCACTTACTTACGGTTGATTTACCAACCCCCATAGCTTTAGCTGCATCTAATTTGATTGCAGCAGAATACGTTGCGCGTTTTAATTTCGTCATTTTTTCACCCAAATTTGTATGCTTATTAGCATAACATTTCTTTCTTAATGGGTGGCCAAATTAACTATGCCACTACACAGGTTGTCTTTGTTCTGACATGATCTTTTTGTTACAGCTCTTTTTGCAAAACACTTATAAGATTTTTATTAACTTTCGTAGCAAAACTAAATTTTTCTTTAAGATAACGTTTTTGATCCTGAGATAATAACTTAGTATCTGGCAATAAAGTATGGAGCCAATTTTGCCATTTGAGCACTTCAATCGAACTCTTTATGGAAAGTTCATAATCTTTATGAACGGGCAAATTCTTAATAGAATCTAATAGCTGACCTGTGCTGTACTCTACAAAAACTCCATCTCTTTCAGAAAAAATATTACCATAACCTTTTTCATAATCTAGAGAGTGTTTTTTTACATACTCACATTCGTACTCGGAAGTGTCACCATTTATCAAACCATTTCGAAATTGAGGCTGGTAAAAAATAACACCATTATGTGGAATAGCTTTTCGAATTAAAGGGAGCATAATTCTTTCGCGCCCTAGTACTAAAGTTCCTGAATATTTATCACTATCTGGTGAAAGTACCATATCAGTTATATATGGAAACCCTACTCTTCGAGAAAATAGAAAAGTAGAAGATACGCTTATGAAGTTAAAATTATTTACTGATAAGACAAATGCACTCGGAGTAAAACTAAAAGCAGGAGTGTCTATTGCTCCAAAGTTTACACGAGGTTCATTTCTATCAGTTTTTTGAACGATTAAAAGACGATCGTATTGCCCGATTCGTTTCTCAATATGAAAATTAGATTCTACATTCAAATAGTTCTTATCTAACTGTTGCATGGCTAGCCATAAACCGACTCTTACTTTATCAACCCAATCTAGAAATGATGACATTTCTTCGCTAGTTACACCTTCATCATTAAGTACCTTTAATAGTATGGGTTTTACATCGGCTTCTAGCTTTCCATATTTAGTATTACAATTAACACATGCAGGAAAGGTGAAATTTTTAAATGCATATTTTCGACTTTTTCCAAAATCAGCTTCATTTTTACTCATGCCCAAATTAACCTCTCTTTTTGGATCACCAGTAAGTTCGATTAACCATTGCGGCACTATATGTTCACGTGATTTTTCTTTGGGTTTTTTACCACAAAAAATACAAAATTTAGCCAATTACAACTCCAAGCTTAAATACTCTAACAGCTTTATCGAGGACATTTTCCTCTTTTTATGAGTAACGTATGTCCTTTTAATTATTTTTAATATTAATAACAAATCCTGTAACACATTGCGAGTATTAAACTTTAAGTCGGGCTGTTCTTTTAATAATATGCAAAAAAGAGGAAAACGTCCTCATTTTTTGACTTAGGAGGAAAACGCCAGCGCGGTACATAAATGCAGCAATTAAATATTCAAAATGAAAACCAAACCCCATTTTAAATCATTTAATATTCACTAAAAAACGGTGGCGATAATGCAAGTAACCGCTTTAAGTACACTTATTTGTGTAGGCGTATTATAAAAGGTGGTTTAAGGATGGTTGGAGCTGTAAAAAGGAGGTTATAAATTATCTACTAAACGCGTCTTCCTTCTTTTAAAACAGGGCAGACACGATGTTTATACCAAGCGACTTAAATATTTAGCCTTTCTAGCGTGCTAAATAAAGCGTTAACGGCGTTATAAATTTCTCATGTAGAACAACTACATGTCGAAATTTATGCCTTGTTATCACTCTATTTATCCGTCGCTATAAATGTCTAATAACTTAACTCGATTGGTATTATTTGGCTTTTTTAGCCTCTAAAGTTTCTATTTCACTCCAGATTTTTTCGGCTTCTGCACTTAACATGGCAAAGCTTTTAATGTCGCCTTTTCTTTGTGCCTGCATGCCTTGCTCTAGCTTTACGTCGTATTCTTTACGCAGTTTTTTTATTGGGTCAGGCTTTAAAAATGAAAACATTAGTATTCTCTTAATTTATTAAATTATATGTAGTTAGTGTACGCATTAATGGGCTTAATAGTTCTTTGTTTGGTGAAAATGTTTACTTTACGCTTTAAAAGCGCAAAGTAAACACGGTGTAATTATTAACGTACTGTGTGCTAATTCTGGTTCTAGTGCTAATGTTTACGTTTTTGGCTCTAGACGTTTAATACCTTGTCCATCAATACCTAAATAAATAAAACCATCACTGCCTTGGGCTAAGCTGCGTACTCTGCCTATTCCATCGAGTATTTTATGTTGCTTAACAACCTTGCCCTTTGAGAGTTCCAGTGCGCTAATGAATGCAAATTTCATTGATGCTAGTAATAGCTTACCTTTAAGCTTTGGGTATTTATCACTCGTTACATACAACATATCGGAAGGGGCAATTGAAGGGGTCCAATGTAATACGGGCGATTGCATGCCGTCTTTTTCTTTAAGGTCGGTAAACTTGGTACCGCTGTAGTTAACGCCATAACTTACCAAAGGCCACCCGTAGTTAGCGCCTTTTTTTATTATATTAAGCTCATCGCCGCCGCGCGGCCCGTGTTCGTGAGACCATAAAATATTATTTTGATTGTTAAACCACATACCCTGTGGATTACGGTGCCCATAAGACCATGCCGCATGTTTTGCATCTTTTTGTTTAACAAACGGATTGTCGCTTGGGATACTACCATCTTCGTGTAAGCGATAAATTTTACCGCCATCACGGGTGAGATCTTGCGGGTTTATAGTGCGCGCGCCGCGATCGCCAATTGAAAAATAAACATAACCTTTATCATCAAACACAATACGGCTGCCGTAGTGCTGGCCTTTGGTACTATTATGCTCGCCTTTGTATAGCAATTGCTGATCAGACAACTGCGTATGATCGCTACTTAGCTTGGCGCGCATTAGGGCGGTGTTACTTCCGCTTCCTTTGCCCTCACTACTTGAGTAACTAAAGTATAGCCATTGGTTTTGCTTACTATCGGTGTGTAGTGATAAATCAAGCAATCCACCTTGGCCATTAGCGTCAATGTCGGGCAACCCAGAGACCTTAGTTAACGTAGTTGTATTTTTAGGTAATAAAAATAACGTTCCACTGCGCTCAGATATTAGTAAATCACCATTAGCTAAAGGCTCAATAGCCCAAGGTATAACTATGCCTTCTGCCGCTGTTACTGCGTTAACGTTAAGTGGTAAAGTATCGAGTTTTTTATAGTTTTTTACGTAATCGCTTTTTGCATGCGCGGGTGCGTTAATAGCAAATATAGCAACAGCCAAGCCTGCACTTATTAGTTTAGGGAGTGTGTTATGTGACATTAAATTTATCATTATGGCTTCCAAAATTAATCCAATCTTACATAACCTTAACATGGCATAAATAAATTTGTTAAGCGTTGAGTTGAATGAAAAACACACACTTATATTTTTATACGATGGCCTTTTAACAGAAAATTGTTTTAGCAATTAGCGCTAATAAAAAATTGAATAATTACTCTATTGGGGTTGAAAACTAAAAATTTCAGCGTACACTTGTGCGCTGAAGTTTGAGCGTACACGTGTAAGTTCAAACGTTAAGTATTTTACGACCCAAGAGATTAATAGTGATGATAATTAAAGTATTAAACCAATTTTCAAAATGGTTTTTACACCATCAAAGTTTTGCAGGCTACATAGAGCCAATAATGCAGGTGTTTAAACCTGCGTGGCGTGCAGGGCAGTTTAGAGCGCAAGTAGTTAGTACAGCTGTACTTGATGGCGGTTTTTTAAGTGTGCAACTTAAGCCAAGTAAACAATGGCAGGCGCATACGTCAGGGCAGCATATAAGTTTAACGCTTGAAATTAATGGGCGATTATTAACACGCGTTTTTACCGTGGCCTCAAGCGCTCAGCAATTTAAAAATACAGGTTTGGTGCGCTTACTAATCAAAACAAATGCGCAAGGGCGCTTTACAGGTTTACTCAGTAGCGCATTAAAAGCGGGTTTGTGGTGCAATATTTCTGCGCCAAACGGCGACTTTGTATTTAAAAATACACATACACCGGCTACTTTTGTTGCCGGTGGGTCGGGTATAACACCTATGCTGGCTATGCTTGATGATTACTTAGGCCAAACTACGCAAAAAGTCTCGTTAGTGTATTACGCAAAAGCCACTGAGCATCAATGTGTTGATGAGCTAAGTGAGTTGGCAGCGCAATTTGAGCATTTTTCGTTTTTATTATTAACGCGTGAGCAATCAAACGATATAACCAGCAATATTAAGCCGTGGGAAAATCCAGACATATACTGCTGTGGCCCTGCTGCATTTATGCAGACGGTGAGCGATTTTGCTAAAACGCATAAGCTAAATTACTACCAAGAAGCATTTGGTTTGGCGCTGCCTAGCTTAAACGACAATAGCCAATTTAATGTGAAAATTAACGCCAGTGCCCATGTTGTATCGGGCAACGATGTTTTACTGACTCAGTTTGAAGAAAAAAAGCTACCCGTTAAACGCGGTTGCGGTATTGGTATTTGCCATCAATGCCAATGTATTAAAAAGTCAGGCGTGGTACGTAATTTAAAAACAGGTGAATTGAGTGACAACGGCGAGCAATTAATCCAACTTTGCGTAAGCCAACCTGTTAGTGATTTGGAGTTACAATTATGAAAAACATTAACTATGACATGCTCGCAAGCGAGTTAGATGCCATTAAAATGGACACCCTTGGCAAAGTAGGCCAACAAGATGCCGACTACATTCGCTCTGTTGTGCGCAAACAGCGAGTGTGTGAATGGAGCGGGCGAATCTTGCTAATGCTTGGTTTTATTCAGCCATTATTGTGGGTTGCAGGCGTGTTATTACTAGCGCTGGCTAAAATTTTAGACAATATGGAAATTGGCCACAATGTAATGCATGGTCAATACGATTGGATGAACGACAAGCAACTTAACTCACAACATTATGAATGGGACATAGCGTGCGACGGGCAAAGTTGGCACCGCGTTCATAACTTTGAGCACCATACGTATACTAATATTATTGGTAAAGACCGTGATTTTGGTTATGGCTTGTTGCGTTTAAGCGATGATTTTAAATGGCGTTTTAAAAATGTATGGCAGTTTTTTACGTATATTAATTTAAGTGTGTTATTTCAGTGGGGCGTGTCGTATCACGAGTTGGCTGCAGAGCGTGTTTTTATAGGTAAAAAGAAAGAAAACCGCGAAGGGCTTGTTTCACACTCTACATTAAAGCAGCGCTTTTTTAGTAAAGGCGCTCGCCAGTTAATTAAAGATTATGCGATATTTCCGTTACTTGCAGGACCTTTATTTTTATGGGTATTGGCCGGTAATTTAGTAGCTAACTTAATCCGTAATTTATGGACGTCGACTATAATATTTTGTGGTCACTTTACTGAAGAAACGCAAACTTTTAAACAAGAAGACTGCGTAAACGAAACCCAAGGGCAGTGGTATTATCGCCAAGTACTGGGCTCGTCTAATATTAACGGGCCGCATTGGTTTCATGTTTTAACAGGGCATTTGAGCTGCCAAATAGAGCATCACTTATTTCCTGATATGCCGTCTTCGCGCTATCAAGAAGTAGCGCCTCAAGTACAAGCTGTTTTGAAAAAACACGGTATTGATTATCATACAGGTGGTTTTTTTAGACAGTATACGTCGGTGTTAAAACGTATTATTAAATATTCGTTTAAATAAACATGTTTTAATTAACGAATGAAAAAATCGGTCTGTGTAACTACACTGACCAATTTTTTGTTTATTGCACTCAATACGGTTGATTAGTAAACAGCACTTGCAAAAATTTCTCATAGTTAATTAAAAAAGCCTTACTTTAGCTATGGTTAAATAGCGTGTGATTGTCATACAATGGAGGAAAATAGACCACACAAGAGAGATTAAAATGGCCGCATTTGGTACCGTGTTTATGCCGCAGATGATTCAAGCTCGTTTTTCTGATAATAAATGGAGCGAAAGCTCAATTGTCCCTTCCGATAAACTTGAACTTCATGCTGGTGCGCACGTTCTTCATTATTCAAGTACATGTTTTGAAGGCTTAAAAGCCTTTCGCCATGAAGATGGTTCTGTTTATCTTTTTAGAATGGATGCAAACATCGCACGCATGCAACAAAGCTCAGCGCTATTAAGCTTACCGAGTTTTGACAGCGATATGCTAAAAACGATGATTATCGATATTATGCGTGAATACGCAGATGAAACGCCATTACCGCCGGGCTCCATGTATATTCGCCCAACGCACATTGGTACTGAGGCGGCAATTGGTAAAGCAGCTGCGCCATCAATGAGCTCGCTTTTATACACATTACTATCGCCAGTAGGTGATTACTTTGCAGGTGGTGCAACAGCACTGCGTGTATTGCTTGAAGAAGATGGTATGCGCTGCGCCCCGCACATGGGTATGGTAAAAAGTGGTGGTAACTACGCCAGTGCTCTAGCACCGATAAGTGCTGCACGTATTAAGTATCAAGCAGATCAAATTTTATTTTGCCCAGGTGGAGACGTACAAGAAACCGGTGCTGCTAACTTTATACTCATCGATGGCAACGAAATTATTACTAAAGCACTCGATAGCACCTTTTTACACGGTGTAACGCGTAATAGTATTTTAACCATAGCAAAAGATTTAGGTATGACGGTAAGCGAGCGTAACTTTAGCGTTACTGAGCTACTAGAGCGTGCTGCTAAACCAGGTACTGAAGCGGCGCTTTCGGGCACTGCAGCTGTACTAACTGCTGTGGGTACGTTTATTCATAACGATAAAGAATACAAAGTAGGTACTGGCGAGCCAGGCCCAACGACTGCGCGCCTTCGCCAAGCATTGAACGATATTCAATGGGGTAAAAGTGAAGACAAGCACGGCTGGTTAACTAAAATCTAATTATAGATTTAATCGCAACTCGCATTAAAAAGCCACCTAATCGGTGGCTTTTGTGTGTTTGGTTACTTTAAGCTGTGCTTATTAGAACTTCATTTCTATTTTACCGTACACGTAGCGTCCGTTAAATCCATACGGCGAGAAGCTAGAGTAAGCAAATAAACGTGAGAAGGTGGTTACATCGTCAACATTTTCACGGGTTGCATCTGGGTAAACATCAAAAATGTTATTAGCACCTAAGCTAAGCGATACGTTTTCACTAAGCGAGTAGGCGACATCTAAGTCGGTTATCCATTTAGGCTTAAGCACTTCGTTACGTTCAGGGTTGTCTGAAGGGTCTTGAGTTTCGCCGTAACGCGTTGCTCTAAGCGTGGTACGAATATCATCGTTAGTCCACGTTGCGCTTAAGTTGTACTTATTACGCGGTGTGCTTACTTCAAAACGACGCAGCTCAGTGCCTGAGAACAAGTTGTCTTGATCAAACCCTGCACCTTGTAGCTCTGCTGGCGGATCGATAATATTTGTTACTTCATTTTTGCCGTAGTTATAACCTAGGTTAAAGGCTAAATCGCCGTAACCATCAGTTGCTACATTATATGAGGCAACCACATCAACACCACGGGTTTTGCTGTCAATTGCATTTAAGAAGAAACGACCTTGGTTAGCGCCTGTGCCTTGAAGTAAATCGGCAATAGCATCGCCCGATAAGTTGTTTGATAACACAATGCGGTCATCAATTAATATTTGGTAGTAATCAACCGATAAGCTGAAATTAAAGTCGGTAGACCATGTAAAACCAACGCCGTAGTTTGTTGCTTCTTCAGCATCAAGACCTGGTGAGCCCAGTGCTTTTGCTACATCGCTGCTTGGTGCGAACGTACCTGTTTCGGTTGGTTCGCCATCAACAAATACAGTGGCTACTGAGGTAAAGTATTGTTGCTGCAATGAAGGTGCTCTAAAACCAGTAGATACTGAGGCGCGTAGTGCTAAGTCTTCAGTTAATGAATAACGAGTCGCAATTTTACCGTTAAGTGTATCGCCAAAGTCCGAGTAATCTTCATAACGGGCGGCAACCGCTAAATTCCAATCGTCGGTTAGGTAGGTTTCAAGGTCGATATATAAGCTCACGTTGTGGCGGCTGTTATCGCCCTCTGATTCGGGTGTAAACCCCGGGAATACTTGTGCCCCCGCTGCGCCAAATGGGCCATCAACTGGGTCGGTTACTGCGCCTCCTGGGCCAAATGTTCCTTGTGCATATGAAGCTTCTTCGCCTGCATCTATTTGGTATCCTTCGCGGCGATACTCAGCACCTACAGCTACGTTTACAGAGCTTTCTAAAAAGCTGACGTCTACCTCGCGGCTAAAATCAACGTTTAAAGTAAGTTGATCGTAGGTAAGTGTTCCTGCATCAAAGCTTGTTTGGCTAGTAGGGCCATATGAGGTATTTAAGCTATTTATAACACCAAACTCAAATGCATCTTGACCATATACGGCCGATACATCGTAATTCCATTCACTTACAAAACCTTTAGCGCCAAGTGCCAGTGAAAAGTCATCTATGTCTGAGGTAATAACAGGTAAAAAGCCGTCAGGGTATACTTCTTCTATATTACGGCTATCGCTTGCACGGCGATAAAACCCGCCGCCTTCGCCTTCACGTTTGCTGTAAGAGCCAAACGAATATAAATCAACTTCGTTTGTTAACTGGTAACCTGCGTTATAAAACATTGAAAAATCTTCAACATCGCCATTACCAAAGTTATGGTTATATCGATTTACGGTAAGTTCACGTGGGTCTAGCGCACCGTCTACTGAACCGTCATCTATGCGTGCGTAGTTTTCACGGTTATCGTAGTCTGAGCGGTTAGTTGAATGGCGGTCGCGGTATTCTGTTGAGATGTTTAAAAAGCCATTATCGCCAAGCTCAAAACCCATATTACCTTGCAGCGTTAGTGTTTGGCCGTCTGTTAAAGAGCGATCGCCCCCTTCGGTAAAGGCTAAATTACCATCACTGCCTTCAGAAACTGATTTTAGCTGTGGTACACCGTCCATTTCGGTTACGTTAGCACCATATATAGCCGCAACTGAACCACCGCTGCTGGCACTTTTAAGTACAATATTAATAACACCAGCTATAGCATCAGAGCCATATTGCGCTGCTGCACCATCGCGTAATACTTCAATACGGGCAATAGCATTTGCAGGTATCGCATTTAAGTCAACCGATGATGAGCCACGACCCGTTGAGCCATTTAAGTTAAGTAATGCGTTGCTGTGGCGGCGCTTACCATTAACAAGTACTAATGTGTGATCGGGTGCCAAGCCACGAAGCTGAGCGGGGCGTACATGGTCGCTGCCATCAGTAAGTGATGCTTGTGGGAAGTTAAAGCTGGGTAATAAACTGCTAAGTAGGGCATTCGTTTCAGTAAAGCCTGAGTTTTTAAGTGCATCTGCACCAATTATATCGATGGGTACTGCGCTGTCTTCTACTGTACGGCCTAATCGGCGAGAGCCAATTACGCTTATTTGTTCGATGTTTTCTTCTGCTTTAGTGTCTTGCTCTGCAGCATTTACGCAGAGCGAACCAAGTAGTGCAGCAGACGCGCTCATTGCGAGTAATATTTGTGGTACCGATTGCTGTAATTTAAATAACGGTTTTCTATTCATGCTGTATTTCCCCATACCCATTGAATTATTTTAGTTTTGTACAAAAAGATTAAACCTCTTTGTTACCTTGAACATATACTTAATTAACAAAGTCAGTCAATTGAATAACATTCAATTAATTTAGGTGTTTTTATAATTACATTTGGTTGTTTTTTATAATGAGCATTGTTTTAGTTATATAGCGAAGGTGATTGCTAAGTAATTGATGGGTAATGAATTATATTTAAAAGTTAAATTTAACGTTTAATTAACTGGTAAGATGAGATTGATGGTTTTAACTAATTACTAGTATGAGGGCGTTTCTATTGGGCTGTGACTAGGTGGGTATTAAGTTACAAGTATTACTAAAAAAGAAAAAGATAAAGTCGCCCACCAAATGTTAATTAAATTAACATTTGATGGGCGTTTTATATTTTATGTCCTGTTTATTAGAACCTATACTTTAAAACATGAAGCAATTTTGTTTTTATAAGCAATTGGTATAAAAAAAGAGTGCTAAAAATAGTGTTAAAATTTAATTTTTCCAACAAGCATATCTTTAAACATTACCCAATCTCCCCATAAACTGTAAAAAGGGTGTTTAAAAGTAGCAGGGCGGTTTTTTTCAAAAAAGAAATGCCCGACCCACGCAAACCCATATCCAATAACAGGTAATAGCCACAATAGACTGTATTGTTGTTTTATTAATGCTATTGCGATTACAGCAAGAACAAGTGTACTTCCTATAAAATGTAAGCGGCGGCAAATCACGTTGCGGTGCTCTTTTAAATAATAAGGGTAGAAGGCTTTAAAGCTTTTAAACGTGAGGTTTGTACTTTGCATAGTGTGCTCTTTTATTGTTTTTTATTTTAATGAGGGTCGTGCTATTAAAGCGTAAGTTTACATTTGTTTACAGCGATAAATGGCGCTTAACGCATCTAAATAGACAAAAGGGCTAAAAGTTAATAACTTAGGCGCACTATTAATAAATAAGAATGGAACTCAGGATGTTTAAACACACTCTAGCATGTGCTGTAATTGTAGCGCTTAGCGGCTGTTCAGAGCCAACTAATACGGTAACTCAAGAAGAAGTAAAAGCACCAATGAAGCAAGTTAACGCAGTTATATACCCAGAAACAAAAAAAGGCGATATCGTAGACACCTACTTTGAAGAAGCGGTTAGCGACCCATATCGTTGGCTTGAAGATGACATGAGCAGCGAAACTGCCGATTGGGTTAAAACGCAAAACAATTTAACGTTTTCTTATTTAGAACAAATACCTTATCGCGATAAGTTAAAGCAGCGCCTTGAAAAACTAATGAACTACGAAAAAATAGGCGCTCCTTTTACTGAAGGCGATTACACCTATTTTTATAAAAACGATGGCCTGCAAAATCAATATGTTTTGTACCGCAGTAAAGATGGCGGCGACGTTGAAGTATTTTTAGATCCAAACAAGTTTAGTGACGATGGCACGACGTCTATGTCGGGTTTATCGTTTTCAAAAGATGGGTCATTACTCGCGTATCAAATATCTGAAGGTGGTAGCGACTGGCGTAAAATTATTGTTATTGATGTACATACCAAAGAGCAAGTTGAAGAAGCGCTTGTTGACGTTAAATTTAGTGGCATAGATTGGCTTGGCAACGAAGGTTTTTATTATTCAAGTTACGAAAAACCTAAAGGGAGTGAACTTTCGGCTAAAACAGATCAGCATAAAGCGTATTACCATAAGCTAGGTACTGCACAGTCTGCTGATAGTGTTGTATTTGGTGAAACTGATGAGCAAAAACATCGCTATGTAGGCGCTGATGTAACCCATGACGGCCACTACCTACTTATTTCGGCAAGTACGTCTACTTCAGGCAATAAGCTGTTTATAAAAGATCTAACAAAAGAAAACAGTGAGTTTGTAACGGTTGTTGGAAATACTGATTCAGATACATCAGTTATTGATAACGAAGGCAGCAAGCTGTTTTTAGTTACTAACCTCAATGCACCAAACAAAAAAGTAGTGACGGTTGATGCAAGTAACCCAAGCCCTGAAAATTGGGAAGATTTAATTCCTGAAACCAAAAACGTACTAAACCTTACAAAAGGTGGCGATACCTTTTTTGCCAACTACATGGTTGATGCGATTTCGCAGGTAAAACAGTACAACAAAAAAGGCGAGCTAATTCGGGAAATTACATTACCAGGCGTGGGTACTGCACGTGGTTTTGGCGGTAAGAAAGATCAAACAACGCTTTATTATTCATTCACTAACTACAAAACACCAGGTACTACTTATACGTTTGATGTAACTACGGGTGAATCGGGTGTTTATCGTAAGTCGGCTATTGATTTTAATAGCGATGATTACACGTCTGAGCAGGTGTTTTACACATCAAAAGACGGTACTAAAATACCGATGGTAATTACTTATAAAACAGGCATTAAGCTTGATGGTTCAAACCCTACAATTTTATACGGTTACGGTGGTTTTAATATTAGTTTAACGCCAAGCTTTAGCCCCGTTAATGCTGTATGGCTTGAGCAAGGTGGTGTGTATGCCGTTGCTAATATTCGCGGTGGTGGTGAGTACGGTAAAGACTGGCACAATGCCGGCACTAAATTGCAAAAGCAAAATGTGTTTGACGACTTTATTGCGGCTGCTGAGTATTTAAAAAATAAAAAGTACACCTCTAAAAAACGCTTAGCACTTCGCGGTGGCTCTAATGGTGGCTTATTGGTTGGCGCTGTAATGACGCAGCGTCCTGACTTATTTCAAGTTGCTCTACCTGCTGTAGGCGTACTTGATATGCTGCGCTACCATACATTTACTGCGGGCGCTGGTTGGGCATATGACTACGGTACGAGCGAGCAAAGTAAAGAAATGTTTGAATACATAAAAGGTTATTCACCACTTCATAATGTAAAAGCAGGTGTTGAGTATCCAGCCACTATGATCACAACTGGCGATCATGATGACCGTGTTGTCCCTTCACATTCGTTTAAGTTTGCCGCTGAGCTTCAAGCAAAGCAAACGGGTAATAATCCAACGCTTATTCGCATAGAAACCAATGCGGGGCATGGCGCAGGTACTCCAACGAGTAAAACAATTGAGCAGTACGCTGATATATTTGGTTTTACGCTATATAACATGGGCGTAGAGTCGTTATAAAAGCGCTTTAACAAAATAGCTAACTTTAATAGCTGAGCAAAAAGGCCGAGTAAATTTAATTTACTCGGCCTTTTTAATGTTTGTTAGTAGTTAGTAGTTAGTAGTTAGTAGTTAGTAGTTAGTAGTTAGTAGTTAGTAGTTAGTAGTTAGTAGTTAGTAGTTAGCTATTGCATAGGTGAAAACAATCGTTGATACGTTTTATAAGCGTACTCGTCGGTCATTCCGCTTAAGTAATCGCAAATTATACGCATACCTTGGTTTTGCTTTTGTGCTTCTATGTATTGTGTTTGTGTTGTTTCGGGTAATAAACGCAGCGGATCGCTAGCAAACGCGGTAAATAACTCTATTAGTAAGTTTTGACCTTTAAACTCTATTTGCTGCATTTCGGGGTCGCGTATTAAACGTTGAAACACAAAATGCTTAAGTATTTGCAATACACTGTCGTATTGGGCATCTAATTTAGCGGTGTACTTTAAAATAGGGCATTCAAAGTTATCGTTTTGAATATCTAAATGTATATGAATAATAAAGGTATTAACCAGCTCACCTATGGCATCTTTTCGCTCATAATCATTTTTTGAAAACAAACGCTTCGTGAGCGACTCAAGCATGGTGTTTAACCAGTCAAAGTTTAGTGCTTTTAAATGAGGTAGAGCATGAGTTTGCCAATCGTCTAGCGTAAGTACATGGGTTGCAATGGCATCTTCTAAGTCGTGTACGGCGTATGCTATATCGTCGGCATGTTCCATTATGGCGCTATCGAGCGATTTATACGTTGTTTTAGCGCGGTACTTATCAATAGCGGCATGGTTACCCAGCAACGTTTTATCGTTTTGACTCAGTGGTTCTACTATCCAATTAAATATGGCTGCATCGTCGTTGTACAACCCTTTGGCAGGTCGCCAATCATCTGCTTTTATAAATGCACGACCGGTTGTATCGTTGGGAATGGTATGCCATAGCGTATTAATAAACGCGGGGTATTTTATAAAACCTAATAAAGTACGACGAGTTAGGTTCATACCGTGCCCGTTACTGTAGGGCTCAAGTTTTGCAACTATGCGCAGTGTTTGTGCGTTACCTTCAAAACCACCGTGATCGCGCATCATGTAATTTAGCGCTATTTCACCACCATGGCCAAAGGGTGGATGGCCAATATCGTGCGCCAAACACAGTGTTTCTAGCAGTCCGGTTGATGGAAAGTGCGTAAAGTCGCTATGTTGCGCTTTTAAGTGGCGCAATATGCCAGTACCAATTTGCGATACTTCTAAAGAGTGGGTAAGGCGAGTGCGATAAAAGTCGTTTAGGCCAATACCCATAATTTGGGTTTTTGCTTGCAAACGCCTAAATGCAGCGGCATGAATAATACGCGAACGGTCGACCTGCCACGGCGAGCGATTATCGTTAGGACGATGTTTATATTGCTCTATTATTCGGCTTTGCCATTGTTTATCCATACTGCTTACTCACACATAGTTAATATTATTAAACTTTGCCCAGTATACCCATGGACTTATAAATTGCGAATGAACAAATGCACTACATAGGCTCTGTTTTATCTAAAATTCAAATACACTGCTGAAAATTCAACCGTAAAAGGTCATCAAACCCCAGTTATTCGCGTTTATAAAGTGGCTTAGGTATAATGCGCCTTCGTATGCTTGTGTATAAACCATGCATAACTAAGTTTAATAGAGAGAATAGATGTTAAAAACGATTTTTAAGCTTTTACTAACTGTATTTTTTGTTTGGGCGCTTGCATACCCGTTTATACAAAGTGACGATGTTGAACTAGACGAGCAAACGTCAGAACAACCAAAAAAAGTGAAGAAAAAAGAAAAACCATTACATAATGTAAAACTGCCAAAATTTTCAGAATTTAGTGATGTTAAAGAAAAAAAACATGCATTTTTTAGCTTTATTCGTCCGCACGTTGAAGCCGAAAATAAAAAAATATTACAGCAACGCGCTAAGCTCGAAATAGCACGCATGATGTTACAAAACGAATTATCTTTAGAAAAAAAGCAAAACAAAGATATTGCTAAAATTTTAAAGTCGTATGACTTACCAACCACGGTTGATACGCTAATACTTACGCAAGCACTACGCCGTGTTGATATAATTCCTAAAGAATTAGCGCTTATGCAAGCTGCAAACGAATCTGCATGGGGCACTTCGCGTTTTGCACGTATTGGCCTTAACTTTTTTGGTCAGTGGTGTTACACAAAAGGTTGTGGCATGGTGCCAAAACGCCGTAATACCGGGGCTGCGCACGAAGTTGCTGCGTTTAAATCAGTAAGAGCTGCTATAAACTCTTACTTTAAAAACATAAATACGCATCCTGCTTATAAAGATTTGCGCGCAATACGTGAAAACTTACGTCTTGAGCAAAAACCAATTTTAGCGACTGAACTTACACAAGGTTTAATGTCTTACTCTGAGCGCGGTGAAGCGTATATAGAAGAGTTAAACACGATGATTAGCCAAAATAGAGCCTACTTTGATGAATAAATACATTTTTAATTGTACCAACGCTATTGTGTTAGTACTGCTGAGCATTAGTGCGTTTAATGTAAATGCGAGAGAATTTGTGATGTCGTATGACGGTTTTTACGACCGCTTAAAAATTGTTAACAAAGGCGATTTTCAATATGCGCGAGTTAACTTTTACATTAGTGATATTGGTACTAATGAAACATGTGCGATTAAAAGCGGTACTATTTTAACCGAAAGAAACGAGTATCCACTTAACTTTACCGATAAAGCACAATTACTATTGCCGTTCGATAAGCAGCTTGATACCGATAAAGCGGTTATTGTAGTAGAGCCGCTCAATCCTGTGCACGATTGCCAATTAAAGTTACAAATAGAAGCAAACGAACTTGAAGGTTTAGCATTTTCAAAGCAGTCGTTATATACCATTAACGAAGAACTTGATGAGCTATTAACTGATTTGTCGGGCTTTTTTGTAAGTAAATTAATGTGGTTTTTATTACCAGAGCAAAAGGGCGTAGCAGTTACATTTAAAAGCCCAATGCAATTTGATGATGAAAATATAACGTGTGAAAAGTCAGTGTGTTATTTTGCAGTTGAAGATAGCTGGGAAGATGATAGCGCAGTGCTTGGCGATATATCGAACGTTATTAAAGTAACGCCTTGGATTGTTAAGTAACTCACATACAAAAAGCGGCATTTAGCCGCTTTTTTTGTACCAAAATTAGTACTCGTTTTTAGTCTTTGGTTTTTATTTAATAAGTGGTGCTGATGAATCTCGCTGCATTAAAGTGGGTTCAAAAAAGCGATTTATAACAAGGTTTTTATTTTGATATACGTCTTTCAGCACTAATTTAGCTGCCATTTCGCCCATTTTCCCGACCGGATTATCTATGGTCGTGAGTGTAGGGTAAAGATAGTTTGCAAAAATAACGTTATCAAATCCAACAATCGATAAATCAATTGGTAAATTATAACCGTGCTCTCTTGCATACTTCATAGCACCGGAGGCCATTTCGTCATTGGCGCATACCA
Organism: Pseudoalteromonas sp. SWYJ118; assembly: GCF_015864505.1. Classification (NCBI taxonomy): domain Bacteria; kingdom Pseudomonadati; phylum Pseudomonadota; class Gammaproteobacteria; order Alteromonadales; family Pseudoalteromonadaceae; genus Pseudoalteromonas; species Pseudoalteromonas sp. SWYJ118. The sequence goes on along the minus strand of NZ_JADYXC010000002.1, from coordinate 132,090 downwards.
GTGCAGTAAAGCTAAGTTTTTCATCAATAAAATGTTTTAAGCCTTTACTACCGCCAGTTTCGTTAAAGTCGCCAATATAAAAAAGCGTAGGATCAAATTTAACACCAGCCTCTGTAAGTGCTTGTTTGTGACCTTCTAAGCGGTTAAAAGCATCGGCTTTAAACTGCGGGCCTGCAATATATGCTATTTGTGTATGGCCTTGATTTAATATCGATTTAGTGGCTAGGTAACCACCTAATTGATTATCTAGACTGATACAGTTGTCTTTTAGTTGCTCTACGTAACGGCTCATTAAATAAACGGGTGTAGAGCCTTGGCTTAGTTTTATTAGGTAGTCGTCTGAGACGGCTTCTACGTGCAAAATAATGGCATCGCAGCGTCTGCTAATTAAAAACTCAATGCCTTCTTGTTCTTTGTCTTCTTCACTGTGCCCGGTGGTAATAATAACGTGTTTACCCGCAGCACGAAGCTCTGACTCAATACCTGCCATCATTTGGGCAAAGAAAGGACCATGTAACTCAGACACTAAAATACCGACACTGTTAGTACAGTTAGAGGCTAAAGATTGCGCTATTGAATTAGGCTTGTAGCCAAGCTGCGCCATAGCATCAAGCACTTTTTGTTTAGTTTTATCGCTTACACGGGTATTTTTGTTCATCACGCGAGAAACGGTGGCTAACGATACGCCCGCAAGCTCTGAGACTTGATAAATTGTTGCCATGTTATTTGTTCACTCGCTTATCCTTAACTACTTCGGCTAAATAATACCTTAGAGTATATATCTTAACTAGCTGTTAGTTTAGATTGAATATTTTCAACAACCTGATTAGTCAGTGTATATTTTTTCATTATGTAGGCAACAAATAATGAGCCAAAAGCAGGTAGTACAGTGAATGACAGTAAAATACCGTGCTGGGTATCAAGAGTTTGTACTGCATCGGCCTGATAACTGTAAAAAGATAACAACCAGCCTGCAATTGCGCCGCCTACAGCCACGCCCATTTTAATAAAAAATATAACGCCTGAATAAACCAAACCCGTAATGCGTACACCTGTTTTTTCATGCCCATAATCTATGGTGTCGGCCATTTTTGCCCACAACAACGGGGTTGCCATATCTAAAAAGAATTTCCATAAAATAAAGGCAGTAAATGCGAGTACTAATTGATCTTTACTAATAAAGTAACTAAAACCACAAATAGCGGCGGCAATAACTTGTAAGCTTATGTAGGCCTTTATTTTACAAAAGCGCTTTGCAAGTGGTTGAGCTAAAGCACAACCTACCATGCTGGCTGCAACACCTAGCGTCATAAATAAAGTGATTAAATCGTCTCGACCTAAATAGTACTTTACGTAGTAAACAGCAAGCGTAAGCCTTAATACTTGCCCGGTAAGTAAAAAGAATGCAGCTAAGCAAAGTGTTCGCCATTGATCGTTTTTAATTAATGCTTTAACACTTTGGGCAAAAGGAATGTTTTGCTCTTTAGGCTGTTGTATACGCTCTTTTGTACCTAAAAAACAAAGTAAAAACAGTACAAGGCCTAAAATACTCATTGCTGTCATTGTGTATTGATAGCCCTTGGCTGCATCGCCTTGGCCAAAATACTCAACCATTGGCATAGTGCAACCCGCTACAATAACACCACCTAACATACCAAATACAAACCGATAAGACTGAATGGTTACGCGCTCTTTTGCGTCGCTTGTAAGTACGCCACCTAAAGCACAATACGGAATATTAATAGCGGTGTAGACAACCATAAGCAGAGTGTAAGTAGTAAAGGCATAAATTATTTTATCGGTGCCTTCTAAATCGGGCGTAGTGAACGCTAAAATACTAATAATGGCAAAAGGGAGGGCAAGCCAAAGTAAGTAGGGGCGAAAGTGGCCCCAGCGCGTATGTGTTTTATCAGCAAGGTTACCCATTAATGGATCGGTTACGGCATCAAAAATACGCACTGCTAAAAACATAGTACCTACAACAGCAGGCGATAAACCCACTACGTCTGTGTAGTACAGCATTAAAAACATCATAACTGTTTGAAAAATAATATTACTGGCGGTGTCGCCTAAGCCATACGCTATTTTTTCTTTTACACTGACCATGATTGTTTATCCCGCTTTATACTTGTTTTTAGTTGTGGGTATACTCTTATCTTTTAGAGATGAGTTCTTTATAAGCTAAACCACTATTTTTAATGGTGCGTTGCTGCGTCTTATAATCTACATACACAATACCAAAACGTTTTAAATAACCTTCTGCCCACTCAAAGTTATCCATTAAGCTCCAAGCAAAGTAGCCATCTATAACAACACCTTGTTCAATCGCATTATGAACCGCATTTAAGTGATCATTATAGTAATTTAAACGATCTAAGTCGTTAACTTCACCATTATTATATGTATCGGGCATGGCTGCGCCATTTTCGGTTATATAAATAGGCGGTAGCGTGTATGTTTTATTAAGCGATACGAGCAAATCGGTGAACGATTGCGGATAAACTTCCCATCCCATATCAGTCAACGGACCTGTAGGTGCAATGGGTTCATAAATGTCAGTAGGATGCGCCTTATAAACTTGGCGGGTATAAAAGTTAATGCCTAAGTAATCAATTGGCTGAGAAATTAATTCCATATCACCAGGGTGTATGTCTGGTAAATGATCGCTTGGTAATTGGTTTATTATATCGGGGTATTTACCATCCATTATTGGTTTCATGTACCACTGATTTAAGTAGTCATCAGCGTATTTGGCACTGTCTATGTCTTGTTGATTATCGGTAAGTGGATATGCGGGTGTAAAGTTAAGCACAATGCCGTTTTGAGTATTAGGCGATGTTTTATTTAGCACGTTCATGGCCAGACCATGAGCGAGTAATAAGTGATGAGCTGCTTTTTTACCATACTGCTTGCCGACTAAGCCCGGGGCATGTATGCCAATTTCGTAACCCAAAAACGCGCTGCAAAAGGGTTCGTTTAATGTAGCGTAAGAATACACTCGTGTTCCAAATGCGTTAGTAATTAGTTCTACGTATTTCTCAAATGCGTAAGCAGTTTTTCTGTTGAGCCAGCCGCCTTCATCTTCAAGGTGTTGCGGTAAATCCCAGTGGTACAAAGTAACAAAGGCTTTTATATTTTTTCGTTTTAGTTCATCTAAAATATCAGTATAAAACTTAACGCCTACGGGATTTAACTTTCCGTCTTGAGTCATCACGCGAGGCCATGAAATAGAAAGCCTGTAAGCATCAACACCTAGAGACTCTATTAAATCTATGTCTTGTTGCCAATTGTTGTAATGATCGCAGGCAATATGACCATGTGAATTGTCAGCAATTTTACCTGCAGTACTACAAAAGGTATCCCAAATACACGGTAAGCGATGCTCATATCCGCCCTCTATCTGAAATGATGCTGTAGCTACACCATAAACAAAGTCTTTTGTTAATAGAGGTGAATTAAATGGTAATGATATTTTTGTCATTGGTTACAAACCTTTTTGAGAACTTAATTGCACGCTTAGCGCTTATTTTTACTGACTTTCAGCGGGTACAAAACATTATTAAAAATAAAAGTTGTTGAAATATGTAACATGTTCGTATTTAATTAGCCGTGAAAGCGCTTACATTTTTAGATTAATGTTAATTAATCTTCAGGTCAACTCTTAAATACTGCGCCTTAGCGGGGTTTGTATTAATTACTTACTGAAGATCAATTTATAATAATAAATTGCGGAGAGCACATGGCTAGTTCAGCACCACTGACATCACAAACACAGTCGCAAAACCACCAAGATAAAAACTATGGTTTTGCACTTACATCTTTAACTTCACTATTTTTTATGTGGGGTTTTATTACCTGCTTAAATGATATTTTGATTCCGCATTTAAAAGCGGTTTTCGATTTAACGTATGTACAAGCAATGCTTGTGCAGTTTTGCTTTTTTGGCGCTTACTTTTTAATGTCACTCCCTAGTGGACACATTGTTAAAAAGCTTGGTTATAAAAAAGGAATCGTGGTTGGGCTTTTAATTGCGGCAGTAGGGTGTGTCTTATTTTACCCAGCAGCGTCTTTACATAGTTATCCTGTATTTTTATTCGCTTTATTTGTACTCGCCAGTGGCATAACGTTATTACAAGTATCTGCAAATCCTTATGTAAGTTTGTTGGGTTCAGCAAAAACAGCGTCGTCTCGTTTAACGCTTACTCAAGCTTTTAACGCGTTAGGTACTACGGTTGCGCCATCATTTGGTGCTCTGTTAATTCTGGACTCAGCGTCAGAAGCCTTTTTAACACCTGCACAAAATGCAGAGTCAGTTCAACTTCCTTACCTCCTTTTAGCTGCAATGCTTATTTTACTAGCCGGTATTTTTGCATGGCTTAAATTACCAGACATTATGAGCGAGCAAAAAGCAGAAGCCGAAAAATCAGAGGCAATTGAAGGCAGTGCTTGGCAGTATCGCCATCTTGTATTAGGTGCTGTGGGTATATTTATGTACGTTGGCGCAGAAGTGGCAATTGGTAGCTTTTTAGTAAGCTTTTTAGCGCAAGAACATATTGCAGGACTAAAAGAGCATGCTGCAGCTCATTACATCACTTATTATTTTGGTGGTGCTATGGTTGGGCGTTTTATTGGTGCTGCTGTAATGCAAAAATTACCCGCTGGTAAAGTACTTGGCTTTAACGCAACCATGGCTATTATTTTAGTCGTTATTGCCATGAGCACGTCGGATCAATTAGCAATGTGGTCAATACTATTGGTTGGTTTATTCAATTCTATTATGTTCCCCACTATTTTTAGTTTAGCGTTAAATGGGCTTGGTAAGCATACAGCTCAAGGCTCTGGTATTTTGTGTTTGGCGATTGTGGGTGGTGCAATAGTGCCACTTTTACAAGGTGCACTTGCTGATAGTGTGGGTGTTCAACTTTCGTATGTTTTACCTATTTTATGTTACATATTTATCGTGTTCTATGGTTTAAGCGGTAGTAAACCAGTTCAAGCGCAGGAGACTCTATAATGAAAACCCCTTTTACACTTAATAAAATAGCCTTAGCAACATTAATTGCATCAGTAGGTACTTTATCGGCTTGTTCAAACGACGCAGTAACATCGGTTGAAAGTAATGAAACGTTATCTAAAACAGCGCAAATTTGGCCAAAACTTAATATTGCTGTTAAAAAAGACGCCGATATTGAAGCTAAAATAGTTAACTATTTAAAAGCCATGACACTTGAGCAAAAGGTTGCTCAAATGATTCAACCAGAAATTCGTGATATTACTGTTGAAGACATGCGTAAATATGGCTTTGGTTCATATCTTAATGGCGGTGGTGCATTCCCTAATGGCGACAAACATGCAACACCAATGGACTGGGTGGCCTTAGCAGAGAGCTTTTATCAAGCTTCTGTCGATGACTCAGTTGATGGCAGTAGTATCCCAACTATGTGGGGCACCGATGCAGTACATGGTCATAATAACGTAATTGGCGCGACGCTTTTTCCACATAACATTGGTTTAGGCGCGGCTAATAACCCAGATTTAATAGAGCAAATAGCGTCTATTACCGCAGTAGAAGTAATGGCTACGGGGATAGATTGGGTATTTGCACCCACTGTAGCAGTAGTACGAGACGACCGATGGGGCAGAACGTACGAAGGCTACTCAGAAGATCCAAAGATTGTTCACGATTACTCAGCAGCCATAGTAAATGGCTTACAAGGTAAAGCCGATGGCGACTTTTTAAGTGACAAGCGTGTAATTAGTACCGTTAAACACTTTATTGGCGACGGTGGCACGGTTGATGGGGATGATCAGGGAAATAATATAGATAGCGAACAGTCGCTATTTGATATTCATGCCCAAGGTTATGTAGGTGGCTTGTCTGCAGGTAGCCAATCGGTTATGGCATCGTTCAATAGCTGGAATGGCGTTAAAAATCACGGCAATAAATATTTACTTACTGATGTATTAAAAACACGAATGGGTTTTGATGGATTCGTAGTAGGCGATTGGAATGGCCATGGGCAAATTGAAGGCTGTACTAACGAAAGTTGTGCACAAGCCGTTAATGCTGGCCTTGATATTTTCATGGTCCCAACAGGTGCCTGGAAGCCTCTTTATAACAACACAATTGCGCAAGTTAAGTCAGGCGAAATTAGTATGTCGCGTATTGATGACGCAGTGAGCAGAATATTACGCGTAAAACTTCGCGCTGGTTTATTTGATAAACCAAGCCCGGCTAAGCGTCTTTACTCTGGAAAAACAGAACTTATTGGCGCGCAAAAGCATCGCGAAGTCGCACGTCAAGCTGTGCGCGAATCGCTTGTATTACTTAAAAATAAAAATAACCTATTACCTATCGAAGCTAATCAACGCGTACTTGTTGCAGGTGATGGTGCTGATAATATAGGTAAACAGTCGGGTGGTTGGAGTATTACGTGGCAGGGGACTAATAATAAAAATGCTGATTTCCCTGGAGCAACGTCAATTTACAAAGGGCTTGAAGAACAAATATCTGCAGCAGGTGGAAGTGTTACTTTAAGTGCTGATGGTACGTTTGAACAGCGTCCTGATGTTGCTATTGTTGTATTTGGTGAAGAACCTTACGCAGAAGGGCACGGCGATAAAGATAACCTAGAGTTTGAGCGCGGAAATAAAAAGTCATTAGCACTTTTAAACTCGCTAAAAGAGCAAGGTATTCCTGTTGTATCGGTGTTTATATCAGGTCGACCTATGTGGGTGAACAGTGAACTTAACGCATCTGACGCGTTTGTAGCTGCATGGTTGCCAGGTACAGAAGGCGCAGGTATTGCTGATGTTTTATTAAAAGCGGCAGACGGCACCATTCAAAATAACTTTAAAGGTAAATTATCGTTTTCTTGGCCTAAATCAGCGGTACAAACTGCGGTTAATAAAGGCGATGAAAATTACGACCCATTACTTCCTTATGGTTTTGGTTTAACGTACGGCGATAAAAACGTGCTAGCTGACGACCTTGATGAAGACTCTAAACTTGATAACTCAGGGCTTACGAGTATGGATATACTTGTTGGTGCACCTGTAGCGCCATGGCGCTTATTGTTAAAATCGGGCGATGAGCTTTTAGATGTATCGAGTAGTACACATGAATTTGGTGCAATTAAATACCGAACCGAGGATAAAACAGTACAAGAAGACGCGCGTCAATTTAGCTTTAGCGGTGCAGAAAAAGCCAGTGCTGAAATAGTAACAAGCTTTGCAGAAGATACCATTGCTTACGTTGAAGCCGATAGTGTGATTAGCTTTGATATTAAATTAAACGAAGCACTAACGAGCGATATAGCACTTGCTATGACTTGCTCGGGTGAATGTGGTGCAAGCATTGATTTAGCAAACGTAGTGGATAAAACCATTGAGAATAAATGGCAGTCAGTATCAATCGATTTAGGTTGTTTTGCTGATAAGGGTGTTAATTTTGCAAACCTAACAAGCCCATTTAGCTTACGCAGCAATGGTAAAGCGTCAATTTCTGTGGCTAATATTCAGTTTGTGCCAAATAAGGCAGGCGAAGCTACACTGTCTTGTAAGTAGTTTATTAACTCTATTGTGTGTATACCAAAGCCCTTCGAATGAAGGGCTTTTTTTATGTAGAGGATTAATACTAACCTGCATAAATACTTGAGCTAATTGATATAACTAAATAGGAGCAAGTCGCTATAAATACAAAGAGTTACCACGTTTTTATAGGAGGAACCTTTTTTATAATAGCTTGTAAAATAATTAGCACTGCATTAAGAGGTTTTTTTCGTCAAAGCTAACTACTTTATCTCTGCCGGTTTCTTTAGCAAGATAAAGGCGTTTATCAGCCAACGACAGTAAGTCTTTTACACTCATTTTACCATTTACAGAGTGACTCACTCCCGCGCTCACAGATAGTTTTATATGCGCGTTTTGATAATAAAACGGATGCTTAGAAATATTTTCACGTAAGTGCTCTGCATATTCTTTAGCTGCTCGTAGGGAATAGTCTGGTAGTAATATTGCAAATTCTTCACCGCCTATTCTGGCGCAAATACCCTCATCAATAAATTGCTCTTTTATGTGCTGCGCAATCCATTTAATTGCTTGATCGCCCGTGTCGTGGCCGTACTTATCGTTTACATGCTTAAAAAAGTCAATATCTAGAATAATTATAGATACATTTATATCATTGTTATTAGGTTGTTTAAGGACTGCTTTGGCGTTATTAAAGAAACCTCTGCGATTAAATAACTGTGTAAGAGAGTCGGTATTGGCAAGGTTCGATAGCGTATATTCACTATTAGAAAATAACAAAAATGGCAGTATAAGAGCACTCAGTGTGGCTAATAGTAAATGACTAATAAGCACAATTTGCAAAGGGGTTGCTACATCTTGAATACTCGAACTAAGTACCGGTATTGATAGAAATATAGCATTTAAAAACATAACTCCACTGTGCACTAAAAAGCAGGTAATTAACGCCTTTTTCTGGGCTTTAGCAACAAAGCTCATGCTTTTGATTAAATACGCTGTGTAAATAAATAATCCGGAAATTACTAAACTCGTTAGCATTTTTGCTGCACCGAAAGGATAAATTGCCAATAACAATAAGCTAGAAAAACCAAATATGCAGTAAAGAGGCATTAAGCTAATATTTTGTACGTTTTTGTATTTATATAGTCCAACAATAATTAAAAGTGGGCTAGTAATCATTGAAACACTAGCTAAATAGTGGGTTATTAAAGGAAAGTCTATGAATAAGCGCAAACATGCCAGTATTTCGGCTAATGCAAATGTGGCACAGGCTAAACCAAATAATAAAAAAGATGTTTGTTTTTTATATTTATAAATTGAGAGAAAAAATAAGCTTATGAACAAGTTAAGGATAAAAGAGAAGAAGATCACAGTAGGCAAATGAAACATGATTTATTCTCTTTATTATAAAATGATGAAATATATATTTAACTAACTGTTGTAATTATTATGTATTAATAAGAAAAGGTCAATTCAGTTAAAAGGATTGCTTTTTCAATTTTTATATTTTACCTCAAGAATTATTAACGCCCGCTAAACCAAACTCTCTAAAGCTGATTTAATATCAGGATGATGAAAACGATAATTATGAACGAGCGCCTTTTTAGGGACTACAAATTGTCCCGTTGTTAGTAAGTCTGACATTTCACCCATTAATAGTTTAAGTACTGCAGTGGGCATAGTGATAAATGCAGGTCGCGATAACGCCTCGCCTAAGCTTTTACCAAATTGAGCATTGCTTACAGGATTTGGCGCAGTTGCGTTAACAGGGCCAGATATTTCTGGATGCTTAATAATGAAGAGTATTAGCTGAATCATATCGTCGATGTGTATCCACGACATTCCTTGCTCGCCATTACCAATTGGGCCGCCTAAACACAATTTAAAGGCAGGGAGCATTTTACTTAATGCTCCACCTTTTTTAGCTAAAACAATACCCGTGCGCAAAAGGCACACTCTGGTGTGTTCTGATTGCGCGAGTAGCGCTGCATTTTCCCAGTCTTTACAAAGCTGGTGGCTAAATTCGTCGTGTGGGTTTTCAAAAGTTTCATCAATAGGGTTACTATTTTGTCGACCATAAAACCCAACGGCGCTTCCAGATATATAAGTATGCGGGGCAGTGCTACAAGCTTTAATAGCTTCACTAATTTGTTGTGTAACACCAATACGGCTGTCGCGTATTATTTGCTTTTGTTTGTCGCTCCAGCGTTTATTTACAATAGGTTCGCCAGCTAAATTAATAACAATATTAACAGTGTTAAAATCTACTGCATTGACATTGCTTACGGCTTTAACTTTATGGCCCAATAATACGTTTGCTTTAGTCGGATTTCGGCTAAGCACAGTAACAGTATTATGATGAAGTAAAAAAGGGCATAAGTGCTTACCAATTAATCCCGTCGCGCCAGTAACAAATACATGCATTATTAATCCTTACAATAAAATAGTAGCAAGTGATTAAAAAACATACTCGCTAGCAAACAGCTTTGCAAATTTATACGTAAAACAGGCTTTTATGATCACTTCGTAATTATTTCATTTAATTACCTTTTGCCTTACACTAAAGCCATATCATTAATAAAAGGATTAATAAATTGGCAAGTTTAACTGGAGTAAATAAAAGCTTAATAGTTTTTGCTTCCTTAGTGGTCGTACTCGCGGGGATAAAAGCGGCAAGTGTAATTATTATTCCGTTTATTTTGGCGGCGTTTATTGCCATTATTTGTAATCCGCTTATCAAGTTTTTTGCGCGCTACCGAATTCCTAAAGGCATTGCTGTTATGTTGGTAGTGCTTATTATAGTTGGCTTAGGTGTAAGCCTTGGCGGGCTTGTAGGGCAATCAATAAACGATTTTTCGCAGCAACTTCCTGAGTATAAAACACAACTCAAAGAAGAATTTGTATGGCTTGTAGATTTAGCATCTCAATACAACATACTGATTAATAAAGAACAGTTAATCAATATGTTCGACCCAGGTAAAATGGTTGATGTAGCCACTAATATGCTCACCGGTTTAGGTGGCGTAATGGCAAACATGTTTTTAATTATTTTAACCGTTGTTTTTATGTTGTTTGAAGGGCCAATGCTAAGCAAAAAAATACACATGGCACTTGAAGATCCCGATAGCAAAATGAAGCAAATTGACCGCTTTTTAGAGTCTATTAATTCATATCTGGCAATTAAAACACTAGTAAGTTTAGGTACGGGTATTATTGCTGCGTTTTACTTATGGATTTTAGACGTTGACTACTTTGTGCTGTGGGGGGTATTGGCATTTATGTTCAATTACATTCCTAATATTGGGTCAATTATTGCGGCTGTACCGGCTGTATTACTTGCGCTTATTACTCAAGGTCCGTTAATTGCGGGATTGGTTGCTGCAGGTTATTTAACAATAAATACGGTAATGGGCAATATTGTAGAGCCTAAGTTTTTGGGCAAAGGGCTGGGTCTTTCAACGCTAGTGGTATTTTTATCATTAATATTTTGGGGCTGGTTATTAGGTACTGTGGGTATGCTTTTATCTGTGCCATTAACGATGATTGTAAAAATAGGTTTAGAAGCCAGTGCTGAAGGTAAGTGGGTTGCCACTCTACTAGGCAGTGGCGAAGACGTTGCTAAAAATAACTAACATTTATAACCATCAAGGGCTGTAAAATTAAAGCCCTTGATGGTTAAGTTATCAGTAAATACAGGGCTATTAATTAACAAAAAATTTAATAGCGTCATCCACCGCGTTTATTGCGCCTTCTAAATATCCTGCTTCTTGTTTTGCAAACTCACTCGCTACAAAATGAATGTTCAAGTTATTTAATTGCTCATCTAAGCTTGAAAAATCAAATTCTGGGTGCTGCGAAGGTTGAGTTTGATCGTCTCTATTAGCTACAAACTTATCGTCTGCCCAGTCTTTAATAAAGTATCCCGTTGCATTTTCAGCATCCTTACCATAAAAATAGCTAAGCTGCTGGGCACAGGCTTGAATTAATTGCTCTTTAGTTACTTGGTTTCTTGATAAGTAGGGCACACCTATAAAGCCAAATAATGCGGCGTAATTGCCATCTTCAGCACTGGCATCGTGAATTTCGACCATTGGGCCTACGCGACTAAAGCATTGTCCTGATAAGTTTTTATCACGCCAAAATGCATGTTCAAAAGTAGCTATAAATTTGGCTTGTCCTGCCATCCATGTAGGTACACTACTAAGGCAGTTTATGAGCGTTGGAGTAGCCCATAGTTCAGGTGTTAAGTGTGTTGTAACCATACGAGCAGGAATAGCTGAAATTAGTTTTTCAGTAGTAAGGTGCTTTATATTACCTAAGTGATTAACCGTAATTTGCCAGTTATTATCACCTTTTTTAAGCTCAGTGACATTGTGTTCCAATAACACTGAATCAGGATTAAGTTGCTCGTATAAGGCAGTTATTAAGGTATTCATGCCGTGTTTGAGTCTAAATAGTTGCATATCTCCAGCACCTGCAATTTGTTGAGGCTGCTTGGCGTTAGGTGCTTGATATAACACATCACCTTTGTTGTATTGCTCAAATATACTTAAGTGGAGTGACTTTACTAAAGCTTGGATTTTTGGTTGGTGAGGAAATATCCACGTAGGACCCAAATCAAAACTAACATCGTTATTTATTGGTGATTGCGCAGCAAAAATTCGGCCGCCTAATTGCGATTTAGCTTCCAGTAATAAGTACTCAATATTAAGCAGTTGTAATTTATACGCACTGTATAAGCCGGCCAGTCCGCCACCTATAATTATTACTGGTTTAGTCATTTGTTTACCTATTAGCTATTTAGCAATCTACTAGTAGGTAGTTTGTTTTGATATGAATAAATTGTCAAGTAGGCTAAAGGGAGTGAGTAAAGAAACGTAACTAGTTTAGTGTGCTTAAGTTACGTTAAAATGGGTGTTTTAGTGATTCTGTAAATTGATTTATAAGCTCTATTTCACAGAGTTTATAGCTAATGGCTGCTGTTGTCGCATTAGGAAGTTTTATTAAGTAACGCCATTGGCAGGCACTCTCAAGGTACTTTTCGTTATTTTTAATGCTGCGCATAAACAACGGCAATACTTGCGTATTGCCTGTGCTTTCTTGTGATTTAGTTAGCTCATATTTGCGCTTTTGTATCCAACTGCCTTGTGCTTGCTTTGCTTTATCAATCTGGCTATCTAGGCATTGAATATACCGCTTAGCTTCATCGGTTGTTGCTTTAGCGGCTAAAGTACATGCTTCATCTGCAAAGCTGTACTGGCTTGTAGTTAATAGCACAATGGCAGTTAGTTTTAATAAATAGTTACTTTTTGTCATTGTAATTAAACTCTAAGATAAATTGAGCGCCGGCTAAGTTATCAGCATCGGTAATGGTAAGCGTCCCGTTATACGACTTAACTAAATCAGATACAATCGCCATGCCTACGCCGTGTCCGCTTTCGTATGTATCGAGGCGAGTACCACGTGTAAGTAAAGATTCACGTTTATCCTCTGGCACACCAGGGCCATCATCGCTAATTCCAATACACAGAGTTTTACTTTGGATTACTTGTATTTCTACTTGCGAGCGACACGCTTTACAGGCGTTATCAATCAAGTTACCGAGTAATTCCATTAAATCTGTTTGGTCACCTAAAAAGTAATCTTTTTCGGTTACGGTGCAGGTAAAAATAATATCTTTATCACGGTATACTTTTGCCATAGCACTGAGTATTGAATCGAGTACAGGCTTAATAGGTGTTTGCTTTTTCCACGTGTCTGATGCACCGGTTGCAGCACGCTTTAATTGGTGCTCGATCATCACATTAATTCGGTCGAGTTGTTCTTGTGCATCGGCATCGTTTGCCAATGGACTTGATTTAAGTACTGCAAGCGGTGTTTTAAGTGCATGAGCAAGGTCGCTTAATGAGGCTCTGTAGCGCTCTTTTTGGCGCTGTTGCGACTCAAGTAGCAAGTTTAGGTCTGCTTTTATTGTTTGCAGCTCTACAGGGTAGAGGCCTTTAATTTCTTGAATATCACCCGATTCAATCGCTTTTATTTCTTTATCGAGTCGTTGGAGTGGGCGAGCGCTCCAAATGAAACCAATCGCCATTAGGCCTGCAATTGCAATCCCCATGATAAACATCCAATCTACAAGGGTTTGCTTAAAGCCATCCATTATACGAAGTAGAGCGTCGTTACGTTTGACTAATATAAAGCGAGCTTGTTCTGATTGATCTATGTTGTTTAAAATTACAGTCAGGCTAAGTTGCCAGTACGCGGTATTATTATACTCCACGCGCCTGAAGTCGGCGGCACCGGCTTTGGTTTCTATTTGTTGAGGTACATAGTTTAAATTTACAGCCGATTCTGAGTTCCAAACAGGGTCATCATCGCGGTAAATCATTGCGTAGGTGTCTGAATTTAATCTGTTTAACTCAGGCGCTAAAATAGTGCTGGGCATAATAATACCATGCTCAGTAAAGTCGACTTCAGATATTAGCGAGTAGAGCTGTGCCTCGAGGGTTTTTTCTGTCGCATCAACAAGTGAAGCGTAATACGCTTTGCCAATTGAATAAAATAAGATAGGGAGTGCGACTAATAAAACAAAGACAAGGATAAATCCTTGCCTTATTTTTAACGATATTTGCGGTATTACCACTGGCTTTTAAGCCTGTAACCACGCCCACGTAGTGTCTCTACTGGGTTTAGTACGCCTTCTGGATCAAGCTTTTTACGCAAACGTAGTACAAATACCTCAATTACGTTTGAATCAAGGTCAAAATCTTGGTCGTAAATATGCTCAGTAAGTTCTGATTTAGAAATTACTTTTTGCGGATTTACCATTAAGTATTCAAGTACTTTATATTCGTAAGCTGTAAGGCTAAGTTCTTTATCATCAACCCATACTTGTTGTGAACGTGTATGAATTTTAATTGGACCCGCAGTCATTTCTGGATTTGCTTTACCAGCACTGCGACGAATTAATGCATTACAACGTGCAATAAGTTCTTCAACATGAAATGGTTTTGTAAGGTAGTCATCTGCACCTGCATCTAAACCTTCTACTTTATCCTGCCAGCGATCGCGCGCTGTTAATATTAAAATAGGGATAGTAATGCCTTGTGCTCGTGCTTTATTGATTAGCTCAATACCGTCTATTTTAGGTAAACCTAAATCAACTACGGCCATATCAAGCGGGTATTCTGTAATGTGGAAAAGACCTGCTTCACCATCGTGACATAAATCCACGCTGTAACGTTCTTTTTCTAAAGCATTACGTAGGTTATCTGCTAAATGTAAATCGTCTTCAATAACTAAAATTCGCATTTGTTAATCCTTTTTCACTTCGCCGGTTTTTTTATTTATATGTAAATCAACGACGTGGCCGTCAGATTTGAGTATTCGTACGGTATAAAAATCTGTTTTTTCGGTAATTTTTAAGGTCTTACCGCCTATTGTTTTCTTTGCAAGTATTACGGCTTTCTTTTTGTCCACCTCAGCATGAGATGCTTGGGTGGCCGTCGCTGCTTGAGCAAAGTTAGCTAAGCTAACACAAGCAATAAAACCGAGGCTTAATAATACGCGCATAATGGAAAACTCCTAGACCAGACCCACTTAGTTTAATTAACTAAGTTACTAAAATTCAAGTAAAAACGCTAAATTCGCTTTTATCTCAGTAATTTTAATTAAAATCTTGTGAACAAACCCTGAATTACAGTGCAACACACGCTCTTAGGGTTTAATACACTTTTAAGCAGGGAACACTTTTTTGAAAGGTTTAACAATTGTATTTTCATAGATGCCAGCGGCAACGTAAGGGTCAGCTGCTGCCCACTCTCGAGCTGCTTCTATTGACTCAAACTCAGCAACAACTAATGAACCGGTAAAACCTGCTTCTTGAGGATCTTCACTATCGACTGCCGGAAACGGACCCGCAGTTAATAAACGGTTTTGTGAATCAAGCTCACTAAGGCGTGCTAAATGTGCCGGGCGTGCTGCTTTTCTAAGCTCTAAGCTGTTTTCAACGTCTGTTGAGTGAATCATGTACAACATAAGGAATCTCATAAAAATTGTTAAATTTGATTAACGCAATACTACCACAGCGTTGAAAATTGGTGAATTAAAAGCGTATTTACACAGGTTTACACTTCGATTTTATTTTTAAACTGTAATTGCTTGAAAATATCTGTGTAACACTGGTAGAGTCGCTGAAATATACAAAATAATAAAAAGGTTTTATGCATGAGCGAAAATAGAGAACGATTTAGTTCCCGTCTCGGATTCATAATGGCAGCGGCAGGTTCGGCTGTTGGTATTGGTAATTTAGTTGGTTTTCCGGTTTCTGCTACCAAAAATGGTGGTGGCGCATTCTTATTAATTTACGCTTTATTTGTCGTGTTCATTTGTTTACCAGTCATGATGGCTGAAATGGCAATGGGTCGTAACGCTCAAAAAGATCCACTTGGTTCGTACAAGCTATTATCTAATAACGATAAGAAATGGAAGCTAGCAGGTTTTTTAGCGGTGCTTACACCATTTATGATTGCTGTGTTTTATATGGTAATTACGGTTTGGATTTTTGGTTACTTAACGCAAACAGGCCTCGGTAATTTAGATTTACTTGCAGATCCTGGCCACTTTGGTGTTTTTATTAATAGTTACACTGTGTTTGGTTATATGGCCGTTGTGGTTATTATTGTTAACTTAATTTTATTAGGGGGTGTTAAACAAGGCATAGAAAAAGCCGCTAAATTTTTAATGCCAGCCTTACTTTTCATGCTACTTGCTTTAGTTACTTATGTATTAACGCTTGATAACGCAATGGCCGGTGTTAAATACTACATTATTCCTGATTTTTCTAAGATGAGTGCAAGTGTACTTAATGGCGCATTAAGCCAAGCGTTTTTCTCGCTATCGCTGGGTATGGGTATATTAATGACTTACGCGTCGTATATTTCTAAAAAGGATGACATTGTAAGTAGCGCGAAAATGGTCGCTATTACAGACTCACTCGTTGCGTTTGTAGCGGGCCTAATGGTGTTGCCCGCTATATTTAGCTTTGATCCAAACACAGACCCATCAGCACTTTCTGACTCGTCTGTATCAATGATTTTTGTATACCTACCTAAAATATTATTAGCACTGCAAAATGATATTGGTTATGTAGGTGCGTCTATTGTTGCGTTCTCATTCTTCTTATTAGTATTTTTTGCAGCGATTACTTCACTTGTTTCAATAGTAGAAGTACCGACAGCAACACTAAGTGACCGTAAAGGTATTAGCCGTAAAAAAGCATTGGGCATCCTTACACTTTCAACCGGTGTACTTACTATTTTATGTACAATGTCGTTTGGTATGATTGACAGCCTTACTTCGTTCACCAGTTATGGCGGCGTTAATAAGAGCTTTTTTGATATTATTGTTGATGTATTTTACGACACAATTTTACCGCTTAATGGCTTAATGGTGTGTTTGTTTGTAATGTACCGCTGGAAAAAAGCACGCTTAACACAAGAGCTAAGCTTAGGTTCGCCTAATTATGCGGGAAGCTTGATGGAAAAGTACGTTAACTTTTCACTTTCAACGTTTATTCCTGTCATTCTAGCTGTGATATTTATAAATACAGTGGCGACTAAGTTTTTTGATTTAAAAATATTTGGTTTTTAAATAGACCTCTTTAAAAGCTTATTGAATAATATAATGCCGCTCAGCTAAGCTTAGCGGCATTTTTTATAGGCGTTTTTTACAGGTATCTGGTCTAATTATTAAAAGGATTTAAAATGAATAAAATTATTATTGGGTTTGCTTTTGCTATTTCATCATTTGGCGCATTTGCACAAAGCGCTGATGGTTGGCCAGAAGGCGGTGCAATGCACACTGGGAATATTTATAATTTAGAGGGTAATAGATACAAAACTAAAATCAGTAAAATGATGGATGAAATTTACGCGCAACTAACTGATGATTAACAAGTTGATGCAGTTAAAGCGCAAATATCAGCATGGGAGCAGTATATAGATGCTACATGTAATGTTGTTGGAGTAGCAACAGGTGCTGGTGGCTCTTGGCCCTCAACGTATAGTGTTAAATGCGAAAGAAGCCTAAGTTATGATAGATACTTTGCGACTAAAAATGCGCTAAAGTGTGTTAATAAATTGAGCAAAGAAGAGTTTGTAGGGCGTAGCGAAAAGTTAAATTGTTTAATTCAAACATTAAATATAAAAATATTTTAAGGTTTGCAGCAGTGCTACAGCTAAATTATACAGTTAGCTGTAGCATTTTAGGCTTATAGCAACTCAATACTTACTGTTGCGCCTTTTTCGATATTGCCGCTTTGTGCTGGCACTACAATTAAGCAGTTAGCTTTACTAAGCGACGAAAGTACACCCGAGCCCTGTTTATTAAACGGGGCAACCATCAAGTCACCTTGCTCGTTAATTGTTGCAGTACCTCGCTGAAAGTCGGCTCTGCCAGGGCGCTTTTTAATAACGGATGTAGTAACCGCGTTAAATCGCATTTTAGGGTTTACTTCACCAAGCCCCGACAACTTTTGCAGTGCAGGCTCTACTAACTGATTAAACGTAACAGCAGCCGACACAGGGTTACCTGGCAAGCCAAAAAAGTAACTGTTACTTAGTTTACCAAAGGCAAAAGGTTTGCCTGGTTTCATGGCTATTTTCCAAAAGTGAATTTCGCCAATTTCGTTGAGCACTTCTTTAGTAAAGTCGGCTTCACCAACCGATACACCGCCTGAGCTTATTACAGCATCGGCAAGTTCATTCGCTTTTAAAAATGCATTAGTGATGAGTTCTTTGTCATCAGGGATAATTCCTAAATCAAGCACGTCTATATTTTTTTGTTGCAGCGCACTAATAATAACAGCGCGGTTACTTTCAAAAATAGCGCCTTGCTTAAGAGGCTGACCAGGTTCTATTAGCTCATCGCCTGTAGAAAGCACGGCTATTTTTAGGGTTCTTACCACGTCTATATTGGCAATTCCTAAAGATGCAAGTAGCCCCACATCAACGGCTTTTAATTTATCGCCTGCTTTTAAAATAACATCGTCAATTGCAATATCTTCGCCAGCAAAACGCACGTTTTCATTTAGTTCAGGTTGCGCAGTAAATGTAATTTTGTCGCCATCAACCGAGGCGTTTTCTTGCATTACAACGCCATTAGCGCCAGGTGCAATGGCGGCGCCGGTCATTATTCTTACGCATTGCCCTGGGGTAAGCGTTTCTTCAAAAACTTGCCCTGCAAACACGCTACCTACTTGTGTATAGGTTAAGCTTTTATCTGAAATACATAGCGCATAGCCATCCATTGCGGAGTTGTTATGAGCTGGTACGTTTATAGTTGATTTAACATCGCTTGCTAAAACGCGATCAACGCTTTGCATTATAGTGATGGTTTCAACGTCTTTAACAGGCGTTATTGAGCCAAGTATATTTTGTATTGCAGTTTCAATTGGCAATAAACCGGGTGCATTGCAAACATCGTTCATATATATTGCTTACTTAAATCATTTTATTTTGAAACAATACTTATAATGTCAAAGCTTTACAATACATGGTTGGGTTATTTTTTGCTTATAGCATGCATGCTTTCGTGCGGCGTAAACGCAAAAGAAACGCTGCAAGTAGCCGTAGCGAGTAATTTTAAAACTGTATTGCAAACCCTACTAAAAAAATCCCCATTACCTAATGTTGACGTGAAAATATCAGCCGCTTCTAGCGGTGTTTTATATTCGCAAATAGTGCATGGTGCGCCATTTGATGTGTTTTTATCGGCTGACGATTTTCGACCGCAATCACTTATTAAAGAAGGCTATGCCGAGCAAAGTAGCTTAATCACTTACGCGTTAGGCGAACTTGCTTTGTGGCAACCCAAAGCTGAAAAAGTAAATGATAAAGTAGCCATTGCTAATCCGCGTTTTTCACCATACGGGCGTGCCTCAGAGCACTACGCGAATAACCATTTTAAAAAGCCAGTAAATTATGTGTACGGTAATAATATTACGCATGCATTTCAGTTTGTGCAAAGTGGTAATGTAGGAATAGGGCTGGTGGCTGTTTCATCACTAAAGGCAGCTTACAGTAACACGCAAGATCAAAAATATTTAGATTACACCGTGCTGCCTACAAATCAATATCCCGATATAATTCAACAAGGCGTTATTATTAAGTCGACTAAAAAGCGTGCTAGCGCTAAGCAACTCATGCAATTTTTAATGACGCAGGCTACGCAGCAGCAGTTAATTGAATTAGGTTACAGAATAAAGGACAACAATGCTTCAAAGTGATTTAACCGCGCTGTGGTTAACTATAAAACTTGCCTTTATAACCGCAGTGCTCCTTCTTGTTTTTTGTATTCCACTGGCTTACAAGCTCGCTGGCTATAACGGTAAATTTAAACCATTTTTAGAGGCATTAATTGCAATGCCTTTAGTGCTGCCGCCTACGTTATTAGGGTTTTACTTACTTGTTTTGTTTTCGCCTGATCACGCTTTTGGGCAGTTTTTGTTTTGGCTAACGGGTACTCAGCTTGCGTTTAGTTTTCAGGGCGTGGTTATTGGCTCGCTTTTTTATTCGCTGCCTTTTGTAATGCAGCCTCTTGTGGCTGGGTTTAAGCATATTAATCAAACCTATAACGAAGCAGCCATTGCGCTTGGGTTAAGCCCGTTTAAACGCTTTGTGCATTTAATTATTCCGCTTTTAAAACCCAGTATTGGTAGCGCATTTGCTTTAGGCTTTGCGCACACATTGGGTGAGTTTGGTTTGGTATTAATGATTGGCGGCAATATTCAGGGGCAAACACAGGTGGTGTCTATTGCGCTTTATGACCATGTTGAATCGTTAAATTATACGGCGGCGCATCAGCTTTCACTTATTTTACTGGCTATTTCGTTTGCCTGTTTAGTGCTGTTATTTAAGTTTAATAAAAGCATTGTAGGGGTTAAGCAATAACATGATTAAGTTAAGCCTTTTTAAAGCACTCAATAATTTTGATTTAGATATAAACCTTGAGCTTGAGTCGTTTAATGTATTGGGTGTTTACGGGCCTTCTGGCTCGGGTAAGTCAACATTACTGCGTTGTATTAGCGGTTTAGAGCCTGCAAAAAGTGTTTATGTAAACAATCAGGCAGTGCATGAGTTACCAAGCGATAAACGCGGTATTACGCTTCAGTTGCAATCGTGCCCGTTGTTTCCTCATTTAGATGTGGCAGGTAATTTAGCGTTTACACAAAAACACTGCGGGAATAAGCAAACCAGCTTAACGATAG
Source organism: Pseudoalteromonas sp. SWYJ118 (assembly GCF_015864505.1). Classification (NCBI taxonomy): domain Bacteria; kingdom Pseudomonadati; phylum Pseudomonadota; class Gammaproteobacteria; order Alteromonadales; family Pseudoalteromonadaceae; genus Pseudoalteromonas; species Pseudoalteromonas sp. SWYJ118. The sequence continues at coordinate 111,296 of NZ_JADYXC010000002.1, read as the reverse complement.
AATACGTTGTTAAAACACTTGAATTACAAGACTTACTAAACCGTGACGTACAAAGCTTATCGGGTGGCGAACGCCAACGTGTAGTATTTGCGCGTACGCTGTTAGCAGGTCAAAAATTTATAATGCTTGATGAGCCTTTTAGTGCACTTGATTGGTCATTGCGTTTTAAAACGCTCACTAAACTTAGCGAGTTTGCAGTTAAGTTTAATATTAAATTTATAATAGTAAGTCACTCATTAAAAGAGCTGCTATTTTGCTGCGATACCCTTATTCAGCTTGATAAAGGTAAGGTGATAAACCAAGGTGCGAGTGCGCACGTTGCAAAAGCTATTTATGCAAACGATAGGCAAACACCGCTGAGCTTAATTAATTACGATGTGGTTAAATTTGATGAAAACTACGGGCTATATCAATTGCAATTACAGCAAAGTGAGCAGCCGCTTTTTGTGCTTCCTGAACTTGTAGATAGCAGTAATAAGCTAATTATAGAAAGTGAGCAAATGTCGTTTAGTGCGTTAAAACCTGAGCAAACAACGCACAGTAATGTTTTAAGGTCGGTATTAACTCAGGCTGAGCTTATTAATAATAAGTGGCAGTTAACGCTTAATGTAGATGGGCAAACTTTGTATTGCTTGGCTTCAAGACGAGTGTGGGACAAAAACGACTTTAAAGTGGGCGATGTGTTTTATACAACAATCAGTAATCTAGAATAACTAAATGCTGCACACCGCACATTGACTGTTTTTAGCTATTTTAAAACGATTAAACTCCATGCTTAAGCCATCCACCAGCAGTAAGTGCTCGCTTAAACCACTTGGCAAACCAGCAAGCATTTTTAGCGCTTCAGTAGCCTGAATACTGCCTATTAGCCCCACAATTGGGGAAAGCACGCCGGATTCAGAGCAGCTTTGTGTTTGTTCACTAAAAAATTGTGATAAACAGCCATAACAATGGCTGTTTTCATCCATAGTAAAACACGCGACTTGTCCTTCCATACGTATTGCAGAGCCTGACACTAGCGGAACTTTAGCTTTAAAACAGGCGCTATTAAGTGCATTGCGCGTTGCTAGGTTATCTGAGCAATCAATCACTATATCAATGTTATTAAATAATTGTTCTGTAGAGGTACTTGTATCAAAAAATTCCTCAATGGTGTTTATGTCTATTTCACTATTAAGCGCGTTAAGCTGTTTTTTAGCAGCACTGCATTTTGAACTACCAATATCACTTTCTTTATACAGTATTTGCCTTTGCAGGTTGGTCACGTCTATTTCATCGTTATCAACTAAGGTAAGCGTCCCAACGCCAGATGCCGCTAAGTATTGACCTACCGCACACCCAAGCCCACCCACACCAATAATTAAAGCATGCGATTGCCATAGCTGCTCTTGTCCGTCTATATCAAGCTGCGGCAGCATAATGTGCCGAGAATAGCGCAGTTGCTGCTGGTAAGTTAATGGTGGCTTTTGCATTTTTAAAATCTCAACCTTTTTTTGAACAATACCAAGTTGTTAAATCCAAGAGCAAGTAGTAACGCTTTTTATTTGCACTCTAACAACCCAGAGCCCTTCACTCATATAGTGCAACTATAACGTATAAAAACAACTGTTGCATGTAACTATCTGAAATTTATGGTTTTTAATTAGTGGCTCAGTAATTGCTATATCGGGTTAACTTAAATTTAACAAACATTGGGCTGCTACTCATATAAAAGGGTGGGGCATTAATAAAACAATAATACGTTTACGAGGAAAATAAACATGCAACCGAGTTCTGGGTTTAACCTAATATCGTTTAGCGGAAAAATGAAAGTATTGCATCTAAGTTGGATGGTCTTTTTTGTGTCATTTTTTGTATGGTTTAACCATGCTCCTTTATTAGGTGCCATAGCGGGTTCACTTGGGATCACCATGGCACAAGTTAAAACATTACTAATTTTAAATGTAGCGTTAACTATTCCAGCGCGTGTTGTGGTGGGTATGCTAACCGATAAATTTGGTCCCCGTATTGTTTATGCGGCACTACTTATTAGCTGTAGTATTCCATGTTTTATGTTTGCTATGGCAACTACATTTGAGCAAGCCGCAATAGCGCGCTTTGCTTTAGGCTTTATTGGTGCTGGCTTTGTTGTGGGCATTCGTATGGTGAGTGAATGGTTTCCTGCTAATGAGTTGGGTATAGCGGAAGGTATTTATGGCGGTTGGGGTAATTTTGGATCAGCAGCAGCGGCTATGTTATTGCCAATTATTGCACTAATGTTTGGTGGCGAAGATGGTTGGCGTTATGCAGTAGGTTTAACCGGTGTATTAAGCGTTATATTTGGTGTTATTTGGTACTTAAATGTAACCGATACGCCAAAAGGCGGTACATACTTTAAGCCTAAAAAAGTAGGCGCAATGGAAGTTACCAGTAAAGGCGACTTTGTATTACTGCTTATAATGAAAATCCCTATGTACGGCGCATTAGCATTACTTACTTGGAAGCTTTCGCCAACCGGTGCTAACTTAATTTCGGCTAATTTTGTACTTGCTGTGTATGCTTTTTTAGTTCTACTTTATATTTACGAAGTGTATAAAACCTTTGACGTAAATGGTCATATTTTTAAAGAGCCAGTACCTGAGTCGCATCGTTATGAGTTTAAGCAAGTGGCTGTTTTAAATGTTTTATATTTTACAACTTTTGGTTCTGAGCTTGCGGTTGTCTCTATGTTGCCACTGTTTTTTATGGATGTGTTTGGTCTTGATATGGTGTACGCGGGTATTTTAGCCTCTGCTTATGCATTTATGAACTTAGCATCTCGCCCTGGTGGCGGTTGGATTTCAGATAAATTAGGTCGTCGTATAACACTTATTGTACTTACGATGGGTCTTGCTGTTGGTTATTTTGTAATGGGCTTGGTTGATGCATCGTGGCCTTTATGGCTTGCAGTTGTAGCGGCTATGGCATGTTCGTTCTTTGTACAAGCCGGTGAAGGCGCTGTATTTGCCGCAGTACCGCTAATTAAGCGTCGTTTAACAGGGCAAATAGCTGGTATGACAGGGGCTTACGGTAATGTTGGTGCAGTAGTTTACTTAACTGCATTGTCACTTGTTGATTATAAAACCTTCTTTTTCATTATTGCGGGTAGTGCATTACTTGGCTTAGGCGCACTATTTTTTATGAAAGAACCAGACGGGCATATTACCGAAGTAAATGAAGACGGCACCGTTGAACTTATTTCAGTGACTTAAGGCATTATTGACTATGTTTGATGAAACACACCAAGCTAAAGCGCTTGAAAATGAACTCAACGTTTCATTTGGCGGGCACAGCGCTAAAGGGTTAAAAGCAGAAAACCAAGATGCGTTTGCTGCTCTTAATACCAAAGCGCAAGAAAAAGAGTCTAAAGGCGTTATTGCCTGCTTAGCCGATGGGTGTTCATCAGCAAAAAATGCTAAACAAGCGTCTCAACTTTCGGTTACTCATTTTATAAATGAGTATTTAAATACCCCCGAAAGTTGGGCGGTTAAAAAGTCAGTGTCGAAGGTGTTAGCAAGTTTAAATCAGTGGCTTTATTCGCAATCAGTTAATTACAATCACTTAGGTCAGCGCCAAGCCGATTGGATGACGACTTTTACAGCACTTATTTTAAAGTCGGCAACGGGTTATATATTTCACTTAGGTGATACGCGTATTACTCGCTTGCGAGGAAATAAAATAGAGGCAATAACACGGGATCACAAAGTAAACGATACGCTAACGCGTGCACTTGGCGCACAACTTCATCAAGAAATAGATGTATACGAAGTTGACCTAAAAGCAGACGATATTTATATATTAACCTGCGATGGTGTACACGATGTGCTTCCAAGTAGTGATATAGCTAAATTAATTAACGAGCACACTAATTTAGAAAATGCAGCTAAAGCAATTACCGAACTTGCATTAGCGCGAGGCAGTGACGACAACGTAAGTTGCTTACTGGTAAAAGTAGAAAATATTGCCGAGCAAAAGTTAGATGAGCTTTATCATTCGCTAACACGACGAAAAATTCCACCTGCGCTTAATGTGGGACAAAAAATTGATGACTACACGGTTATTCGTAAATTGCATGCCAGTAGTCGCTCGCATATTTATTTAGTGCAACAAGCGCCCGATATACCGCCAGTGGTTTTAAAAGCACCTTCGGTTAATTTTGAAGACGATGTGCACTACCTTCAAGGCTTTATAAGAGAAGGCTGGGTAGGGCAACGCATAAACCACCTTAACGTGATGAAAGTACTAAGCACGCAATCGCAGAGTCGTTTTTTGTATCATATTTGTGAGTACATGGACGGACAAACACTTAGTGATTGGAAGCACGACGTGCCGCACCCAGAAATAACCCAAGTGCGCAGTATTATTGAACAAATAGTACATGCACTAAGGGCGTTTCAGCGACTCGATATGGTACATCGTGATTTAAAACTCGATAACGTAATGATAGATGCGCACGGAAAAGTAACGCTCATTGATTACGGCACTGTAAGTGTTGCGGCTATGGACGAGTCGGTTAAGCAAATTGCGGATGATTGCCCACAAGGCACTGCCGACTACACCGCACCCGAAACACTTATTACTATGCACGCCGATTTTAAAAGTGATTTGTTTTCACTTGGCGTTATTGCATACGAGTTATTGTGCTCAAAATTGCCTTACAAACCATTGCCACTTAACCACGTAGCGCCAAAAGATTACAGCCATTGGCACTACACAAGTATTCGTAAATACAGAGCCGATATTCCGTTTTGGTTAGATCAAGCCCTTATGAAAGCGCTTGCCCCTAAACCAGAACTCAGATACCAAGCTTTTTCTGAGTTTATAAACGATATCAACAAACCTAATCCTTATTTAGAAAGTACCGCTAATAAAAGCTCAATAATGAAACGCGATCCAGTTATGGTGTGGAAATGTATTTCGCTGTGTTTATTTATTGCTTTGGTATGTGTATTAATAATTAAAACGTAGAGAACCAAAATGCTTAACTATAAGAACAACTTACCTATTATTTTTATACTGGGTTGCTTCACTGCGCCTTCAATAAGCTTTGCTGCGCAAACGGATCTTGATTTTAGACTGCGTTTTGAAAGCGTTGATCAAAACAATGCTTTAAAAGATGCAAGCGGCTTAACACTTAGAACCCGCTTAACGCATCAAACAGACGAGGTGAATGGTTTTTCAGCCCTTATTGAAGTAGAAGATACTCGCAGCCTATTAGGCGTAGATGATTACAATAATACGGTGGGAAAAAACACTAATTACTCTGTTATTGCAGACCCAGAAAACACTGAGATTGACCAAGGTTTTGTTAAATATGCCCGCGATGGTCTATCGCTAAAAGTAGGACGCCAAGTAATAGCCCTTGATGGGCAGCGTTTTGTTGGGCACGTAGGTTGGCGCCAAGACAGACAAACCTTTGATGCAGCAACCATTAATTACGCATTTAATAACATAGATTTACAATACAGTTATTTAAATAAGCGTAACCGCATATTTGCTGACGATAAAGACATTAAATCGTCCGATCATCTTATTAATGCAAGCTTTAAAACAGACTACGGTAAAGTGGTTTTATACAGTTACTTATTAAGTGACGATGCACTACAAGACGACAGTTTAGACACTTATGGCGTCTCTTTTAACGGTAATAAAACCCTAAACGACATAAAATTTTATTACAAAGCGGAGTATGCAACGCAGTCTGCGTCAACAAGCGTGAGTGATTTTGATGCCGATTACTATGCACTTGAAGGCGCTGTTGATTTAAATGGTTTGGGTATAAAAACAGTAACATTAAAAGTTGGCATAGAGTCACTTGGCTCTGATAATGGCGATTACGGGTTTGCAACACCACTTGCCACGTTACATAAATTTAATGGTTGGGCAGATACGTTTTTAAATACACCCGCACAAGGCTTGGACGACACTTACATAAGCTTAAATGGTAAAGCGTTTGACGGAAAATGGTTGGTGGCTTATCACAGTTTTGATGCTAATGAGCAATCAAATGGGGTTGACGATTTAGGCAGTGAGCTAAACGTACAATACGTTAAACCTATTAATAAACAATACGCAGTGGGTGTTAAATACGCTGATTACTCAGCGGGCGATACCGCTGCTAATAAAGTCGATACTCAAAAATTATGGGTATGGATGAGCGCTAAATTTTAACCCTCACTATCTTCTAAAATCCTCTTGTAATTTATAGCGACACAAGATGGTGCAGTTGCACCATCTTGTGGGGCTTTACGCTTTTCACCTCTGCACCAATGTAGGCAACTTACTGATTTTAAATGCTTATATATTTGGCTTACATATTGCTATAACAAACCTATAACAAATCATTCGATTTCAATTTTAGTCAATTACTAAAGTAGATATCATTTTAAGGTGAGTAAATGCTAAGTAAGCAGCGTGTTGTAGTAGTAGGAAACGGAATGGTGGGGCACCATTTTGTGCAGCAGCTGGTTTCTCAAAATCAAGCTGATGAGCAATTTGAAATTACGGTATTAAGCGGTGAAGACCGTTTAGCGTATGACCGCGTGCAATTATCGTCTTTTTTTAAAGGTAAAACCGCAGACGACCTCGCACTTACATGCAATAAAACCTATGACGATTGGCAAGTACGCTTTCATACTCATTCTAAAGTGGTTGACATAAATCGTGATGCGCAAACTGTAACGACCGCTAAAGGGGAGTCGTTTGAATACGACAAGCTTGTGCTTGCTACAGGTTCATTTCCATTTGTACCTCCTATACCGGGTAAAGATCGTGAGCATTGCCTTGTTTATCGCACCATTAACGATTTACACGCAATAAAAAACTCAGCCCACGGTAGTAAAGTAGGCGTGGTAATTGGTGGCGGTTTACTGGGTCTTGAGGCTGCAAACGCATTAAAGCAATTGGGTTTACAGACTCACGTAATAGAATTTGCACCGCAACTTATGGGCGTACAAGTTGATGCGGGTGGCGGTCGGCTACTAAAAAACAAAATTACAGATTTAGGCGTTACTGTGCATACATCGGTAGCAACTGAGGAGATAGTAGAGGGTGAGAACTGCCGTTACAAAATGTGTTTTAAGGGCGGTAAAACCCTTGAAACCGATATGATTGTATTCTCAGCAGGTATTCGCCCTTATGATAATTTAGCCCGCGAGTTTAATTTAGAGTTAGGCGAGCGCGGCGGTATTGTAATTAATAACCACTGCCAAACGAGCGATAAAAACATATACGCAATTGGTGAATGTGCACTGTGGAATAATTTTATTTTTGGCTTAGTGGCACCCGGTTACGCCATGGCTAAAATTGCAGTTGGGCATATTTTACAACAGACCCAGCAAGGTTCCTTGCAAAGTAATGGCTTAGACAATAAAGCCGATGAGTTCAGTGGTGCCGATATGAGCACCAAGCTTAAATTAATGGGTGTTGAAGTGGGCTCTATTGGCGATGCACATGCACGCAGCGAAGGCGCAATAAGCTATTACTTTGAAGACCAACCCAATGGCATTTATAAAAAAGTAGTCACTAATTCACAAAGTAATAAACTGATTGGCGCCGTGCTTGTTGGCGATACCAGCGATTACGATAATTTACTGCAATATCATTTAAACGACATTGAACTTACCACCGCCCCCGAAGCGCTCATTATGCCCCTTGCCGGCGATATCGCAGAGCTAAGCGCCGACGACTTGCCTGATGACGCTATTATTTGCGCTTGTCATAAAGTAACTAAACACACCATTGAACAAACAGTCGCTAAAGGCTTTATAGACCTAGCAAGTGTGCAGCAAAGCACCAAAGCCAGTACAGGCTGTGGAGGTTGTGAAAAGCTCGTTCAAAACGTAATAAACAGCGCACTCGCTAAAGCAAGTAACACTATTAACGTAGTTACTCTTAATGAGCCTGTTAAACAGCCCGCATAAATTAAAGCACACTAAAAGAGAGCAGTATGGCAACCGTAAACACGTCACCAACTATAAATAAAACGAGTTTAAAACAAACAACATGTGCTTACTGTGGTGTAGGGTGTGGTGTTGATATTTCACTTTTTAATAATGTGCCAACTAAGCTTGAAGGCATGCGAGAGCACCCCGCAAACTTTGGTCGTTTATGTGTAAAAGGCACCCATTTGCTCGACACCACAGGCAGTGATAACCGCTTAACGTCACCCCTTATTAATAATCAAGCTGTTACGTGGGATGAAGCCACCGACCATGTTGCCAATAAATTTAACGACATAATACAAAAGCACGGACCCGATGCGGTGGCTTTTTATGTGTCAGGGCAGTTACTTACTGAAGATTACTACATCGCTAATAAATTAATGAAAGGCTACATAGGCTCAGGCAATATTGATACAAATTCGCGCCTGTGTATGTCGTCTGCTGTGGCAGGTTATAAACGGGCTTTTGGTGAAGACGTAGTGCCGTGTACTTACGAGGATTTAGAGCAAACTGAGCTGCTTATTTTAATTGGCTCTAATGCAGCGTGGACTCATCCGGTTTTGTATCAGCGAATGGAGCGTGCAAAGCAACTTAACCCAAATATGAAAGTGGTGGTTATTGATCCGCGTAAAACTGACACAGCTGAGCTTGCCGACACATTTTTAAATATAAAACCAGGCAGTGACGCCGCACTTTATAACGGTTTACTTAATTATTTACATGAGCATAACCACCTCGATACGCAATTTATTGATCAGCACACAAACGGCTTTGAAAGCGCACTGCAAGAGGCAACAAAATGGAGTTGTGAGGCAGTTAGCGATTTTTGCGATATAGCAATTGAGCAAGTAACTGAGTTTTACGCGCTATTTGCTAACAGCCCAAGTGCGATTAGCTTTTACTCAATGGGTATAAATCAATCAAGTTCGGGTGTAGATAAATGCAACGCTATTATTAATGCGCATTTAGCCTCAGGTAAATTACTTAAACCAGGCAACGGTCCGTTTTCGATTACGGGGCAACCCAATGCGATGGGCGGGCGCGAAGTAGGTGGTTTGGCTAATCAGTTAGCGGCGCATTTAGATATTGAAAACGAAGCACATCAATCACTTGTACAACGCTTTTGGCTCTCGCCAACTATCGCTACAAAAGCAGGCAGCAATGCCATCGATATGTTTGATGAAATAGCCGCAGGCAAAATAAAAGCAGTGTGGATAATGGCAACAAATCCAATGGTGAGTTTGCCCAATAACGCCGCTATTAAAAAAGCATTAGAGACCTGCGAGCTGGTGGTTGTATCTGACTGTATTGCAAAAAGTGATACGTTAAAATTTGCCGATGTTGCTTTTCCATCAACCGGATGGGGTGAAAAAAACGGCACAGTAACTAACTCAGAGCGCAGAATATCAAGGCAACGCCCGTTAGTAGCGCCTTATTCGGGAGCTAAAAACGATTGGCAAATTATGTGCGATGTTGCTAAAAAAATGGGCTTTGAAGGGTTTGACTTTACAGACCCTAGTGGCATTTTTGAAGAATGGGCACAATTAACCGACTTTGAAAATAACGGCAGCCGATTATTAAATCTCTCTGGTTTAGTTGGGCTCACACAAAATCAGTATGATAATTTAAAACCCATTATGTGGCCTGTTGTTAAAAATCAGCCTTATAAAAATGGTCAGGTTTTTACAAATAACCAATTTAGCACCGCTGATAAAAAAGCACGCTTTATAGCCATAACGCCGCAATTACCGGTGCAAAAAACATCAAGTGATTACCCGTTTGTAATGAACTCAGGACGTATACGCGACCAATGGCATACCATGAGCCGCACGGGTAAAAGCACTGCGCTTTCATCGCATATTACACGGCCGTACATTGAAATTAATCCGCTTGATGCCAGTAAATTAGCAATTAAGCAAAACGATTTAATAAGTGCGATTGCCCAAACAGGGCAGGTTACCGCGCATGCAAAAGTAACCGATTCGGTGCGAAAAGGTGAATGCTTTATGCCTATTCATTGGAATAAGCAATTTGCATCGTCAGCAACAGTAAGTGGGTTGTATCAATCGGTAGTTGACCCTCTATCTGGTCAGGCTGAGTGCAAACACGGCGCTGTTAATATAGTTAAAGCACCCTTTGTGCAATATATGCAGCTGTTTGCTAAAAACGAACTTGTTATAGACAGTGATTTTTGGCTCAAAGTTAATGCTAGTAATTGCTTTAATTACCAATTGGCGCTTAATGAGCCACAAAGTGATTTACTGTATTACTGCCAAACCTTAACAGGTTTACAAGGGCAGTGGTCGGCTATGAATACGGCAAAAGCCATGCATGTGCAGTGTATTCAAAACGATCAATTAGCGTTTGTTGGTGTTATTTCTAATGAGCAAAAAGAAATATCACTTGAGTGGATAAACCATTTATTTGCAGAGCCATTACTGACCTTTACACAGTTACAGTCTTTGCTTTATGCAACCCCCGATGAAGAATTTACCCAAGGTGCACAAGTGTGTAGCTGCTTTAAAGTAAGAGAGCAGCCAATTATAAACGCCATTAAAAACGGTGCAAACACAGTCGAGCAATTGGGGTCTGAACTTAAATGTGGAACGAATTGCGGTTCGTGTAAAACACAATTAAGCCAATTAATAAAACAACATTACAAAGCAGGTTCTAGCAGCATTGATGTTGCGGTTGTAATGTAAAGAAAAAAGGAAGCATATGCTTAATGATCAATTTGGTCGGCAGTTTAACTATTTGCGCCTCTCAATAACCGATGTATGTAATTTTAGTTGTAGTTATTGTTTACCAAACGGGTATCAGTGCGATACGCCGCGTAATTTTTTAAATAAAAACGAAATTAGCACGTTAGTAAATGCGTTTGCAGAGCTTGGTACTAAAAAAGTGCGTATTACAGGTGGCGAACCATGCTTACGAAACGACGTAACCGATATTATAAAGCTTTGTAAAAACACGCCCGGCATAGAAAAAGTAGCCATTACTACAAACGGATTTAATTTATTAAAGAAAATTGATGAATTTGCTGAAGCAGGGCTTGATGCGCTTAATGTCAGCATTGATAGTTTAAATCCGAGTATGTTTAAACTCATAACAGGGCACGACAAACTTACCCTTATTTTAAAAGGGATTGAGCGCGCGGTAGAGCTGGGCATAAAAGACATAAAAATAAATGCAGTGCTTGCCAAGCAGTTTAATAAAAACCAATTGAAGGATTTTTTAGCGTGGGTAAAACACCACAAAGTTACGGTTCGCTTTATAGAATTAATGGAAACAGGTGACGGCGCAACCTTTTTTGAAGAAAACCACTTAAGTGGGCAAACGGTTAAAGCCCAATTACTCGACCAAGGCTGGTTACAAGTCGTTAGGGGGAAACTAAACGGACCCGCTGAGGAATTTTGTCATCCTGATTACGATGGTCGTATTGGTTTAATAATGCCGTACAGTAAAGACTTTTGTAAAAGCTGTAATCGCTTAAGGGTGTCGGCGCTGGGTAAATTACACTTATGCTTGTTTGCCGAGCAAGGTATAGATTTACGCGAACTGCTAAACGAGGATGATACTGCAGCGACCGTAAAGGCAATTCGAGCTGCTATGGGCGATAAAGAAATAAGCCATGAGCTAGATAAACGCTTAACAGGTGCGACAACTCACTTAGCCATGTTAGGCGGCTAATATGGGAGCTGATGTGAATACTCATATAAAAGCTAATATGAAAGTTAAGCGAGATTTTACAGGTGTTGTGCTTGCTGGTGGTAAGTCATCAAGAATGGGCACAGACAAAGCCGATTTAGTTTTAAAAAATAAAACGCTATTGCACAATGCGTGTGATTTATTAAAAGACGCAGGCGCTAAAAACATACTGATAAGCCGCAACGTTACAAATCCAATCAAATCATTGAACCATTATTCACCGAGCGATTATCCCTCAGAAAAGTACGTTAAAGATATATACCCAAACAGTGGGCCCCTTGGCGGAATTTACTCAACATTAATAGCCACTGAGCACGATTTACTTATTACTGCGGTAGATATGCCTCTACTTACGAGTAGTTTGTTAAGCACAATAGTGCTGGCTTCTCAGACAAATAACGTACAAAGTGTGAGCAATCAATTAAATCAGTCACAAATACATGCTTGGCACTTTGAAAATGAACCGCTACCGCTGTATATTCGTAATACAAGCAGTGTAAAAAATCATTTAAAACACATACTCACAAACGCAAACAGTCATAAATCAATAAAACAGTTTACCCAAAGCATTGGTGTGCAAACGCTTTTATGTAATAAAGCGCATGCATTAATAAACACCAATACACCGGCGCAATTTAAAGCTGTAAATGAGCATTTTGACCTAAGCATTAACCAATTGAGAAGAACATTATGAGCCACACAAGCGATACACAAATACCTTTAAACATTGCCGTACTTACAGTAAGCGACACGCGTGATGCGATTACCGATACTTCTGGTCATTACTTAATTAAAGCGCTAACTGAGGCGGGTCATCACTTAGCGGATAAAGAAATTGTAAAAGATGATGTTTACCAAATGCGCGCTATTGCATCGCAGTGGATAGCCGACGACACGATTCACGCTATTTTAGTGACTGGTGGTACAGGATTTACCGAACGTGATTCAACACCAGAGGCATTTGCGCCGCTGTTTGATAAAAGCGTAGACGGCTTTGGTGAGCTATTTAGACATATATCGTACGGTGAAATTGGTAACTCAACTATTCAATCTCGTGCACTTGCAGGACTTGCTAACAACACCGTTATTTTTTGTATGCCAGGCTCTACAGGCGCATGTAAAACAGCGTGGACAGGCATTATAAAAGATCAACTTAACTCAATGCATAAACCGTGTAACTTTGTACCGCACATTACCATTGGTAAAAAGTGTGAATCGCGTGAGCAATAGTATGCTAAGCCACGTAGACGAAAACGGCCAAGCTAATATGGTTGATGTATCGCTCAAAGACGTAACCCTGCGTGATGCCTCAGCTGAAGCATTTATCAGCATGAGTAAGCTTGCCTTTGAGCAAGTAATGCTTAATCAAAACAAAAAGGGCGATGTGTTAGGCGTGGCTCGTATTGCGGGTATTCAAGGCGCTAAAAAGTGCGCCGATTTAATTCCGCTTTGTCATCCGCTTGCACTTACTAAAGTCGCTGTTGATTTTGAACTTGATGAAGCAAACAGCCAAATTAAAATAACCAGCTACTGCAAACTTGCCGGTAAAACGGGTGTAGAAATGGAAGCGTTAACAGCGGTATCTGTTGCTGCGCTTACTTTGTTTGATATGTGTAAAGCAGCCGACCCACTAATGGAAATTAGCGGCATGCGCGTTACTCAAAAAGCTGGGGGCAAAAATGGCAGTTGGCAGCGAGATTAATCCAAACGATGCTATATCTAGCGCCCAAAATGTAGAGTTATTGTTTTTTGGGCAACTAAAAGAGCGCTTGAAGTGCAGTAAATTAAGCCTTGAGATTACGCAGCCGCTTAGTATTTCAGAGCTTAAATTAAGATTAGTTAGCCAATACCCGCATTGGCAACCGTGGCTGGAGGAGCGTGAGCTACTTGCAGCGCTTAACCAAACTATGTCATCAAGCGACGAAATAGTGAAAGCAGGGGATGAGCTTGCCTTTTTCCCGCCGGTTACAGGTGGCTAATGAGCATACATATTCAAGTACAAACTGATGATTTTAATGTAGGTGACGAGCACAATGCGCTTTGTAGTAATAATAAAAGCGATGGCGCTGTTGTCACCTTTACAGGTTTGGTAAGAGAGTTCAGCAGTGGCGATAACGTTATTGCACTTGAGCTTGAACACTACCCAGGTATGACCGAGCAACTTCTTCAATCTATTGCAGAGCAAGCACAAACTCGCTGGCAACTGGCGAGAATATGCATTATTCACCGCGTTGGTTACTTAGCACTTGGCGAGCAAATTGTATTTGTAGGCGTAACTTGCCGCCATCGCCAAGCCGCGTTCGAAGGCGCACAATTTATAATGGATTATTTAAAAAACCACGCCACGTTTTGGAAAAAAGAGCACTTTAAAGACTCATCAAATTGGGTTGAGTTTAAACAAAGTGACAAACAAGCGCTGGGCAAGTGGGAAGAGTGATACAGATATTTAATAATTTACGTTCAGTAAAGGCTTTATAGCTCGATAATAAATAACTTATGTAACTCTCAGTTTGCGTGTGAAGTCTGCGTTTTTCGTGTTATAAATCAGCAATATTAGATTGTTAGCTCGACCCAAGTCTGGAAGACATATGCGCACATCAAAAATGTTATATTTTACAATATTATTACTTGTTCTACTTTCAGCTTTTCTTGCTGTATGGGTATATGATTTAAAAGAAGGTAAAGATTTACTAAGCTTTACTATATCAACAGTAAGCTTTTGTATAGCCGTATTAGCTTTATTTATTACTGTTAGAACATATACATCAATTGATAGTGTAAATAACATTAGTAAAATGGAAGGTAACATTTTAGATAATGAAAATTACGTAACCTCACTTCCAGAGTTAATTAATCAGTTTAAATCCCAAGATGAAAATACACTAGAGAATGAAATTTTTGACTCTATTGAGCATAAACTAAAAAAAGAGTCAGAAACCGCCGTTCTTTTTGCCGATACCCTTCAGTATATAATTGACCTAATTGTTTTATTTCCAGCTGTTTTTAATGCATCAGAAACTAACAAAGTGCTTTATAAAAAGCGTATGGGTACAATTTTGTCAGAAGTTGATAGGCGCTGTGAAATATTGCACTCGGTGAGTAAAGGTAATTCAATTCAAATAACGGAAACAATAAAGCTATTTAAAGCTGTTGTGTCTTACCAAAGTTTTGTAGCAGATGATAATTTTAATATTCATGCAGACTTACTTCATGTGAGAGGTCCAATTCTTCGTAACCCAGTGACAAAAACCATTTACCATAATTACCTAGGTTTGTATTACAACAAAAAAGGCATGCATTTGTTACGAGAGTCGCTAAATATGAACTCTGTAGATATTTTGTCGATTGATGGTTTAGAACTGGCTCAAAAAAATATTAATACTATAGAGCCATCAATACTTGAAGAAGTAAGTATGTATCTTAAATCTGCCGCTGAGCAGTTTGATAAAGCACTTAGAGTATCTAGCGAAGATGTTATGTGGCCTGGTTTTATTAATTACAATAAAGCTCGAACGGTGTATTTTTTAGCTTTACTATCAAGTACAGAGCTTAATTGGTTAGATATTCTCGACGAAGCAATAGAGTCTCGCAGCAGGTTAAATCGACTAATTGACGAAATTTTAATGATAGACAGATCAAAATCAGCCAATATTGTTAGCACACATTTAAGAGAATTTTTTCTATATCAAGAAGAGTTAGCACGTACAGTAAAATTGAATATTTTACTGTCGAATAATCTAACCAGACAAAATAATGCACCTATTATATATAAAGGGATTAATATCTCTGATATATCAAACGAAAAACTAACTGACTTATTTGTTTCAATACAAAAGTTTTCTACAGTTAGTATTTACCAAGAAAAAATCATAAGTCGACTTAAGAATAACCTCGCTGTGACAAACTAACAAAGCTTCAGCGAGAAAGTAGGGGATATACTATTTTTACGGCTTTTTTCTCATCATAAAAAAGCCACCTACCTATGCATGAAAAGTCATAGCAAGAATAAATGGCTCTTTATTAAAATGTTTTTTGGACTGAGCTTATTTTATTACACTTTTCCAATGCTCAAATCAGGTATTAAATTGAGCCTGTTATGAATGGCATGATGTATGAAAGATAACTTAGTTCGCACCGCTTGAGTAAGTACAAATGGGTAGGCATCGGCAAGTCCCATGCTGCGATTTAGTGAATTTAGAATGATCGAAAATTCCATCCAAGTATCTAAAATAGCATCAATCGATGTTTGCGAATTAAAGTAATAAGCACTTTGTGGCAATCGAAGCTCGTCTGCTTCTTCTAATTCAAACTCATTACCCGTTGTTGAGCCTGTAATTGAAAAGTTTTTGGCTGTTTCTAAAGTATCGATAATATGCATGTAATGCGCCCATGTTTCTGCCCAGTCTTCATAAGGGTGCATAGTAGCGTATTCACTAATAAAGGTTTCATGCCAGTTAGCTGGCGCACCTTGCTTGTAATGAGTATCGAGCGCTTGCTGGTAATCTAATTCGTCATCACCAAAATATTGCTTACATAAAGTATGTTTTTTTGGTGAATTTGCGATTAGTTGATCAAAATAATAATGACCAAGTTCATGGCGAAAATGACCAAGTAAAGTCCGATAACGCTCACCCATTGCTATTTTAGCTTGAGAGCGTGCTACGTCGTCTGCTTCAGCTAGGTTTATAGTGATATGCCCGCAATCGTGTCCTGTAAATACAACGTCCTGACCTATAATAGGGCTTACAAAGTGATCGCTTACGTTACGGTCTGCTATAAAATCGAAGCTTAATCCGCTTTCAGGTTCTTGAATCGTTGTATTTAAAGGGAGTGATAATGACTTTAATGTATACAAAGCGCGACGTTTTGCTGTCTCCATTTTTTTCCATAATGGAATATGTTCAACAATACTTAAATCGGGCACCGTTTCATTAAAGCGGCACGAAAAACACAGCACTTCGTCTTTATCGGCAACAGGTATAAATGTGTCTAAATTAACCATACCATTGCATACGTGATACTGAGCGTTGTTATCACATTTTTTATAAAAAACTTCAGGCGCTTCTGCTTTGTAAAATAACCCCGATTGCTCATCAATTTCATAGGGTTCAACTTGGTCGAACTCATCATCAATACCCACGGTTCTACCGCAAGCCAAACAATGGCTGCTTTCAAAAAATAAAATAAGTTGATCTGTGCAATTACATTTAAATGTTTTCATATGTTACCGAATAAAAAAGAGACCGTATAAACCACTTTTACTTAGCGCTATGCTATTGGAGGATAGTGGTTAAATCCTTTTTAAAAGTTCAGACTTTTTAATATTAAATTCATCATCACTCAACGCATTAGAGTCGCGAAGTTGTGCTAACTTTTCAATAATTTGAAGTGTTTCGTCTACCGAGTATTGCCCCACAGTATTATTAGCCGGTGCTTCAACTTGGTTTGGTGTTAACGATGCAAAATTCGGCTGCGTTACTTGCTGCGTAAAATCTTTTTGAGGTTCTGGAGGCGTTGGCGTTTGCCCTGAAATTAATGGCAGGGTATTTACATTAATTGTCCCCCACTGACTGTTAAATGTAAGAGAAGTATTATTGCCTTGCTGTTGGCTTACACCACCAATATTATGATCTAACGTGTCGTATACGCTCACTTGTCCATTTAATTCAACGGCTAAGCGATTAGGGAATATAGCGTAGCGAATATTATTTTGCGCACCACTGCTAAATGGGCTGCCTAGATTACCTGGCCACCATTGATTGCTGCCAGGCGTTCCTGCAGGAATAACCGGAAATATTTGGTTATTGCTCAATATATTAGCAAGTTCGTTGCACAAGTTATCAACGGTTGATTTTAAACCGTTGTTAAACATGTCGCCAACCATTGTCATTCCGCCACGCATCCATTGACCAGAACCACCAAGTTCTGGGCAATTAAACTGTGCCATTGAGCAACCGCCGTTATTAACGCTAACTAACATGTGAATTACTGCATCGTGACTGAGGTTATAACGAGATGCTATACCATTAACTAAGTTTTCACCGACATCTGTTAGCTTTTGCATAAGAAAATATCCTATTAGGTAGATTGGGTTGATTTAAAAAAACTTAAATACGCTAGGGCGTGTTGATTTTTTGGATTGAAATTTGTTCAATCTAGGGGCGATTTAATCGCGGCGCGAGGTTTGTAACCTAGTGGGCTAAGTAAAAACCGAGCAACAAAGAGTCAATCGTCCCTAGAAAGAACCCAAGGGCAGCGCATGTTTGGCATTTATGCTGCGTTATCGCCTATGTATAGGGAACAACCATACATCATAGACTCTGCCTTGCTTAAATACCAAACACACTGCTGCAAATTCAACCACCAAAGATCAACACGCCCTAGTGCTGCATTACCTTTAGCATTGATGATAATGAAAAATTAACAGGTTAGTGAGGTGTGCTGGTTTTTCAAATTGGACGTGTTCTGTTTTGTTTGAAATTAAAACACACCACTGTAAAACTAATCTTTAAAACAAGCATCTTTGTATTAAAAGTTGCTTGTTTTATCTCATCGAGATTGTTAGTTTTACTGTAACGTAAGCGGTTAAAAATCGATCTAGTATAGCACCGTTACTTACTTTAACAGCAGCTTTATTGTGAACTATTTCTTACTATTTAATGATTATTTTTAATGATTTTTAAACTCTAAATAAATACTTTTAATTATAACCGTTTAGCGTTATAAATAACGGAGTAAGTATTTTGAAAAATTAACTTTATTTGTTTTATTTCAATATTTTAAATTAATTAGCTTTAATTGTAAGTTATTTTAAAGCACTATTTTGGTGCATTTTCTGCACCATTAAAAATCTAAAATTGATGGTTTAAATTACACTAAGTTTACTATTTATTGAATTGGTGTGTTTTTCCTATTAATTAGGTCAAAACCTTTATGCATAACGTTGCTTTGTGTAAGAGCCGCGAGTGGATGAACAGTACTACTTAAGCAAGTCTTTTGGTATAAAAATTGCACAAGTGAATTAGTCCAAATAATATTTTCAGCGTTATATTGTGGCCATACATTATTAAAGGGGAATTAATAGATGACAATTACAGTTGGGATTTCGCACCATACTCAGTATAAATACGATCGGTCAGTTAATATGGGGCCGCATATATTCCGATTACGTCCAGCGCCACATAGCCGTACAAAAATTAAAAGTTATTCTTTAAAAATAGTTCCAGAAGATCATTATATAAATTGGCAACAAGACCCTTTTGGTAATTACCAAGCGAGGGTGGTGTTTAACAAGCCAACTACCGAATTTAGTTTTACAGTTGATTTGGTCGCCGAACTAACGGTTATTAATCCTTTTGATTTCTTTTTAGAAGATTACGCCGAAAACTTCCCGTTTGTTTACGATGCTATTTCAAAGTCAGAACTCACTCCTTATTTAAAAAAACGCAAAGCCAGTCCAAAATTTAAAGAATTAATTGAATCTTTAAACCCTAAAGAGCCGCTTAGAAGCGTTGATTTTTTAGTGGCTGTTAATCAAGCTATTTATGAATTAGTAGGTTATGGCATTCGTTTAGAACCCGGTGTGCAAACGGCAAACGAAACAATAAGTAAAAAAACAGGTTCGTGTCGTGATTCTGCTTGGTTGTTAGTACAATTGTTTCGTCATTTAGGGTTGGCATCTCGATTTGTATCGGGTTACCTAGTACAGCTAACCTCAGATCAAAAATCACTAGATGGCCCAAGCGGTCCAGAAGAAGACTTTACCGATTTGCATGCATGGACCGAGGTGTATATTCCGGGTGCAGGTTGGATAGGGCTTGATCCTACCTCGGGTTTATTTGCTGGTGAAGGTCATATTCCATTGGCGTGTACGCCAGAGCCAAGCTCGGCAGCGCCGGTAACCGGCGGTATAGACGACTGTAAATCGGAGTTTAGCTTTTATAATAAAGTAACGCGTGTACACGAAGACCCACGTGTTACTAAGCCTTATTCTGAGGCGCAGTGGGCGGCAATTAACCGCTTAGGTCAGCACGTTGACAATGTTTACAATGAAGAAAACATACATTTAACTATGGGTGGCGAGCCTACGTTTATTTCTATTGACGATATGGAACATCCTCAGTGGAATACTGATGCCGATGGTAAAGAAAAAAGAATATTAGCTCAAAATTTATTTGTAGAAATGAATAAAGTATACACAAAAGGTGGCTTTACTCATTACGGACAAGGTAAATGGTATCCGGGTGAGCCATTACCACGTTGGCAATATGCGTGCTATTGGCGCAAAGACGGCGAGCCTTTATGGCAAGATGCTGCACTATTAGCCGATCCTAATAAAGATTATAAATTTGATCATACCGATACTAAAAAGTTTGCTGATAAACTGTGTGACTCACTTGGTCTTGAAACCAAGGCACTTACTACGGCTTATGAAGATTTTTTATATCACATGTGGCAAGAAGCCTCATTACCTACCGAAATAAAGCCAGATCAACCAGAACTTCTCCATGCAATGAGCCGAAAAGGCTTTTTAGCTAAAATGGATAAAGGCATAGAAAAGCCTGTTGGCTATGTTCTACCTTTAAAATGGAACGATAGTAAAAACTGTTGGCAGTCGTGTACGTGGGAGTTTAAACGGGGTCATTGTTTTTTATTACCGGGTGAATCACCACTTGGTTATCGCCTACCTTTAGACAGCCTTGAGTGGAGCGGCAATATTATTGACCGCGACCCATTTGATATTCCAGAAAATTTTACCAAAGCTAAAAAGCTTAAAAAGGGCTTTATTGGTAAAGAAATGGTTAAAACTGCGCTTGTAATGGAAGTGAGAGAGGGGCGTTTATATATATTTATGCCACCAACAAGTCATTTTGAACATTACATGGGTTTAATAAGTAGTATAGAGAGTGTGGCTAAAGAACTTAAAATGCCGCTTGTTATTGAAGGCTATAGCCCACCTAAAGATAGCCGCGTAGAAAAATACGCTGTAACGCCAGATCCAGGTGTTATTGAAGTAAATATTCATCCTTCAACATCGTGGGATCAATTAGTCAGTCGAACTACAACGTTATACGGTTTAGCAAAAGAATGCCGATTAGGTACCGATAAGTTTATGGCAGATGGTCGCCATACTGGTACTGGTGGTGGTAACCACGTAACGCTTGGTGGCGAAACACCTGAGCAAAGCCCATTTTTACGCAGACCTGATATTTTAAGAAGTTTTATTACCTATTGGCAGCATCATCCTGGTTTGTCGTATTTATTTTCGGGGCTTTTTATTGGTCCTACAAGCCAAGCGCCGCGAGTGGATGAAGCCCGTGATGAAGTTTTATACGAGCTAGAAATTGCCTTTTCGCATATGCCCGAAGGTGAGGTGCCTGAACCTTGGTTAGTTGATAGGTTACTGCGTAATTTATTAGTGGATTTAACGGGTAATACACACAGAGCAGAGTTTTGTATTGATAAGCTCTATTCACCCGACTCAGCCACAGGTCGTTTAGGGATTGTAGAATTTAGAGGTTTTGAAATGCCTCCACATTCACAAATGAGTTTAGTGCAAATGCTACTGTTGCGTACTTTACTTGCTTGGTTTTGGAAAAAACCTTACCACAAGCCATTAATACGTTGGGGTACAGAGTTACACGACAAGTTTTTATTACCACAATATGTAGAAAACGATTTAGCTGAAGTAAGCCGCGATTTACAACAGGCAGGTTTTCAATTTCAGTTAAGTTGGTTAAATCCATTTTTTGAATTTAGATTTCCGGTATGTGGCACGCGAGAACTTGATAACGTAACACTTGAGCTTAGAACCGCAATCGAGCCTTGGCATGTACTAGGCGAAGAGGCAAGTGCGTCGGGTACGGCGCGCTATGTAGATTCGTCATTAGAAAGAGTACAAATAAAAGTACAAGGAACAATGAGCGATCGCTATGTTGTAACGTGTAATGGTCGAAGAGTGCCGCTTAAACCGGTTAAAGGTAAAGCAAAAGATGAAATGGTCGCGGGTATACGATACAGAGCTTGGCAACCACCTACAGCGCTTCACCCAACTATTGGCGTACATGCTCCATTAGTTTTTGATTTAATTGATACGTGGGAAGGTCGTTCAGTTGGAGGCTTTGTATATCATGTGAGCCATGCTGGAGGTCGTAATCCTGAAACACTACCGGTTAATGCATTTGAAGCCGAAGGGCGCAGAGTTGCAAGATTTTGGGAGCATGGGCATACACCATCGTTACTTGCATCAGCAGAACCAAGCTGGAGCCCATCGGCGGTTACGCATAGTTTTCAATCGGCGCAAAGCGCAAGTGAATACGTGGTACCTGATGAAGAAAGTAGTAATCCTGATTATCCAAATACCTTGGATTTACGCAGGCAGCCTAACTTTAAATAATAATTGATAGTTGTGTCATTCCACTTTGAAATTATTTAAAGTGGAATGACTAAATATTTTTAAAGCATCATTATGAACACGGCTATTTACTATAAATTGGAGCGCTTTCAGCTTGTATATTAACAATAACGCGATGCCGGAATTGCCTGAGTGGTTGTCTTTATACCTTGATAAATCACATGGACATGATGAACTAGCAAACCACAGTGGTTTAAACCCAGACCATTGGGATACTTTATTTAAGCGTTTAGCTAGTCTAACAGCAGATGATGTTAGTAGCCGCGCTACAGAAATTAGCCAATTGCTACAAAATGGCAATATTAAAAATGAAAGCAATAAGCAGTGGCATTTTGACCCATTGCCATTTATGTTATCTAAAGCCGATTGGGCGTTGCTCGAAGAGGGAATAAAACAAAGAACCCTTTTATTAAATAAAATTCAGCAAGATATTTACGGTGACCAAACACTATTAGTTGATGGTCATATTCCTGCAAAGCAGCTTTTTCAAGACCCTAATTACTTACGCGAAGGTTTTAGTTTACCTAGTAATGAATTAACACTTTTTTTTACTGCATTAGATGTTTACCGCACGCCAACAGGCGAATTTAAAGTATTAAGCGATCATTGTCAGTGCCCGTTAGGCTTAGGGCTATTAATTAAAAGCCGTATTATTGCAAGGCGTGTAATGGCTGAAGAATTTGCCGAATGTAATGTTCAGCAAATTAAAGAATTTTTAAATTTATTCCAAGAGGGTATTAATGAATATACCCATTATATGGATGACCCACGAATTGTAATTCTCACCCAAGGAATTGATGACCCTAACTACAACGAGCATGCATTCCTATCTACCTACTTTGGCTACACGTTAGTACAAAGCGCCGACTTAACCGTACGTGGTGGTGACGTTTGTTTAAAATCGTTACAAGGCTTGGGTAAAATTAATGTCATTTTACGCTGGGTTTCTGATCGTTGTATTGACTCTTTAGAGCAAACTGAATATTCACTTCATGGTATTCCGGGCTTATTACAATCGGTACGACAAGGGTCGGTTAAGGTTTTAAACCCGTTTGGTAGCGGTGTGCTCTCGTCACCTTCAATAAAGTGCAACTTAGAAAAGTTATCGCAGCAAATTTTAAAACAACCGCTGTTATTAGGTGAGCCAAATTATTTAAGTGTAAAAGAAGCGCAAGCCGTTGATTGGAATAACCTCGAACTACTATCTGCTATAGACCCTACACTCAAGTTAGATGGAGTGTTAGACGAGCAAGAAATAAAGCTACTTATTAGCAAAGAACCCGATAATTACTTTTTCCAAGAAAAACCTTCTTTTAGCAGTGCACCATTTTGGCATGATGGGCAATTAATCTCCAAGCCAGTGGTGTTTAGATGCTATGCATTAACCACAGAAAATGGCGTAGAAGTACTTCCTTCAGCACTGTGTTTTTCGAACGAAAAAAGTAACAACCCGAGAATATCTGGTTGGATCAAAGATACATGGATAAATACAGCCGATAGAGTTGATTTAGGCGAGCATAATCCACCGGTGCCAATTAGAAAAAGAATGGATGTAACGCTACTCGAAGGGGTTATTTCGAGCCGTACGGCTGAGCACCTTTTTTGGTTGGGTCGATACTTAGAACGCTGCGAAAACACCATACGTATTTTGCGTATTTTTATAGACAAGTACACCGAGTTTTCTGTTTACCCAGATTCAATACGAAAAAGTATAGTTGCACGGCTTTCTAATGCCATTAGGTCGCAGTATATTGTTTATCCCTATATAGAACCTGATTTAAAACTAGATGGCATTGATGTAAATCTGTCTAAAGAAACTGCTTTTCAACTCCTTGCAGACGAGCAATGCGCTGGCAGTATTATTAATACATTAAAGTACATTGCAAATGCGTCGGTGCAAATTCAAGAATTACTATCTCATGATAGTCGCCGAATAATTGATGATATTAATGAGCAAATTAAAGTATTTAAAAATGTAAATATTAATATTCCAACACGTGCAATGCAAAGCAGCCTAGATAGAGTTATAGGCTCAATTATGGCTTTTAATGGCTCGATTACAGATTGTATGCCAAATAGTAATGGCTGGTTTTTACTCGAAATGGGCAGAAGAGTAGAGCGTAGCTTACAAATAACATCATTAAGTGCGGCTTTATTAACCAAAGAGTTAGACGAGCCCGAAGAGCTTGGCTTACTTGAAGCAGTGCTAAGTTGCCAAGTTAGTTTAGTTACGCATAAGCGCCGATACAGAATGTATCAAACCATTGGTACAGGGCTTGAGTTATTACTTTTAGATGCTGAATACCCACGTTCTTTATTATTTCAGTTAGAGGAAATTAATAAGTTGTGTAAGCATTTACCCACAAAACGCAGACAAGGCGTAATTGCGGCACACGAAAAAGCAATTTTACTTTCTAAAACAAGTTGTTATGTAACTGAGAAAGATTACCTACAAAAAAGTGAAAATGGACAACGTAACCAGTTAATCGAATTTAACCATAATACGCGTATGAACTTAGATACATTTTGTGATGTATTATTACTACAGTATTTTTCTCATACCCAAACGGCAAATAAATTGAACTGGACTAATATTGAGCAAGCTCAATCGTGAAATATAAAATAAAGCACTCGACTACATACAACTATTCAGACTTTGTTAGTTTGTGTCAAAACCAAGCGCGATTAACGCCAAAAACGAATCGCGGGCAAATATGCCACAGTAGTCGTGTAGAAATTGAACCTACACCGACTTACTTACAATCATTTACTGATTATTTTAATAATCAGGTAACAGCGTTTGAAATAGCAATACAGCATAAAAAACTTAAAGTAACGATGATCAGCGAGGTAGAACTGTTAGTCGGCGCTAATAGTAATTTAGAGAGCGTTGATATTGCTTGGCGAAAAGTACGTGATTTATTGGTTAAACCAAATACAGCGGAATTATTAAAAACGTCTGAATTTGTACTACCTTCACAGCTTATTCCAATAGATAAAGGAATTAAGGAATACGCATTAATTTCGTTTGATGCACACAAAAATATAATTTCTGCATGCAAAGATTTAATGGCACGGATTTTTCATGAATTTCATTATGATCCTGGTTTTACAACAATTAGTACGCCTTTGAGCACTGTTTTTGCACAAAAAAGGGGCGTTTGCCAAGACTTTGCACACTTTGCGCTTGCATGCTTACGCAGCGTGGGGTTAGCAGGTCGATACGTAAGTGGGTACATAGAAACCATGCCGCCAGAAGGCGAAGAAAAGCTAGAAGGTGCAGATGCAACTCATGCATGGTTTGCGGTATTTGTGCCAAACTTTGGTTGGGTTGATTTTGATCCAACAAATAATGTTTTACCACGCGATCAGCATATTACTCTAGCCGTAGGGCGAGACTTTTCTGACGTAACTCCTTTAAAAGGAGTGGTATTTGGTGGCGGTAGTCAATTGCTTGATGTAGCGGTTGATATGATTCGAATGGAATAGCAGTTTAACTACGTCATATATGATGATGGATAAGGTGAAAGAGTGTATGAAAATTGATTGGAAAGCGTACCAAACAAAAGGTTTCTTTGATGAATTAATTGATGCACAAGGAAACATTAGATCGCATGGAACACAATTAGCACAATTTTTTGCTAATTTATCGGGCGAAGAATTAGTAAAAGCCAGAGCGGTTGCTGATTTAGCTATTAAAGAAATGGGTATTACTTTCACGGTTTACAACGAAGGTAATATGATTGATAGAGCCTGGCCGTTTGATATTATCCCTCGAACTATTGGTAAAAAAGAATGGCAAAGCGTAGAGGTTGGTTTAAAGCAACGTGTTGAAGCGCTTAACCTTTTTATAGATGATTTATACCACGACCAAAAAATAATAAAAGATGGTGTTTTTCCAAAAGGATTACTAGAAAAATCAGTTAACTTTCGCCAGCAATGCGTGGGAATAAACCCGCCAAATAAAATATGGGCGCATATTTGTGGCTCAGATTTAGTACGCGATGGCAGCGGTACAATGTATGTGCTTGAGGATAACCTGCGTGTTCCTTCTGGTGTATCTTATATGCTTGAAAATCGCTCTGTAATGAAGCGTGTATTCCCTGAATTATTTGAGCAAGTGTCGATTTTACCTGTTGATGATTACCCTTCACAATTATTTGATATGCTAGCGGCAATGTCGCCTCGTCCACAAGATAAACCAGAAGTCGTAGTACTTACTCCTGGGGTGTTTAACTCCGCTTATTTTGAGCATTGTTACCTTGCCCAAGAAATGGGTTGCGAACTGGTAGAAGGGCGCGATTTAGTTGTTGAAAAAGATGACTGTGTATACATGAGAACAATCACAGGGCTACAACGAGTTGATGTTATTTATCGTCGTATAGATGATTTGTTTTTAGACCCAGAAGCCTTTTTACCAGAATCCCAACTTGGCGTTCCTGGATTAATGCGTGCTTGGTCTAAAGGTAATGTTGCTTTGGTTAATGCACCAGGCGCAGGTGTTGCTGATGACAAAGTAGTTTACGCCTATGTACCTGAGATGATTAAGTACTACTTAGGCGAGGAAGCTAAACTGGCTAATGTCCCAACGTTCAAATGTTTAGACCCGAAAGAATGCGACCATGTGATTAAAAATATCGATAAGCTTGTTGTTAAACCAGCAAATGAATCTGGCGGATATGGATTATTAATTGGTCCTAAATCGACTAAAAAAGAACAAGAAGCGTGTATTGCTCAAATTAAAGCGGACCCACGAAACTGGGTAGCTCAACCAACATTAGATTTATCAACAGTACCAACATTTGATGGTAATAAACCAGATGGTCGACATACCGATTTAAGACCGTTTATTTTATCATCAGGTAAAGATACGCAAGTTACCACTGGTGGATTAACGCGTGTTGCTATGGTTAAAGGCTCTTTGGTGGTTAATTCATCGCAAGGTGGTGGCAGTAAAGATACTTGGATTGTTGACGAAGAGGCTAAATAATATGTTATCAAGAGTAGGCGAAACTTTATATTGGGTATCTCGATACATTGAGCGTGCGGAAAATGTGGCTCGTTTAATCAACGTTAACAATTTACTGATGATGGACTTACCCAAAGGCGTATGTACCGGCTGGGAGCCATTAATTGATATTATTGGTGTGCGTAAAGCGTATTCAGAAAACCATACTGATTTTACTGAACAAAAAGCATTAAGGTATTTACTTGTTGGTAGCGATAATAGCTCGTCAATTTTAAACTCTATTACTTCGGCACGAGAAAGCGCGCGTACAATCCGCGATGTAATTCCTCGAGATGTATGGGAAGAAATTAACTCTCTTTATTATTATGTAAAAGATAATCAAAAAGAAGGGATAACAAAGCGCGGACGTTTTGATTATTTAAAAAAGATTATAGATTCAGCCCATCAAATATTTGGGGCGTTAGATGCCACAATTAATCATGATCAGGGCTATGTTTTTATCCGCTTTGGTTCGATTATAGAGCGCGCAGACATGACATCGCGAATTTTAGATATTCGCTCAGCTACGTTAATTACTAATGAAGAAGAAGTGAAGCCATTTGATAATATTCAGTGGATCAGCTTATTGCGCTCATTAAGTGCTTATCAAATGTATCGCCAAGAAATGGGCGTTAGAGTACAGCGTGCTGATGTAATAGAATTTGTGATGCACAGCAAAGTATTCCCACGATCTATTTTATTTTGTATGAATGAATTAAAAGCATTGGTTTTACCTTTGCCAAACTCAACAGAAATTATTAAATCAATTGATGATGCAATTGTTGAGTTAGAAAATAAAGACGTACGAGTACTTAAAAATGGTCTGTTGCATGACTTTATCGATGAAATACAAATAGACTTAGCCGGAATACATAATGGATTAGCTGAGACGTATTTTTTAAAACAAGCAGAATAATAAAAACTGTATATTGTGAAATGACTGCTTAGTTTTGAGCGGTCATTTTTTTGCTTAAATTTATTTATAATAATTTTAAAACCTGCATAATTAATCACTACTTCCTCATCCGTTGGTATCGCAATGAAAATCATCTCGACTAATATCTCTAAAATTAAAACTCTTATTCATAATGATAAAGAGGTGAGAACAGGAATATTCAAAACCCCAACTAACGAACCTGTAGCGATTGAAAAGCTAAATATAATAGGTGACGAGCAAGCTGATTTAATTAACCACGGCGGGGTAGATAAAGCAGTATATGCTTTTTCGCACAATCATTATGAGTACTGGCAGAAGACTCTTGAAAACGAAAACTTAAGTAGCGGCATATTTGGTGAAAACTTCACTATTTCTGACCTCGATGAAACGAATATACATATAGGCGACCAAATTCGAATGGGTACTGCACTGCTTGAAGTAAGTCAGCCTCGTGTGCCGTGCTTTAAATTGGCTATTGCACTTAATAATAAACAAAGCTTAAAACTGTTTACTCAGTATTATCACACCGGTGTTTACTTTAGAGTGCAAGAGCCAGGTATAGCTAAAACGGGGGATGCAGTCACTATTGAGCATAAAGCGACGCATAACATTTCAGTAAAAACGTTGTTCCAGGCGTTTTTTGATAAACAATACCCAGGTTATGAAAGCGTTTTACTCGCAGCACTTGAACTACCCGAGCTTGCGCTTGAGTGGCAAACTAAGATTAAAAAGAAGCTCGCAATATAACGCCGTGTGAGTGTTGTTAAACTTTAGCTTTCCAATCACCTTCTTTTAAAAAATGTTGCTGTAAAAGGGTTAGTAAACTTTCAGTAACTGGGCCTGCCGGTTTACTTCTTGATACCACGCAACCAATAGGCGTTAGCCAACCGCCTTGCTCATGTGTTACGGGTAGGGCAACAAGGCCACCTTGTTTAAGTTGTTGTTTTATTGCCAACTCAGGCACCAACGCCCAGCCCACATTTTGTGTTACCAAATCTATGAGTGTTTGATGAGTATTGGCGTACCAAACCTTAGCGCTTATAGCATAGCTAAACCATAACTCTGATTGATTAAGGCTACGGTGAGCACATTGCCTATGTGCTTTTAAGTCACTGCTATTTACTTTATTAAGTTTGGCAAGCGCATGTTGCGGTGACGCAATCGTCAAAAATCGAGCTTGGCCTAGCAAAAAAAAGTCCATATCTACCTTTAATTCACCATCACTATAAATGATGCCTATTTGTGCTTTACCTATTTTTACAAGTTCTTCTACATCAAACGTAGTAGCCGATATTAATTCAAAGTTTGTAATAGGATATTGCTGTGCAAGGGGGGCTATTATTTTTAAAATTCCGTGATTACTTATGCTTTCGTCAATCGCAATTACTACGTCTTGCTCGTTGTTTTTAGCAAGAGACTCAACCTTTTGATCGAAATAAATTTGTTGTTGCAGTATTGAATAAGCCACCGGTAGCAAGGTTTTTCCACTTTTTGTTAAAGTGGGAGTGTTTTTATTGCGGTCAAACAATGTTTGATCTATTGCGATTTCAAGATTAGAAATAGCTTGGCTAATACCCGACTGCGCACGCTTTAACTTTCGCGCTGTTGCTGAAAAAGAGCCGGTTTCTACTACGCTTACAAATATTTTTAGTTGCTCTAAACTGTACATTTTATTCTACTTTATCTAGGGCGTGTTGATCTTTGTGGATTGAAATTTGTTCAATCTAGGGGCGATTAAATCACGGCGCGAGGTTTGTAACCTAGTGGGCTAAGTAAAAGCCGAGCAACAAAGAGTTAATCGCCCCTAGAAAGAACCCAAAGGGCAGCGCATGTTTGGTCTTTATGCTGCGTTATCACCTATTTATGGGGAATAACCACACTATATAGGCTCTGCCTTGCCTAAAAACCAAACATACTGCTGCAAATTCACCCACCAATGATCAACACGCCCTAGAACTATATATTCATCTTATCACTATAGGTGATAGTTGCTAACTTTTGTAATTAAATAAATCTGTCATTATCACTACACTTAAATATTAATAGATAAAAGAGAACATTATGACAGAGAAAATGGGAGCAACAGAGCGAGTATTTCAGGCAGTTTTGTTTGAGATTTTAGCCGTGTCATTATCAATTTTAGGTTTAGCACTATTTACAGATCATGCAATAGGGGCTTTATCGGGCACTATGGTAATTGTTGCCACAATTGCTATGTGTTGGAACTTTATTTTCAACTGGTGTTTTGACAAAGTAGCTACTGGTGCAAAAGAGCAACGTTCTGTATTATTCCGTATTTTTCACGTGCTTTTATTTCAAGGCGGGTTACTTGTTTTTACTATTCCCGTGATGGCAATCATTTTAAAAGTAGGCTTATGGGAAGCATTAATAATGGATATTGGCGTAACTTTTTTTATAACCCTTTACGCTTTTACTTTTAACCTAGTGTACGACCACACACGAGCCTATATTTTTCATTCAAAAAATGCTGCATGTTAATACACTTTTTAAATATGGGATGACTTAACAAAGTTTTGTATTTAGCTGCTGGTGTATTTGCCAATGCACCAGAACTTTTAGAGGCGTAATATTACCCAAGTTTGCTTTATAGTGGCAAAAAACTAATAAAGGATCTTTTTATTAAAAGTGAATAAAGCTAAATATCAATTGTTATACCAATCTGCTTATGTATGGGGTCTATTTAACGTTAAGGAAATTACACTAGAACTAGGCAAAAATTTTTGTATCTAGTTGTTCTAAATAAAAAATTTTTAACGACGTTATAGTGCAATTTAATTCGGTAAATTGATCAAAGATTTATGCAGGTTGGTATTATTTATAGAGGAGCTAGTAAAAAAGATAAAATCTGCTATACCTAAGGTTATAAATACTATAATTATTATAGTGTTATTTAAAAATTTTTGGGTTAGTAGCTAAAATAGGTGTCGTATATGAATATCTCAAGAAAACTGATGCTTATTGTAATATTAACTGCAGCAGAGATAAGTATTACTGTCTACTCAGCTTTTGAAATAGCTAAAGGAGCTAAGTTTCATCAACTTAACTTTCTTCATTTAAAGTATACACATCAACTTACCAAGTCAGTTAAAAAAATAGAAAATGATATCCCCATAGATATAAATACCATTGAGTCGGATATATTGTTAATTAGGCAGCAACCGATTGAATGTATTGAACAAATAAACCCGTTAAATTATGCTGTTATGAAAGTTATTAACACAGATCATACATTAACAATCTGTGAAAACGATATTGAAATTGCTGATAAAGCCTTATTGTCAGTTAATCAGTATAAAAAGGGGGAACTTAGTAGAGACGCTTTTTTACTAAATCTTAATACTTCGCTAAGTGGCTTTAATAAAAACACGGAGCTGTTTGAGGAACCAATTAGAAAAACAGTATCGTTTATACTAATGACGTTAATTCCACTTGTTATAATCATATCTTTTTTTAATATTCTTTTTATAAGTTATCTTTCTCGCACAATATCGAGCTCTATTCGAAATCTTACTCTACTTTTATCAAGTAAGCCCGAAAGCAATATTAATCTAGACGATGAACTTGATATAAAAACGTCGGGTGAATTAAAAGCACTCGTTATCGCGGCTAGACAGCGAATTAAAAATGATCTTTTAAATATTGAAAACAGTATTGAACTCAAAGAGATTATAAACAGCCAGACAGCTTCCCTGCAGCAAGCAAATGATGAGCTTGCCCAGTTTGCTTATCGGGCTTCCCATGACCTGAAGTCACCGCTGTCAGGGGCTAAATCCTTAGCGCATTTTGTTATCGAAGATATAAAAGCGGGAGACACAGAGGAGGCAAGCCGAAATGCACTGGTTATTTATCAACAAATGGAAAAGTTAGAAACACTTGTTGTTGATATTTTATTGTTAGCCAAAGCTGATATTGGTAATGAGGATAAAGATGTAATTGACTTTAATCAGTTAATTATTGATATGAAAGAACGACTGTCTTGGCTCATGAAAGATAATCCTTGTACGCTCGAAACAACAATTAATCTATCAGTACCTATAAGGTCGGAAAAAGCGCGTTTTGCTCAAATTATTGAAAATTTGATATCAAATGGGTTGAAGTATTACGACAGAAATAAAGACTCGCCTTATGTCCGCTGTGATATTTTTAATGAGCAAGAGACGTTTTTTATTACTGTTACAGATAACGGAATGGGAATACCACAAAAGCATCAAAGTGAAGTGTTTGATATGTTTAAGCGATTTCATGCACAGACAAGTACGGGGTCTGGTTTAGGGATGGCGCTGGTTAAAAAACATATTGAGTATTTAAATGGTGAAGTATCACTGCAAAGCTCTGATGAAGGTACGACGTTTAAAATAATAATACCAATGGATAAGCTAACATGACAAAAATTAAACCCCCTATATTAATTGTCGATGACAATGAAGTTGACCGGTATATTCTTAAAAGATTAATTAAAGAGGCTGAATTAGATCTTACAATTTTTGAAAAAAAAGATGGCCAGGAAGCATTAGAATTTTTAGAGAATTATGAAGCTAACAGAAAAGAATACCCTGATGGATTTCCTCCAATACTTATATTTTTAGACATTAATATGCCAAGAGTTAATGGGATCCAATTTTTAGAGGAATTTTCTAAACTAAGAAAGATGATAGAAATCAGCTCGTGTGTGGTTATGATGTTTAGCTCATCAGAAAGAGAAGAAGAAAAAAAGATTATAATGTCACACGATTTTGTTAAAGGTTACCTTGTAAAAGGAAGTTTTCAGGCAGCAGAGTTAAAAGAAAAAGTATTGGCTGTCATCGGTCAGCATTTGAAAAAACACAGCTGATTTGCATGTGTTTTAAGTTTTAATCCGCTAGGCTGTGCCAATTGGAGAGCCTTTAGTTTGAGTATATGACACAAACCAAAGGTTTTTAGCTTAAGGTTACACAGATGTTTGATTTAAGCTTCAATTTTACAAAGGCTCAAAATAACCTATTTATTAAAGGCTTATTTTTTTACTATAGTCATCGAGCAGCAAATTAATTTCGTTTACAGGCATAGGCTTTGAAAAGAGAAAACCTTGCAGGTAGTCTATATTTAATTTTTTACACAGCTGATGCTGGGTTTCAGTTTCGATTCCTTCAGCTACCACAGAAAAATCTAGTTTCTTCAGCATTAAAGATAAGCTCTCGATTATTTTTAATCGCTTATTATTTTCTCCACCTAACGATTGCATGCTTTTGTCTAATTTTACTATATCAATAGGGTAGGAAATAAGGTGAGATATGGATGAATAACCCATACCAAAATCGTCCAAAGCAATTCTAAACCCTTTATTAGACAAAGAAGTTAATATCTCAATCACTTCTTTACTGTTTTCCATAAAAGCTGTTTCTGTTATTTCGAGAATAATACTACTGGTTTTTAAATTGTATTTTTCGACCGTCTCTAATAGATACGTTTGTAAAACTTCTCTTTGCAGCTGTATCGGTGAAATATTAATAGATAGAGTTAACGGCGTTTGATAGTCTTTCTGCCACAAAGATAACTGCTTTAAAGCGCTCGCAATTATCCATTTTCCAAGGGGGGCTATTAATCGGCACTCTTCAGCAATAGGAATAAACTCATCGGGGGTATAATTAACGGTTGTATCTGGCCAACGGATCAGGGCTTCGACACCTGTCATTATTTGTGTTTTTGAACAATAAACAGGTTGATAAAATAGCCTAAAGTTTTTTTCCTCTATATGCTCTTTTATACTATTTTGAATATCTACCCGACGACTAAATTCATATTGATATTGCTGTTTGTAAAAGCTTATTCTACTTTTACCACTTTGCTTTGAGCGATACATTGCAATATCAGCACATTTTAGCAGTTCATGAGATTCAGTAGCATCATTTGGGTATATGGCGCTTCCAATGCTAACACTGCAATTTAAAGTTCTACCTTCATGTAAAAAGGGTTTAGAAACTTCAGCTAAAATTCTATTTGCTATCATACCTATTTGATTAATGTTGCAAATCCCACCTATTATAACTGCAAATTCATCGCCTCCTAAGCGTGCAAATCCTTCGTTTTTCCTCAGGCAACTATGAATCCTTTCTACTGTTTGTATTAAAATTTCGTCGCCGACACTATGCCCAAGCGTATCATTAATATTTTTGAAGTTATCTAAATCTAAAGCAAGTAACGCCACGCAGTTTTTAGCACGTTTATTGTTAGCTATCATTACTTTTAGTATTTCTTCAAAATGATATCGATTAGACAAACCAGTAAGCTGATCCCTTTCTGCCATATGCTTTACAGCAAGATAACTGTTGTGCATACGTTGTTCTGCCTCGAAGCGTTTTTTGGCATATATAAGCGCTTTATTTAAACTATCCCTCGTTATATCACCTTTTGGTAAAAAGTCTTGAGCGCCGGCTTCTATACACTCAATAGCCAAAGCTGAGTTCTCTGAGGAACTAATCATGATAATTGCGGTGTTACCGAGTTTAGGCTTTGCACGCATTTCAATTAGCATTTCAATGCCATCTTCTTTAGGCATATTATAATCGAGTAGTATTATATCAAAGTGCGTGTCTTCAATGGCTTTCAAGCCCTCGGATACGCACGTTACCTCGGTAATGTCATGATGATGAGAGCCATCAGAAATAAGCATTTTTTTAATTAATTTGCGATCAACTAAGTCATCATCAACAATTAAAATATTCATAAGTTCCTTCTAAGAGCAGCATCTACATGATGCTCGTTTATAATTGATAATTTCATAGTTAAACTTTGGGCCAATAAATAGTGAATGTACTGCCAAGTTTCCCATCGGAGGCTACTTCAATTTTGCCCCCATAATTAATAATGAGCTTATTGGCAATACAGAGTCCAATGCCGCTCCCTTCAACATCATCTCGAGATTGCAATGTCTGAAATAACTTAAATATGAGTGAAAAATATTTAGGGTCAATTCCAGGCCCATTATCTGTTATCTCAATAATGTAATATTGATTAGAGGGGATAAGTGAAATATCGATAATCGGGTGCTCTTTATTGTTATGTTTTATTGCATTACTAATAAGATTTTGAAAAACAGTTTTAAAAGGGAGTAGCGGTATATCGAGTACTTCGTTATTGGCGTGTATATCAACAGTGACAGTTTTTGGAACTTCTAAAATTTGTTCTATATCTTGGTAAATACTTTCTAAAGATATGCTTGCACGCGTTGAATCACAGCTATTTATTCTCGAGTAGCTTAGTAAATCTTCTAGCAGTACTTGCATTCTATTAGCCCGGCTGAGCACAAGCTGAAAGTTTTCTAGGTGCTCTTGAGGGAGTAAATTTTTACAGTCATCATAAATCCACTCTAATAAACGTTTTATAGCATTTAATGGTGACTTGAGATCGTGTGAAGCAATGCTGATAAATTCATCAAGTTCATCGCTCACTTTTTGTAATTTTTTAATTAGGCGATCTTTTTCAGTTTCGTCTTCTTTTTTTAGCTCACAAATTGTTGAGTGAAACTTAGCACTGTTTAATTTTTCTAATAATTCTTTTTGTTGGACTAACTGATTTACAAAGTTTTTTTGTAAACTATTTAAGATTAACTTTTCTTTTTCGGTAAGTCGCGAATTACTTGGTCGGTCAAATATAAACCACCCAAATTTAAGGTTTGAGGGCAAAATAATAGGTGATACCACTCTAAATATTTTAGGATCATGTTCGATAATCGATTCATTAAAAACGTCATCAGATAGTTGCTCTTTATCGACTGTTATTTTTGAACCTGATTTATATAGCTCAACGGAACGTTCAGGGAGGTTAGCAACAATAGAAAATGCGGTGGCATCAAAAATAGTTAAAATTAGCTCAGCAAAGCTTTTTAAGCTTGTTTGAATACCATTATCAACAGGCGTAATTAATTGCTGTTCATCAATTAATGATACATCTGCGATATAACTCTCTACATTGGGCATTCAAAATCCTACAACACTATTAAATAAATACGCCTCAACAAAATGAGATGCAACAAATGATTAACTTATTGTAGTTGATTATTTTGAATGTGTTGAATTATTCACTTTATAAATTAATGCCAAATTAAAGCCTTACCTTATTGTAGTCAGTAGCTTATGAATCTATTTTAAAATAAGGCGAAACTAAGTCTGGGCGTGAAATTTATAACTGAATAAATAAGTATTATGTAGGGTAGTGTTCTTACTGAAGATCAACATGCCCAAGTAAAAACAGCATATTTAATCGCTCATTTGTATAATTGTTTGCGCTACGCTAAATAAGGTTTTATGCGTATCCATTGCTTGTTTTTGTAGCTGTTTATGGGCTTGCTCTTCGGTGAGCTTTAACTGCTCAATAAGTATGTACTTGGCTTGGTGAATTACCTTTTGCTCACTAATCACTTTTTTAGCGTCAAGTAACGCTTGGTTTATTTGTTTAATATGCTGGCTTTGCTCGATAATTAAATCGTACATACTTTTATTACTATTGAGCTTATCGGCCGCTATGTTTTGGCTTACTTCTGGCTTTGGTTGCTTAATGGCTAATTGGCCTAAAGTAGGGGCTATGTGTTGCTCTGCCATATTGTTAAGTACCTGCTTATTTGTATTTAAGCTGCGTTGAGCACAGGCTATTTGCATTGCAGCGGTATCAATTAATTGATCTGCTATATTTTGTTCAATTTTGTGCATTATATCTATGCGCGTAGTGGTTACTTCGTACCATACTTCGCTCAGTTGTGAGAGCGGTTGAGCATTCTCGTCATCGAGCTTTTGCAGTAAACTTCTAAGTTGCTCCACCTGATTATTAACCTGATGCGTTGTTAGTGTGGCAAAGCATTTTAAAAGGTGTTCATCGGCGTATTCATTAAAAAATTCAAAGCTGTGGTTTTGTTCTTGTACAAAGTGCGCGAGCTGCTGTTTTTGCTCAGTGGTAAATTTACTTGCTGCAAATGCTTGTGCGCCACAGGCACGCTCTTGTCCTGCGTACTCTTTACCTTGCATAAAATTAAAAAAGGCAACTAACAAACGCGTTATTTTAGGATCGCTTGCGCCATCTGCTGCCTCTAAAATAATATTGAGTAAACTAGCAATTAACTGCGTGAACGACTGCGTAGCATGTACTGCACTAATGTTTTGTTGTGCTATTTGCTTGCGCAATACCGGTAATGCATCGAGTGCTTGTAAGCTGTAGGTAATTAAATTAAATAACCGAGTATGGCCCGTATCGGCGTTGTCGTTTATAAATGTTTGTTTAAGAGAATCATAAAATGCAGTTTGTGCGCTGTTGCTTAAAGGGATTTGTTCTTGTAATTGGGTTTTAAATCGCTCTCGATTTGAGGCCAAAAATATATTACTCATTGCGCGTTCTTTTTGTAACTGATGTACAAAATCGCCTAACTTAGTGAGCGAGGAACAACTGTTTTGTAATTGCTTTAGCGCGTGTATTTCTTGATATTTAGCCGCTAATAAAAACTGTTTTGTGAGAGGATTGTTTGTCGCCATTGATAGTATTCCACACTTTTTTGTTTTTAAAGTGCAACCACCGTTCCAATCATTAATAAATTTCATCATTGAATTTAAAATCAAGCTAATACAATTACTTAAAGTGTTATTTTTGTTTGTCACTGTGTTTCTATAATTTAACTTACCATTACTTTTAACTTATTTGGTGCATTAAAGCATGTTATTGCACACAACTTGAACCCAAATTAAAAACAAAAAAAGCGCCTACTCCTGGGGAGGTAGTAAGCGCGAAAAGTGCATTATTCATTTTGTATCATGTGTTAACATTTATACTGTTTAATAACTCAGGGCTAATTGCCATTTTATGATTTATCACTTCACCAATCATAATTAGGGTAGGGCCTTGAAGGTTGTGTTTAGCATGCTCATTTACTATCAGTTCAAGCGTACTGGTAATTACCTTTTGCTTAGTAGTAGTGGCATTTTCGATTAGTGCAATGGGTGTATTACTTGGCCAGCCCACTGATTGTAAACCGTTGCTTAGCGTTTGTAAGCGCGAAAGCCCCATATAAACCACTAAAGTGGGGTTGTTGTTTCCAGGCATAAACGCGTAATTTTTCCAATGAGGCTGCTTGTTAGGATCGGCAAACTGCGCCGTTAAAAACGTAACACTGCGCGCTACGTCTCTTGCTGTAAGCGGAATACCCGTATAAGCGGAAGTAGCACAAGCCGTTGTAACACCTGGCACAATAGCAAAATTAATATTATGCTTGGTAAGTGCATCAGCTTCTTCGTTAATACGTGCAAATATACTCGGATCGCCGCCTTTTAAACGCACTACGTTTAAGCCCTGTTGCGCGTATTTAACCAGTAGTTCGCAAATGTTAGCTTGGGTCATCGAATGCTTACCAGCACGTTTACCTACAAATACTCGCTGTGCTTTTTTAGGAAGCGTTTTTAATAAATCATCACTTACTAACCAATCGTATAAAACAACATCGGCGGTATTAATTAAACGTTGCGCTTTTACTGTAATTAGCTCTGCGTCTCCTGGGCCTGCACCAATTATATAAACGTTGCCACTTTTAGCACTGCGACTATTTGAGCTTGTTAGTTTAGTAACAAGCTTATTTAACCACACGTTTTCAATACCCGAAAAATAAGACAGTACACTCATAATATTCCCCTAAGCCACAGCTGTTGTAACTTTTGGTTCAGAGCTTATAAATACACTACCGTCTTCAATTTTTGCATTAAAAACCGGTAAGTGTATTGCTTCTGCTTCTAAACATTCGCCTGTTTCTAGGCAAAAGTGTTGCTTATATAAAGGCGAGGCGACAACTAATTTATTGTCGATTGAGCCAATAATGCCACGCGATAATACATTCGCTTTGCCAATAGGGTCGTAGTTGCTAATGGCAAACACAGCCGTTGGATTTTGTGGAATGTAAAAAATAGCAATTTGCTGATTATTAACTAGTGCGCATACGCCGCTATTAGCCACTAGGTTGTCGATTGTTCCAATATTATGCCAAGACATCAGCTTGCTCCTCTTCAACTTCCATTACTGGAATACGGTTTTGTGTATTACGTTGCTCACGTTTTTCGGCTTCTGTAGCAGGGCGAATTTGGTTACGCTCTTGCACAAATAAAATGTTGTCGTCAGTTTCAGGGCTATTAATAAACTGGCGGAATCGTTTGGCTGCATCTGGGCTTTCAATCGCTTTTTTCCACTCACAGGCGTAGGTTTGTGTAATTAATTCCATTTGCGCTTCTAGCTCGTCGCAAATGCCTAAGCTGTCGTCAATGACTACGCTTTTAAGGTAATCTAAACCACCTTCAAGGTTTTCCATCCATACCGACGTACGCTGTAATTTGTCAGCCGTTTTAATGTAAAACATAATTACGCGGTCAATGTATTTAATTAGTGTTGGCGTGTCTAAATCGGTCGCAAATAAATCAGCATGTCGAGGGCGCATACCGCCATTACCACACACGTATAAGTTCCAGCCGTTTTCGGTGGCTATAATGCCAATATCTTTACTTTGTGCTTCTGCGCACTCTCGGGTACAACCCGATACCGCCATTTTAAATTTATGCGGTGCACGCAGTCCTTTGTAGCGGTTTTCTATTTCTATTGCGTGTCCAACGCTGTCTTGCACACCATAACGACACCACGTACTACCCACACACGATTTAACGGTTCTGAGAGACTTACCATAAGCATGACCGGTCTCAAATCCGGCTTCGATCAGTCGCTCCCAAATAACAGGAAGCTCTTCTAAGCGCGCACCAAATAAATCAATACGTTGACCGCCCGTTACTTTGCAGTACAGGTTAAAATCTTTGGCTACTTGTCCAATTACAATGAGTTTGTCGGGGGTTATTTCGCCACCAGCAATACGCGGTACTACAGAGTACGAACCATCTTTTTGCATATTTGCTAAGTAAGTATCGTTAGTGTCTTGCAAGCCAACATGGGCAGGCTCTAAAATAAAGTCGTTCCATGTTGAGGCTAAAATAGAGCCAATGGCAGGTTTACATATTTCACAGCCATGACCGCTGCCGTGTTTAGTTAGTAAGTCATCAAAGCTTTTAATGCTTTCTACTTTTACCATGTGCAGTAGTTCTTGGCGTGAATACGCAAAGTGCTCACATACATGGTTGTTAACTTCAACACCACGGCTTGCTAATTCGTTATCAACAACTGATTTTAATAACGCGGCACAACCGCCACAGCCGCTTGCTGCTTTAGTGCATGACTTTACCGAGGCTAAATCGCATGAGCCGCCATCAATTGCACCTACAATGTCGCCTTTACTCACATTGTGACACGAACAAATAGTGGCTGTGTCGGGTAGGGCGCTGCCCGATAGCGACGGTGCGCCACCACTGTCTGGCAAAATTAAGCACTCAGGGTTTTCGGGTAAGTCCATGTCGTTAAGCATGTACTGTAGTAATGTATCGTAATCGCTGGTGTCGCCAACAAGTACAGCGCCCAGTAATTTATCGCCTTTTTCACTTAGTATGATTTTTTTATAACAACCGCGAATAGCGTCTTGGTATATAAGTTCTTTACAGTCTGGCGTTTTTGCGTGAGCGTCGCCAATTGAGCCTACTTCTACGCCTAATAACTTAAGTTTTGTGCTCATATCAGCACCTAAAAACTCAAGCTCGCCACCACTTAATTGGCTCGCTGCAACGCGTGCCATGTTGTAACCCGGTGCAACTAAGCCAAATAGTTTTTTGTCCCACAGGGCACATTCGCCAATGGCTAAAATATCAGGATCAGATGTTTGGCATTGGTTATTAATAATAATACCGCCGCGCTCACCCAGTTCTAAGTCGGCAATTTTACCGAGTTGGTCGTACGGGCGAATACCGGCAGAGAATAAAATTAGGTCTGTTTCTAAAAATGTTTCGTCCGAAAAATTTAATCTAAAGCGGCTCGTTTCACCTTTTACTATTTCGCTGGTCGCTTTTGATGTATGTACCGTAACGCCAAGTTTTTCTATTTTATTTTTTAGTAGCGTACCGCCTTGTCCATCAAGCTGGACAGCCATAAGCTGCGGCGCAAATTCAACTACGTGGGTATCAAGCCCTAGTTGCTTAATCGCGTTTGCGGCTTCAAGCCCCAACAAACCACCACCAATAACAACACCGCTTTTACTTACTGCAGCACTGGCTTTTATTTGTTCTAAATCCTCTAATGTGCGATACACCAAGCAATGGGGTTGGTCGTTACCTTTTATAGGCGGCACAAATGGGAAGGAACCGGTTGCAAGTATAAGTTTGTCGTACGGGTATTGTTCACCCGTTAGCGTGGTAACTACCTTTGCAGTTCTATCAATGCCTTCAACCCACTGGCTTGTATGCACATTAATATTGAGTGTTTTGTAGTTGTCGTGGGTGGTAAGTGCTAAATCGGCAGCTGTTTTGCCATCAAATACACTTGATAAGTACACGCGATCGTATGCAAGATTTGCTTCTCCGCAAAGTACAGTAATGTCTGCGTTGGCATCGCTTTGGCGCATTTGCTCAACAAAGTGGTGTCCGACCATACCATTACCAATAATGAGTATTTTTTGCGAGGTTTGCATAGGGCATTCCTTAAAGTGACGGTTTAAATACAATTAACAAAAAAGCCCGCCACAAATACGCATTATGCATAACTGTGTGCGGGCTTCTTTGCCGATGGTTGCTAATAGCTAGTGTGCTCACAACCTAAATTTTTGCCGTAAGTAAAACGGGCTTGTTAATAGAATGTTTGCAAAAACACAGCCAGTTTTATAACTTATTGTTTAAAAGGCATTTAATGTGTTTTTAGAGTGAGGATAAAACCAGTTTTGTTATATGTTGGTGCGCGCCTGGCACTAATAGGGTGCAAGTATTGTCATTGTTTTGTGCATTATCAGTCAATAAAACACCCATTATCATTTATTGTGTATTGAGTTAAATTTAACCCATAAAATACGCACACAAATTACGAGCGAAATGACTAACACAAACTCAATAGATGCTTCACCTTTTCATGAAGGCGAGCTGGCAATACAAGACAAACTCGGTAAACGAGAAATAATGGCAACATTTGGCAAGCGTGCTGTGCGCTCGTTTATGCCAGAGCAGCATCAAGCATTTTTTGAGCAGTTACCGTTTGTGGTTGCAGGCAGTGTTGATGAAAACGCCGATGTGTGGGTATCTATTGTTTCAGGGCTGTCAGGCTTTTTAAGCGCCCCAACTCCTACGTCGTTATTAATGACGCACGCAGTTGATAAAAACGACCCTCTACATAACACGTTAAAAATTGCAGGCTCGCCAATTGGTTTATTAGGCATTGAGCTGAGCACGCGTAGGCGTAACCGTTTAAATGTGCGTGTAGGTGAGGTAATTAGCGATAATAAGGTGAGTTTTAATGTTGATCAATCTTTTGGTAATTGCCCGCAGTATATTCAAACGCGCGACTTAGCGTTTAATAGAGATCCTTTACTTAAAAGTAATGCAGTGCAAAAAGTTGAATTTAATACGCTTGATAACGCCGCGACAACGTTAATTGACACCACAGATACATTTTTTGTTTCAAGCTTTATAACGGCAAAAAACAATCCAAAAATTGAAGGTGTTGATGTTTCTCACCGTGGGGGAATGCCAGGTTTTGTAAAGCGCGAAGGTAATACATTAACGATTCCTGATTACGCAGGTAACAATTTTTTTAATACCATGGGTAACTTTTTATTAAACCCAAAAGCAGGTTTGTTATTTCCTGATTTTGACACGGGTAATGTATTAATGCTTACCGGCAGCGTTGAAATTTTATGGGACGGGCATCCAGAGCTTAAAGGTTTTATTGGTGCAGACCGAGGCTGGAAATTTACCGTTACTAAAGGAATGTGGCTTAAAAACTTACTCCCTTTTACTGCCAAATTTGATGCTTACTCACCTAACACTAAAATGACGGGCACGTGGCTTGAGGCTGATAAAAACAAACAAGCCGAAAAACTAAAACATGCTTGGCAGCCTTTAAAAGTAACTAAAATAATTAAAGATAGTGATGTAATTACCTCCTTTTATTTAGAAGGGCACAACAACACAACCTTGTTACCGTTTAAAGCTGGGCAGCACTTAACCGTACAAATACCAAGTAAAAATAGCGACAATAACAATAGTAATAGCAAACCTGTTACTAGAACCTACACCGTTTCATCAAGCCCGCATGAACTCTTTTATCGGTTATCGATTAAAAAAGAGCTCAGTGGCGAGGTGTCTAGCTACTTTCATAATAACGTAAAAGTAGGGGATGTTATTTTAGCTAAATACCCACAAGGACAGTTTTTTATTGACCCCACCAGTACCAAACCTGCGGTACTCATTGGTGGTGGAATAGGTATTACACCTATGATCTCAATGGCTAAACACATTGCCCATGAAGGGTTAAGAACCCGCCATACACGCCCTTTACATATTTTTCACAGTGCTAAAAACACCCAACAGCGCGCATTTTATAACGAGCTAAAAACACTAGCAGATACGAGTGGCGGGGCAATTGATTACTATTCACTTTTATCTCAGCCTGTGCTTGATGAAAAGCAAGGCGGTGGTTTTAACTTAAAAGATGAGAGCTTTAATTTAAAAGACGAAAGCTTTGATTTAAAAGGGCGAATAAATGCTGATGTGTTTAGGTATTATTTACCGCTTGATGATTACGAGTTCTTTTTATGCGGACCAGAAGCGTTTATGCAGCACGTATATAACGAGCTGTTATTGCTAGGTGTACAGGATAAAAACATATTTGCAGAAGCATTTGGCCCCTCCGCTATTAACCGCAAAGTACTCAA
Source organism: Pseudoalteromonas sp. SWYJ118 (assembly GCF_015864505.1). NCBI lineage: Bacteria > Pseudomonadati > Pseudomonadota > Gammaproteobacteria > Alteromonadales > Pseudoalteromonadaceae > Pseudoalteromonas > Pseudoalteromonas sp. SWYJ118. Next base: position 67,457 of record NZ_JADYXC010000002.1, on the reverse strand, counting down.
CACAAGCGGAGCGTCTAATAAAAGCAAAAAGTTGAACGTTGAGGAAGCAGACAACACGGTAATTAAATTTAGTAAATCGGGCTTTGAGCAGCGCTGGAACAAAGGCGACAACACTATACTTAATGTAGCCGAAGCCCATGGTTTAGAACCTGAGTTTGGTTGTCGAAACGGCAGCTGCGGCAGTTGCGCCGTAAAAATAAACGCAGGTGCTGTGGTTTATCGCAATAACGTAAGTTACCCAGTAGAGGCAGGGCAGGCGCTAATTTGCTGCGCTGTTCCGGCTAAAGGTGTTGATGAGCTTGATTTAGAGCTGTAGCCCTCAAGCTACTTAAATTTCGATGGGTTAGTAAAACATTTGTGGTTATGAACAGGCTTCTTGATGTGCGATTTTAATCGTAGCAATTTTATTTCTTAAATCCGTACTTGAAAATGAAGAATTATTAGCAAGAGGGAATAAGCACAATTTGAAAATTGAAGCTATTAGGCTATCGTCACTATATCGCTTTGTTATTTCGTTATCGCTTACATCAAACTTAGTTAAAAGCATACTATAAGCGTTAAGCGCATTAGAAGCATACAACTCATAGTCAATGCTTTCTAAAGCTTCAAAAAGCTCCTCTTTTGAGTATTGTGAGTAATCAGTATTATTCATATACCTTTGATCCAATTAGATGTTGAGTGAGCCTACAAGAGGCATAACGTTTATTATGGGTAGTTAACTTGTTTAGTACTAAACGATTTTTATTCACTTTTTAGTTTTTATAAGCTCTTGTCCACCAAATATAAAACATAAGAGTAATATTAGTTCATCAATTAGCCATATTTGAGATAAGCCGGTTGGTATTAATAACAGCATCAAAATCATACCAGGGATAAAAAATGAAAAAAATTTAACTTTTTGCTGATTAGGGAAATAATATAGGTATAAAGAAACTAAAGTTATACCAATTGCGGAGGATAGTAAATAAGGGAACAAATTAGTTAAAATTAGTTCGTCTTCACCGAAGAACCCACGTAATAAAAAAAACGTCAAAGACATCGTAATACACATTATTAAGAGCTTTATAATTTTATTAGCGGTAATGAGCACGGTGATCATCCTTATCGTTTAGTTTCCAAGGTTCAATTATTTAGATATTAAAGCTCTAAAGCCATAGCTAACTATTAATACCAAACTCTAAAACCTATTGCCAATTATAAATATTATAGACTAGCTTTTCAGATTTCACTTAAACAAGCACAAAAAAAGAGGCTTAATAGCCTCTTATAAAACAGTATTTAAAACTTAAAAAACTAAGCCAGCAAACCCGCTTTTGTTTCAGGCATTGCTATGAAGCCGTCAAGTTTACGAATGTTGCTTAACCATCTTAAAATATTTGGGTATTGCTCAAGTGATACGCCGCCCTCTGGTGCGTGTGCTATGTACGAAAAGTTGGCAATGTCGGCAATAGTTGGCTGAGTGCCTACTAAGTATTCACGGTTTTGTAAGTACGCATCCATGGTTTTAAATAATGAATGGGCAATGTTTATCGCGTTTTGATGATCGAGCTGCGCGCCAAACACAGTAACTAAACGCGCTGCAGCAGGGCCTGAAGCCACAAGCCCCGCAGCAACACTCAACCAGCGTTGAATGTGCGCTTGAACCGTAACATTTTCAGGGTACCAGGTTCTGTTAGCATCAAATTTTTGTGCCAAGTACACTAAAATAGCGTTTGAATCGTTAATAACGTCATCGTTATTTTTAAGTACCGGTACTTGTCCAAAAATATTCATTTCAAGAAAGTTAGCTTGCTTTTGTGCGCCGTTTTGCAGTGCCACATCAACCATATTTACATCAAGCTTTAAAAGCGATGTAAATAGCTCTGCGCGGTGTGAATGACCAGATAAAGTAAAACGGTATAGCGTTAGGTTGTTCATGGGTAGTCCTGTTTTTAATTTTGAATAGTGATTTTTAGTAACGCTATTCTTTCACTATTATCAGTTTTGAAAAACCGAGCTAGCAAGGAATTAATGTCAATGCTATATTGACAATCATGGATACTATTCTTGGCATTAAAACAATCATCGCGGTTGTTGAAACAGGCTCTTTTACAGCCGCAGGCGACAGACTAGGGCTTTCAAAGGCGCTAGTTAGTAAATACGTGGGCATTGTAGAACAAGACTTAGGGGTTAGATTATTTAACCGCTCCACGCGTAGAATTTCGATTACCGAAGCGGGGCAAAGTTATTACGCAAGTGTAGTGCCCGTTATTGAAAGCTACAGCGAAATGCTCGATAACTTATCGGGTCAAACAGCGCTTGCTAGCGGCAAGCTTAGGGTGAGCGCACCGGTGTCGTTTGGTGAATCAAACCTAGCGCCGTTAATGCCTGAGTTATTGAGTCGCTATCCCGATTTAAGTATTGATTTAGTGCTTTCTGACAAAACAATTGATTTGCTAGAAGAGGGTGTTGATTTAGCAATTAGAATTGGTAGCGTGTCTGACTCTAATTTAATCGCGAGGCAAATTACCAGTTATCCTTTAATTTTATGTGCGTCGGCAGATTATATAAACCGCTTTGGTGCTCCTATGAATGTTGAAGAGCTTGAGCAACACGCCACAGTGATTGATAGTAACTTTAAAATAGGTCGTCATTGGCCTCTAGTTTCACCAAGTGGTGAGGCATTAACGGCAAGCGTAAACTCGCGTGTTTCGGTTAATAATCCACAAGCTGTAAAAGAGGTTGTTGTAGCGGGTGGCGGTATTGGCTTAATCCCTGAAATAGTGGTGAGAGACGATATTGCATCGGGTAAGCTTATGCAGGTTATGCGGGATTATAAAACATTTGAGTTTGGTTTATTTGCTATTTATCCGCATAGAAAATTTGTGGCTCAAAAGGTGACGTCGTTTATTCAGTTTTTATTCGAAAAGTTTGAAGCTAAGCCAAAAACAAAAAAGCCTAAAATCAGTTAAGTGATTTTAGGCTTTTTGGTGTGGGCTATTAAATTTATTTTTAAATAACTACTTATTTTAAAATAACCACTTACTTAAAAGTGACCTTTACTTCAAAATAACCACAGGCACATCGCTGTTTTCGAGCATTTTAATGGTGTTGCTGCCTACAAAAAACTGCCTTAGCTTAGAGTGGCCAAACGCACCCATTACAATTAGTTCTACATTATTTTGCTCTTTGTATTGCATTAACGAGTCAAAAATATTGCCCTCTAAAAAGCTTGCTGACACTTTAAAACCCATACTGGTGAGTTTGTATTGCGCGTTAATAAACTTTTCTTCAAGGTCTTCTTCGTTGTTTTTAATACTCACTAAATGACAATGTAAGCCGTGTAATAAACCGCCATCAATCACTTGTTGTAGCGCTTTGTCGGCTGTTTCGCGGCCATCGTACGCAATCATAAATGACGTAGGTTGTTTAAACGTTTCAGGAACAAGCAAAATAGGTTGGGTTGCATTGCGTATTAGGGTTTCTATATGCGAGCCAAGTACCGCTAAGCTATTACTATGCCCAGTACCATTTTGTCCAATAACAATAAGGCGAGTGTCGTCTTTAAAGTCGATAACGGTATCGAGCAAATCACCGTGGCGCTTAATTAACTCAAAATTAGTAATGCCTGCCGATTTAGCATGCTCACTTACTGAGTTTAATAATTCGTCAGCCATTTTTAAACTTACTTTGCAGCGCTGCTCGTCAAGGGCTACCATTTCACTAAGCAGCGAAGAATGCGCGCCAATCCCAATGCTGCCAGAGTAGTTGCCGATATTAGTTTGCTGGGCTTTTTCAAGCGTATGCACAAAACTAATGGGTTTATTTAGCTTTTTTGAAGCCCAAATAGCGGCTTCGGTTACATTTTTAGTGATGGCTGAGCCATCAACACAGGTAATTATTTTAGTCATTACATTCTCCTTAATGTCCGCCAAGTAGTTTTTCGACTTCTTCAGGGTTATTGTGCACACCAAATTTATCAACAACGGTTTCGGTTGCGCTATTCATACCAATAACATCAACTGTTGCGCCTTCACGCCTAAATTTAATAACCACCTTGTCGAGTGACGATACACCTGTTATATCCCAAAAGTGGGCATGGGTTAAATCTATTACTACATTAGCAACCGCATTTTTAAAATCGAACGACGCTATAAATTGCTCAGCAGAGGCAAAAAATACTTGGCCAACTACTTCATAAGTTATTTGGTCGTTGATTTCATCATGATTGCTTTTAACCACCATAAAGCGGCCAATTTTATTGGCAAAAAACAACGTTGCTAACAATACGCCAACTAAAACACCAATGGCTAAGTTATGCGTAGCAACCACCACAATAACGGTGGAAATCATCACTACATTTGACGAAAGCGGGTTCTTTTTTAAATCTTTAACGGATGCCCATGAGAACGTACCAATCGATACCATAATCATTACTGCAACTAATGCAGCCATAGGAATTAACCGTAGCCATTCATCTAAAAACACCACCATGATGATTAAAAACAAACCGGCAATAAACGTTGAGAGCCGACCACGACCGCCCGATTTAACGTTAATGATAGACTGCCCAATCATGGCGCAACCCGCCATACCACCAAATAAGCCTGCACCAATATTAGCAATACCTTGACCTTTACACTCTTTATTACGATCGCTTGTTGTATCGGTTAAGTCATCAACAATAGTGGCGGTCATCATTGACTCAAGTAAGCCGACAACAGCAAGACCAATAGAGTAGGGTAAAACAATTTGCAGTGTTTCGAGTGTTAGCGGTACATCAGGCCATAAAAATATAGGCAGAGTGTCAGGCAGGTCGCCCATGTCGCCAACGGTTCTAATATCAAGCCCTAAAAATATTGAAACCAGTGTAATAACAACAATACACACTAAAGGAGAGGGAAGTATTTTGCCAATAGTTGGAATATACGGAAATAAGTAAATAATACCCAAACCCGCTGCGGTCATCGCATAAACATGCCAAGTAACATTAGTCAGCTCAGGTAACTGTGCCATAAATATTAAAATTGCCAGTGCGTTTACAAACCCTGTAACAACAGAGCGCGATACAAACCGCATTAACTCACCAAGCTTTAAAAAGCCTGCAAATATTTGTAGTACACCAGTAAGTAAGGTAGCAACCAGTAAGTATTCCAGACCATGATCTTTAACTAGCGTTACCATTAACAGCGCCATTGCACCGGTAGCAGCCGATATCATGCCAGGGCGTCCGCCTACAAAGGCAATAATAACGGCGATACAAAATGAGGCGTATAAACCCACTTTAGGATCAACACCCGCAATAATAGAAAAGGCAATCGCTTCAGGTATTAGGGCAAGTGCCACAACAATACCAGCAAGCACATCACCACGAACATTAGAGAGCCAATCTCTTTTTACGTGATCAAACATGTAATAAACCTAATTAGTTAGTTTCCCAAAGTATAGGGGAGTATTTTATTTAAATAACCGTGATTCTCGCGCAGATGGCGATTAAGGGTGCACGCAACGTGCTGATGAAAAAGGGAGTGGTTGCCCAGGGCGGCGTAAGTTTCAAGTAAAAAGCTCCTTTTTGATTAGTGTGTATTAATAATGCGGGCGAATTATAAGTAACACATACACTTTAGCAGCATGCTGTTTGGCCTTAAAGACCAAACTTTAATCTAATAATGTTTTTGAATATTTAAAACTCAAATGTAAAACCAAACTCTCTTAATTTTTCATATACGTTTATGTCAAAACGGTACAAAGTAGCAGCTCTGTGGGCTACGTTGGTTTGTTTTTCTTTGCAGTTTATTAATAAGTTCATTTTTTGAAACTTACGTCTGAAGTTAGGCTTATCGAGTGACTTATTTAAAATCGACTCGTAAATTCCTTGTAGCTCAAGCAGGGTGAATTTTTCTGGGAGTAAGCTAAAACCGATAGGCTCGTGCCTTACTTTATAACGTAAGTAATCAAGGCCACTTTTTAAAATGTCGGCGTGGTCAAACATTAAACTAGGGACGTTATTTACATCAAACCATTCACATTCTACAGCGTTATCGCCACTCACAAGATTGGTTTCTTCAAAGCGCACGAGCGAGTAGTAAACAATAGTAATAATACGCCTAGCGGGGTAGCGGTCTACGTTACCAAATGCACCTAACTGATCTAAATAAAGGTTTTCAACACCGGTGGTACTTTTAACAACACGCAGAGCTGCAAGGTCTAAGTTTTCGTCTTTACGAACCCAATGACCAATTAAACCCCATTGGCTTGTTGCAAGGCCGCGATTATATTTAACCAGCAGCACTTTTAACTTACCTTCATGGATAGCAAATACAATATTATCTACGGTTAGATTACTAATGCAGTCATCAGGAATCGATTCTTCGTCAATATTGTTAGAAATATTTGATGTTTTATGGTGCATAAATTACTCAGCCAATGCTATACATACATATTGTTATAAAGACTATTAAGAGTATATAAAAGGCGCTTAAAGCGCAAATAAAAAACATTTATAAATCCTATCTAAAACAATCACATCTATTTAATTAATCACTTTATACACTGTCCCTGTTTTTACGCATTAACGGCGATATTCGACTTTGGTTTGGTATTGGTTTTTTATCGAACGAATAATACCTTTGTATGTTAGTAAATTTAACGCCAAATTAGCGTCATGTATTAAATAAATTACCAGTTGATTAAAAATGTAACATAAATGTTTACATGCGCTAAAAATGCATATAGTATTTTTGACTATATCGATTTGCATTGAAAATTGAGCACACATGAACAACACAAAACACACACTCACAATTAAAGAAAAAATAGGGTACGGCCTAGGTGATACAGCCAGTAATATTGTATTTCAAATGGTCGCTAACTTTATGTTGATATTTTATACCGATGTTTACGGTTTATCTGCAGCTGCTGCGGGTACCTTATTATTAGCGGTTCGTTTATTTGATGGTATTACCGATCCAATAATGGGCAGCATTGCCGATAGAACTCGCAGCCGTTGGGGTTCTTACCGCCCTTACATATTATTTTTAGCTGTTCCGTACGGTGTGTTTGCTTGCTTAGCATTTATAACCCCAGATTTTGATTCTACGGGCAAACTTATATATGCCTACTTAACTTACGGGCTATTAATGACGTGTTATACCGCCATTAATATACCGTACGGTGCACTTGGCGCAGTAATGACAAACGATCCTAAAGAGCGCGCATCGCTACAGTCATACCGATTTGCAATGGCAATGGCAGCACTGCTTGTAATTGTATGGGCACTGCCTAAGCTGGTTGCCTTTTTTGGCGACGGCAACGATGTAGTAGGTTACCCGCTAGCAATGGTGTTTTTAGGCGGACTTGCCGCAGCGTGTTTTTTACTGTGTTTTAAAATGACCAAAGAAACCAAACAAGTTAAACCCGCGCAAAGTAAAAAGAATGCCTTTCTTGAGTTTTTAAGCCTATTTAAAAACGATCAATGGGTTGTTATAGCCGTTATAAGCCTAGCAACATTAATCTTAATTGGCGTTAGAGCCTCAGTCGCACCGCATTATATTAAGTACTACGTAGGAGAAGCCTCGCTTACTTCTAACTTTTTAACACTCTCAGCAATTGGCTCAGTATTGGGTGCTATATCTACTAACTTTTTAACCAAATTTATTGAAAAGAAAACACTTTTCATTGTCGCTTTAGTGGTCGTAATTATTTCTCACAGCATGTTTTACGTACTTGAGAGCGACGCTATAGTCACCATTTTTATTGTGTACTTTATTGCTAACTTTGCCCACATGATTATTACCCCAATTATGTTTTCGATGGTGGCTGATACGGTTGACTACGGCGCATTAAAAATTGGCCGCAGATTAACGGCAGTTACGTTTTCGGGTCATTTATTAGCAATAAAACTAGGCTTTGCAATTGGCGGTGCTATTGCAGGGTGGATATTATCTGGCTATGCATATGTGCCTAATCAAGAGCAATCAGAACACACGTTATCAGGCATTTTACTCGCCTTTGCTGGTATTCCAGTAATTTGTACCGTGGCATGTTTAATTTTTATAACACGTTACAAACTTACCGAGCCTGAAGTAAAGCGCATTCAAACGAAGCTGGCTGATAACAAAACCATAAACTAATTTAGCAGTCCATTTTTCACCTTTTAAAAGTGTAAATTGGGCAGGCAATACTAGGAGTAAAAATGCAAAATACAGCGCAAGCAGCACCCCCATCTAATGGATTAAGTGACGCTGAACTTAAACAGTTAAAAGACTTACAACGAGCCAACTCGTTAATACAAAATCACAATGTATTAGTTGATCACATGTATACCGCCGATCCGTCAGCGCATGTGTTTAACGGCACAGTGTATATTTACCCGTCGCACGACATTGAATCAAAAAATGAAATTAATGATAACGGCGACCACTTTGCAATGCGCGACTACCATGTGTTTTCGCTGGACGAAAGCACGGGCAAAGCCATAGACCATGGCGTAGCACTTTGTGTAGACGACGTAAAATGGGCAAGCAAGCAAATGTGGGCACCCGATGCAGCGCATAAACTTGGTCAGTATTACCTTTATTTTCCGGCACGCGATCAGCAAGGTATTTTTAGAATTGGCGTTGCAAAAAGTGACAGCCCAACAGGGCCTTTTAAAGCAGAAGACGATTACATTCAAGGCACGTTTAGTATCGACCCTGCTGTATTTGAAGACGACGACTCAAGTTATTATTTGTATTTTGGTGGCTTGTGGGGCGGCCAATTACAAAATTGGCAAACGAGCGAATTTAACAAAGAAAGTACATATCCAAAAAATGGTGAAGCTGCAATTCCAGCACGCGTTGCAAAATTATCGGAAGATATGATCAGCCTAAGCGAAGACGTAAAAGAGGTTGTTGTACTTGATGAGAGTGGCTTACCAATTACAGTATGCGATAACAACCGCCGCTTTTTTGAAGGCCCATGGGTACACAAACACAACGGTGTTTATTATTTTTCGTATTCAACGGGTGATACACACAAAATTGTCTATGCAACGGGCGATAATCCGTACGGACCATTTACCTATCAGGGCGTTATTTTAAACCCAGTACTGGGTTGGACCACGCACCACTCAATTGTTAAGCACAATGGTGATTGGTTTTTATTTTATCACGACAGTACGTTATCGAGCGGGCAAACCCATTTACGCAGTATGAAAATGGCTAAGCTTGAGCACGACGAAAACGGAAAAATCCAAACAATAAGCCCATATGAACACGCTTAATAAAAATAGTTATAAACAATGCAAATTATCTGCGTGAGCACTGCAACGCCTTTTATTTGCACAAAAAAGATATAGTCAATATGACCATTAATTTATTTTGTTAATGGTCGATTTAAGAGGAAGCTGAGGACATATGACAAAATGAAAATATTTTAAAGTAAAAAATTAGCACAAAGAATTAGCATAAACTTGATGATATTTAATGTTTTTTAGTTAAGTAGCACATGTTTAAAACTGGTTGTGGTCTTTGTAAAACGTTTAAAACATACACACACAATAATTATTTATTGACCGTAAAATGAAACAAATAGTTTACAATTATGTTTCGAGTAATTCTTAAAGTCTTGCAGTACGTCAATAATAATTAAATAAGAAAAAGGGCATCATGATGTTTAAGAAAAAGATAATTTCAACAGCCATACTCGCTGCAATAGGGTCGGTTACGCTTCCTCACCAAAGCTACGCTGCAGAAACCGTTGTCGATGAAGATGTAGAAATAATACAAGTAACCGGCATTAGAGGTTCATTGCAACGCTCTATGGATGTTAAACGCGATTCTTCTGGTATTGTCGATGCAATTTCGGCTGAGGATATGGGGAAATTTCCTGATACCAATCTTGCTGAATCGCTACAACGTATTACCGGCGTATCAATTGATAGAGCCGGCGGTGAAGGTAGCCGCGTAACAGTCCGTGGATTTGGTCCTGCTAATAACTTAATTACTATTAATGGCCGCCAGCTTCCTAATACAACAGGTGACCGCACATTTGATTTTGCAAATGTCGCATCTGAAAGCGTATCGGGTGTGCAAGTTTATAAAACATCAGACGCAAGTGTTACCTCAGGTGGCATTGGCGCAACTATAAACTTAACAACAAACAGACCCTTAAATAGCCCAGGTATAAAAGCATCGTTTGGCGTAAAAGCCGTAGACGATCAATCAACCGATGAGGGCAGCATTACACCAGAGGTAAGCGGTTTATATTCGCAAACATTTGGGGATGACAAGTTTGGTATCTCGATATCGGGTAGTTACCAAGACCGTGAAAGCGGTATGCAACAGTTTATTCAAGATCAAGGTTACAGAGCATCTGATTACACAAATACAGGATGGGGCGGCGTACCTGCAGGAGCAGAAGGCGGAACAAACAGACCTACATCAGGTATTTATTCAAACCCGCAACAACCACGTTATGTGTTTGAAGAACGTCAACGTGAACGTGTAAATGGTCAGTTGGTATTTCAATATCAACCTGTTGAAAACATTACAGCAACCCTTGATTACACCGGCTTTAAAACAACCGTTGAAGAGCAGCACACTGATGCCTCAGTTTGGTTTAACTACGCTGGCGACAGAAGTGAATCTGTTTGGGCGGGCGAGCCTAACGCGTACCCACTTATTTACTCAGAAATTTATGACATTCAAAGTGATGCCGACTACCGCGATACGTCGCTTACTGTAGGTTCTTGGGGCCGCGAAGAAAAAACAGATTCATTAGGCTTTAACCTAGAGTGGGCAGTGTCGGATCAACTTAACCTAGAGTTTGATCATCACAGTTCAAAAGCCTCTATGAAAGCAACCGATCCACGCCACGGTACGCGTAACAATATTCAGTTGCCTTCGTACACACGTACGCGCTCTGGGCTTGATTTAACTGGCGATTTACCCGGTATTGCAATTGGTAACATCGAAAACTTTAACCCAAGCACTATGCGCTTATCGGGTAGCTGGTTTGCAAATGATAAATACGATTCAGAAATCGATCAAACACAAATCTCAGGTGACTACTACATTGACGACAACCTAAGCATCGACTTTGGTGTTGCGGTTAACAAAGTAAATAACCATTATCGTCATACCCAAGTACAACGCCCAGATTGGGGTGGTGTTGGTGTTGAGGGCGACTTTGCTGATATTGATTGGCGCCAAGATACTATTTTAGATAAGTTTCAAGCTAAAGCGGGTAACTTTGAAGGCACTGCAACACAAGGCGAATACGATTTATTTAATACAATCTTTTTTGCCGACTTTGATGCGATTGTAAATGCTGCCGAGTTTGCTGACCCTGTTGCTAACGTAGATAACCTTTACGGTGATTGTAAAGCAGCGGCTGGCGCAGCGGCAGGTCCAAATGGCGAAGGACAATTTTGTGCTTCAACCGATTGGGATGCAGCAACAAACCGCTTTACTGAAGAAAAAACGCAGTCTGCTTTTGCACAAGTAAATTATAAAGGCGAATTGAGCGGCATGTTCTTCGACCTACAAATTGGCTTACGCTACGAAAAAACAGACGTATTTTCTAAAGCAACAGCACCCGGTTATAGCAGCGTAGAATGGAACGAAGATACAGCCACATCAGTAACGGGTGTTACCGGTATTGAAACGCTAAGCCAATCGGCAGACTACAGCCAGTTTCTGCCAAATATTAACTTTAATATTGAAGTAGTTGAAGATGTAATGATCCGCGCAGCGGCGAGCAAAACTATTTCAAGAGCGGGTTATGGTCAGCTACAAGGCGGAACAACTATTAATACCGGCGGTAGTTTAAGTGGTTATTCGGGTGGCTCTGGTAATCCAGGACTCAAACCACTTGAATCAATTAACTACGACTTATCAAGTGAATGGTATTACGGCGAAGGTAGCTATATTTCGTTTGGTTACTTTAAAAAAGACGTAACCAATTGGATCACAACAGGCACAATAGATTCGGATATTTTTAATCTTGCCGATCCTTTAAACGGTGAGAAGTTCAAAGCAGCACAAAGTGCACTTGGTGCTGATGCTTCTAACTTAGCTATTCGAACATATATTTTTGAAAACTTTGCTGATGATCCAAATGTACAGCCTAATTTTGATGAAAATGGCGAGTTAGACGGCGGCACAATTGTTGGTGACCCAGCAACAGATGAACCTGTAAACTTTAGAATAAACGTGCCTGTAAATGGCGACCAAGAATACACCATTGATGGCTTTGAATTTAATATTCAGCACTTATTTGGTGAGTCAGGCTTTGGCGGTATTTTTAACTACACCATGGTTGACTCAGGACTTGAATACGACAACGACTCATTAGAGGATACAGAAGCACTTGTAGGGTTAAGTGATACGGCAAACGTGGTGTTCTTTTACGATAAAGAAGGCTTACAAGCACGTATTGCATATAACTGGCGCGACTCGTTTTTAAATGAGCGCCGTGTAAATGGCGATTTAACTGCGCCAATTTATACCGATGAATATTACCAAATAGACTTTAACGTAAGTTACGAAGTACCCGCAGTAGAAGGGCTTACCGTATTTATTGAAGGTATAAATATTACTGACGAGTACGTAACATCGTACGGGCGCAAGCAAGAGCTGATTTATAACATCACTCAAACAGGCTCTCGCTACGGTTTAGGTGTTCGTTATAATTTTTAATAAATATTATCTACCTATTTAAAGCCGCATTATGCGGCTTTTTTTTGCTCTTTTTAATCTAGTAATAATAATACCCACCTGTTATAGTCAATGTGAATTTAACTTATTTGTTACATTCACTTCACAGCAGTAGGTATGCGTAGTAGTAAGTAAAGGCACATAACAATAATTGGAGCACACAATCCATGGCCAATCATGCATTATTAAATAATGTTGAGCATCAGCATTTAAAAATAAACCCTGCACGCGGCACACACTTAGGTGACGGGGTTTGGTACAGCGAAACATTTGTAAGCGAATTTAGAGTCGCTCAAGCACATTACCCAATATTTTTTACCAAAGATGACGCAACAAATACATTTTCGCCGGTGTGTTTATACGGCATAAACAAAGACGAAAACTTATTTTTAGTAAACCAACAATGGCAAGCACACTACATTCCGCTCAGCATGCAGCGACTGCCTTTTGCTATTGCGACTCAAAATACAATGCAAAACGGTGTAGCAACGCAAGAGCGCATGCTTAGTATTGATTTAGACTCACCAAAAGTGTCAACAAAGCAGGGTATTAGCCTCTTTTTAGAACACGGCGGAAATAGTGATTACCTCGAAAATATAATAAACGTGCTCGACAGCCTTCATCATGGCCTTCAAGAAAATCAGCCTTTTATTAAAACCTTAATTAAACATAGTTTGCTTGAGTCGGTATCGCTAGAACTTGATTTAGTAAACGGGCTTAAACATAACTTACTCGGTTTTTATACCATAAACGAAGACTCGCTAAACCAGCTAGGTAGCGAGGCAATTGCAGAGCTTCACTCACAAGGGTATTTAGCGTGTATATATATGGTCATTGCATCGCAAGTACATGTACGTGATTTAGTGGCGCTTAAAAACGAGCAACTTATGCTACAAAAGCAAGCGATGTAAGTGCTTAACTATGGCAAATTTAGTAAATGAAATTCAATCGCTCAGTGGTTTAACTCCCAGTACGTTACCAAGGGAGCTTTTAAACTCGCCTGTGCCTATTGTACTAAAAGGGTTTGTAAGCGAATGGCCCCTAGTTATTGCTGCTAAAAAATCTGATGCTGCAGCAATTGATTATTTAACGCCGTTTTACGAAGGTTTTTTAGTTAATACCTGCACAATAGCCGCCAGTCAAAATGGGGTTGTAGGGTATAACCCTGATATGAGCGGTTTTAACTTTACTAATCAGCAAGCGCCATTTATTAACGCGCTTGAGCAAATAACGCAAACTGCAAATAACCCACACGCAGATACGCTATACATTGGCTCTACTAGCATTGCACAATGCTTACCTTCTTTGGTTGATCACTGCCACGTTAATGCGTTAAGCGAAGGCTGTTTATTTAATGTGTGGGCAGGCGGTAAGGTTACCGTGCCAGCACATTACGACGTAGCGCAAAATTTAGCGTGTTGCGTTGCAGGTAAAAGGCGTTTTACTTTATTTCCCCCCGATCAAATCGATAATTTATATGTAGGCCCGCTTGATAAAGCACCAGGTGGTCAGCCTATAAGTTTAACCACCACAACTGCACCTAACTTTAAGCAGTTTCCTAAGTTTGAACAGGCAATAAAAGCGGCAATTACCGTTGACTTAGAGGCGGGCGATGCACTTATTTTACCCAGTATGTGGTGGCACCAAGTAGAGGGACTTGGCAGTTTAAATATTCTGTTTAATTATTGGTTTAAAAATACGCCAGCGGTTTATGGTCAACCGACTAATGCACTGCACCTTGCTATTTTAAACATACGTAATTTACCAAAGCATGAGCGCGCAGCATGGCAACGTTTGTTTAATTACTACGTATTTGCCGATAACGAATTTACCCACATATCAACGCCTGCACAGTCTATTTTAGCAAAGCCAATGGATGAGCTTACAGCGCGTAAATTAAGAGCCGAATTACAAAATAAATTAAGACGCTAAGCGTACTTGTAAGGTTTGAAATATGAATCAAAATGCAATTAAAAAAATCGTAATAGCAGGTGGCGGCACCGCCGGTTGGATGTGCAGCGCTGCAATGGCAAAGCTGCTAGGTAAAAATATTGAAGTGTGCTTAGTTGAATCTGATTTAATACCGACCGTAGGAGTCGGTGAGTCAACTATCCCTACGCTGCATATATTTCATGATTTACTAAAAATTAGTGAATCAGAATTTATGGCAGCCACCAACGCCACCTTTAAATTAGGCATATCGTTTGAGGGCTGGAAACAAAACCAACAAAGCTACTTTCACTCGTTTGGTTATGTGGGGCAAGGCTGTTGGGCTGCGGGTTTTCAGCATTTTTGGCTTAAAGGCATGCAGCAAGGTGTAGCAGCCGATATTGGCGACTATTGCACAGAGCACGTAGCAAGCCGTTTAGGTAAATTTGCCGTAGTGCCGAATCAAGACCGTAATCATGCTTATCAGTTAGATGCCGGTTTGTACGCTAAGTTTTTACGAAATTTTGCACAGCAAAACGGCGCTAAACGTATAGAAGGCATGATAAGCAAAGTTAACTTAGAGCCCTCTAATGGCTTTATAAAATCGCTTACTTTGGGTGATGGGCAAATTATTGAGGGCGATTTATTTATAGATTGCACCGGCTTTAAAGGCTTATTAATAGAGCAAGCGCTACACACCGGATACGAAGATTGGAGCCATTGGCTGCCGTGCGACAGCGCAGTAGCAGTACAAACTGAATTAGTAAGTCCAATAGTGCCATACACACGCGCCATGGCGCATAAATGTGGTTGGCAGTGGCAAATACCACTGCAAAGCCGCCGTGGTAATGGCTTAGTATTTTGTAGTAAATACATGAGCGATGAAGAGGCAAAAGCAGCGCTCCTTAATAACGTAGAAGGCAAACCCATTAATGAGCCGCGCGTTATAAAATATCGCACCGGTACACGACGTAAACATTGGAACAAAAACTGTGTGGCTATTGGCTTAGCCAGTGGTTTTATAGAGCCGCTTGAATCAACCAGTATTCATTTAATTCAGCAAAGCATTATTAGATTAATGCAAAACATGCCAACCAAAGCAATTGAGTCGTGCTATCAAGATGACTTTAATAACAAAATGCGCTTTGAGGCGGAAAATATCCGCGACTTTATTGTGCTGCATTACCATGTAACACAGCGCACCGACAGCGACTTTTGGCGTTACTGTAAAAACATGCCAATACCAGAGTCGCTTGCTAAACGCCTTGAGCTATTTAAGCAAAGTGGGCATGTTTATAAAGCAGAGCAAGAGCTATTTGGCGAAGCATCGTGGTTACAAGTGATGTTAGGGCAAGGGATAGTGCCGCAAAATTATCACCCCATTGTAGATAGCATGAGCGATGATGAGCTAAAGCGCTTTTTAGAATCAATAAAAAATCATGCAGCTAAAAAGGCAAATAGCTTACCGAGCCACATTGATTTTATTAATCATTATTGCAAGGCTAAGTAAGTTTTATGCTAACACTTGGCAATAACTTACAGCCGCAATATGAGTTTATAGGGCAAGAGCAAACGCCAATTATTATAATTGACGACTACCTTAGTGAGCCGCAAAAACTTATAAAATTAGCGCAAAGTGCTGATGAAAGTGATGAAAATCATGCGCAAAATCAGGGAGAGTTTAAACCCGACGAACTCACTCAATACCCAGGTTTACGCATGCCGCTGCCAAAGCAATGTGTGGTTGATTATTTAAAACCGCTTATACAGGGGTTTTATAACGTATTTAATATTGGGCAAACACTTACCCCATACCCAAAAGATAATACCTTATCGTTAATTACTAAAACGGAGCAGCAGCTATCACCAATACAAACCTTGCCACACTTTGATACAAACGATCCTAACTTAATTGCGATTATTCATTACCTTGGGGAGGGAGCGCACGGCGGAACGGGGTTCTTTAGGCATAAAAAAACAGGGTTTGAAACAATAAGCACAAAGCGCAAAAACACGTATTTAACGCATGCTCAACACTACCTTGAACACAGTAATGTAAAACCTAGTTACTGCAGCACGCAGCATAGTGAATTTGAGTGCTACAAGCACATAGCATACAAGCCAAATAGGCTTCTTGTGTTTCCTGGATATTTGCTGCATACAAGTTTGCTTAATACGGCTACCGATATTTCACCGTGTCCACAAACAGGGCGGCTAACAGCCAATATGTTTGTTCATTTTAAATAGGAATACTATGTTTTTTTCTTTACCTAGATTCGCATATAAAGGTTGGCTATTAAGCTTTTTTGTATTGGCGCTGAGTACGGCAACAGTGCAAAAAAGTCATGCTACAGGGTTTGATACTCTCCCTAAAAAGCAATTTAATGTACTGCTATTTACAAAAACTGCAGGGTGGCACCATAAGTCGCAAACCGAAGGCGTTAAAGCGCTAGAACGCTTAGCCGATAAGCACTTTTTTAATTTAATTTGGCACGAAGAAAGCCATTATTTTAACGACGACTACTTAAAAAATGTTGATGTAGTAGTGTTTTTATCAACCACAGGCGATATTTTAAACCCAAAAGAGCAAGCCGCGCTTGAACGATTTGTAAAAGCAGGTAAAGGCTTTGTGGGTATTCATAGCGCATCAGACACCGAATACGATTGGCCGTGGTATCAAAAGCTGGTGGGGCGCACCTTTAACATTCATCCTGTTATTCAAACCGGTGTATTAAGCAAAGTGCCTAATACTAACTTTATAGGCTTAAACCATATGCCGCAGGAAATGCTTTGGACTGACGAGTGGTACGAGTTTGGGCCAGAGCTTACTAAGTTAAACTACTTACTCACGGTTGATGAGCAAACTTACAACCCAACTGCCGATTGGGGTAATAACAAAACAGGCTCAGGCATGGGATCGTTTCATCCTATTTCGTGGCATCACAATTACGATGGCGGCCGATCATTTTATACCGCTCTTGGACATACTAATGCGGTGTATAGCAGTGAGTTTTTAACCGAGCATATTTATGGCGGTATTTATTGGGCTGCAACAGGTAAAGGGTTAAAAAGCAGTAATTAATGAATAACTCATAAATGTACTTTTTAATATTATTTACATCACTAAGGCCGCTTTTTTAAGCGGCCTTTTGCATTTTAGGCACTGTGTAAACACCTCACTCATTTAACTTAGTTCATAAAATAAACAAATAGCTTTGAGAATTGCTTGATCAAATGGTCAAAAAGACTATATTAAATTTGCACGCTGATATAATTCAAATAAAGAGGATAAACATGAAAGTATTTTTTAAAATAACAACTTTATTGTTAACACTAATAAGCTATCAATCACTTGCTGCATTTAATAATAACCCATCGAGTGTAGGCGCCGACAGTTCAGTGACATACCGTAACCTCGCACAAGAAATGGGTAAAACAAATATACAGCAAAAGGTGAATAGTACTTTTGACAATATGTTTGGCTATAACAACACTCAACAACTTTACTACCCGTACACCGAAAACGGTGTTTATAAAGCACACTACATAAAAGCAATTAACCCAGACGAAGGTGATGATATAAGAACAGAAGGGCAATCGTGGGGAATGACTGCTGCTGTTATGCTCTACAAGCAAGAAGAATTTGATAACCTATGGCGCTTTGCTAAAGCGTATCAAAAAAATCCAGACAATCACCCTGATGTAAAAAAACAAGGCGTTTATGCGTGGAAACTAAAGCTTAATCAAAACGGCTTTGTTTATAAAGTAGATGAAGGTCCGGCTCCGGATGGCGAAGAGTACTTTGCGTTCGCACTACTTAATGCGTCAGCCCGTTGGGGTAATTCGGGCGAATTTGATTATTATGCTGATGCCATTACCATGTTAAACACAATTAAAAACAAGCTGATGCAAAACCAAATAATCCGTTTTTCACCTTACATTGATAACCTAACAGACCCTTCTTACCATATACCTGCGTTTTACGACTACTTTGCAAATAACGTGACTAATCAAGCCGACAAAAATTACTGGCGACAAGTGGCTACAAAAAGTAGAACCTTACTTAAAAACCATTTTACAAAAGTGAATGATAATCCGCATTGGAACTTACCTACATTTTTATCGCGCTTAGATGGCAGCCCTGTTATTGGTTACATTTTTAACGGCCAAGCAAACCCAGGTCAATGGTATGAGTTTGATGCATGGCGCGTAATTATGAATGTGGGCTTAGACGCGCACTTAATGGGTGCTCAGGTGTGGCATAAAAATGCAGTTAATAAAGCACTTGGCTTTTTAAGTTATGCAAAAACAAACAACAGTAAAAACTGTTACGAGCAAGTGTATTCGTACGGTGGAGCGCAAAACAAAGGCTGCGCAGGCGAAGGTCAAAAAGCAGCAAATGCAGTAGCGTTACTTGCTTCAACAAACACTGGGCAAGCAAATGAGTTTTTTAACGACTTTTGGTCTTTATCGCAACCAACGGGTGACTACCGTTACTACAATGGTTCGTTATATATGTTAGCTATGCTGCATGTATCGGGTAACTTTAAGTTTTACAACAACACGTTTAATTAAAATAACAATACCTAAGCAGCAAAAGCCTAAGTAGCAAAAGCTTAGGCAGCAAAAAACCGGTGTAACCAAGTTACACCGGTTTTTTATGTATAACGAGTAAGCTAACTTTTATCTTTAATAAGTTGCTTAACTAATTTAGCTAATTAGCCAAACCCGCTACTTTTACATCAAGTGTAAACAAGCCCTTAGCGGTGGTTATTAATAATGTTTTGCGATTTTTACCACCAAACGCAAGGTTGGTTACATTAGGGCCAAGTTCAATTTTATCGATAAACGCGCCACTTGGCGTGTAAATATTAATAACGCCTTTGCTGTGGCTACTTACGTAAATATTGCCAGCAGAGTCTACTTTTATACCATCTGGCGAGGTTATTTTAATAAAGTCTTCGCGCGGTGAAATCTCACCGTTTTTATCAATAGTGTATTTACTTACACGGTTACTAAAGTCGCCAACATAAAGGGTATGTTGCTCTGGGGATAGTGCAACACCGTTGGGTTTTTCAAGAGTAGCGTCAATTAAACTAAGTACGCCTGTATTACTTAACTTATACACACCGGTATAAGGCATTTGTTGAGTGCGTTCGCCTAGTTGCCAATTAGGATCGGTAAAAAATATGTCGCCATTTTTATGCATAGTCATATCGTTTGGCGAGCTAAAGCTCAGCCCATCAAACTCGCTAACTATTACGGTATTAGTTTTACTTTTTATATTAATTTTAGAAAGCGACTGCGTACTGTGGTTAAGCGTATAGAGGCTACCGTTTTTTGCATACAGGCCATTTGTACCACTGTGCTTTAAATAAGTGGTAAGGATATTGGGCAGCACTAATTTATAAATGGTTGAATCGGGGCCGAGTGCTTGCGAGCTTGCAAAATTCATTTCAGAAAAATAAAACGCATTGTCTTTGCTTGACCACGTAGGCCCTTCTAAAAACAAAAACTCGTCACTAACAAGTGTGGGCTTAACGCCTTTTATTAATGGTGACTGCTCATTGCTTTGGCTGTTTACAGCGTTTAACAAAGGTGTATTTTCAAGTTGTTGTGCCAGCGCTGCTTTATTAAAACAGAGCATTAATACAACTAAGCTTAGTGTTTTTTTGTGTGTTTTTAGCATGGACGTTTACTCAGGTTTGTTTAATTTATAATTAATGGTCATTTTGACTATATCATTTATTTTTTTCGTTGTATGATATTTATTGAAAATAATAACGATTCAACGGAGCACACACATGCATAAAAAACACACACTCGGCCTGCTTTTACTTGCAGGGTCTTTAAGCGTAAACGCTGCACAAGACCAAGACCAAGCCCCAGCCCTTAAAAACACCTTTGCAGACTCATTTAAAATGGGGGTTGCTGTAAATCAAGATATAGTGACAGGCAAAAACGCAGCCGCGCAGTCAATTATTGCTAAGCAATTTAATACAGTCACCCTTGAAAACGCTATGAAAGCAGAAGTAATTTACCCACAGCAAGGTAAGGTCAATTTTAGTGGTGCAGATGCGTTTATAGATTTTGCCAAGCAAAATAACATGTTTACCGTAGCCCATACCTTAGTGTGGCATAACCAAACGCCTGACTGGTTTTTTACAAATAGCAAAAATGAGCCAAATACCCCAGCAGAGCAGTTAGAGCAAATGCGCAAACACATAGAGCTGGTAGCAGGGCGCTATAAAAACAAAGTAGATGCGTGGGATGTAGTTAACGAAGTCATTGCTGATGACGGCTCTTATCGACCAACTGTATGGGTTAACCGCGTAGGCGATGGCGATACAATGGTAAAAGCCGCGTTTAAATACGCTCAGCAGTATTCACCTAATACCGAACTTTACTACAACGACTTTAATGCATGGCGACCAGAAAAAAGAGACGGCATTATACGTATGATCAAAATGCTGCAAAAAGAAGGTATCCGCATTGATGGCATTGGCATACAAGCGCATTGGGGGCTTAACTTTCCTAAAATGCAATACATTGAACAAGCCATCGATGCATATGCCGCGCTGGGTATAAAAGTGATGATCACCGAGCTTGATATAGATGTGCTGCCTTTAACAAAAGAAGGGCAGATTACCGGCACCGATATGATGAAGCCACAGTTTCAGTTAGAAGAGTTTGAAACCTACCTTGACCCTTACAAAAATGGTTTACCTAGCGACGTAGAGGCGCAATTAAACGTCCGTTATAAAGCCTTGTTTGAACTGTTTTACGCAAAACGCGACAAGATAGACCGCGTAACCTTTTGGGGATTACACGATGGTATGTCGTGGAAAAACGACTACCCAATCCCAAACAGAACAAACTACCCATTATTATGGGATCGTAATTTAAACCCTAAGGCAGTTATTAAAACAATTGCTGATGTAGTTCAGTAAATCGCATTGTGTAGTCAAAGCCGGCTATTTTTAAATACTCGGCTTTTTTTGTTTGGAAATTTCCATATAGGGGCAAATAAAAGTCACTTTACTAAGCGATGAACTGGCAAACCTTGAACTTACCTAAGTAATACAAGCGCAAATATCACTTATACCTTCTATTTAATTATTTCTCTCAAACTCAAAGCATACTCAAAGAAAACGCAATATGAAGCGGGTTTAATTTTAACCTTGATCCTTATTGTTAAATAGACTATAACAATGTTGGTTTTAGGTTAATTTAATGATTGTATATTCACACACACGATATAGAACAATAAAAATTTAATTTAAGCCTTAACTATAACTCGATGATTTTAAGTTTATATTTGCAGCCTTGTACAAGGTAAATATTAACGTTTGAAGAGATATTAAAATAATAAATATAAATGACTGTTTGTTTTCCTAATTAGTTGTAGTCATATTGAATAATAGATATTGATGATGCAGTATAAATACTCTTATCATATTTTATTCAATTAAATGGCTTTACTGCGCCTAGTTTAAAAACGACTCATTTATTGCTTTAGTCTAAGGAATAAAAAATGAATAAATCGATTTTTCGTAACACCGGATTAGTGACTTTAGTGTTACTTTTAATGGCGTGCGGGGGGAGTAATAAAGATACACCGGTGCCTGAACCCATACCGGAAGTAGTAGCCCCTGATACTCCAGAGCCTGAAGCGCCAATAGCAGCTGAAATAACAAATGGCGGGTTTGAAGAAGACACTGCAGGGCAAACAACACCTGTCGGAAATTGGGTATTTAGGCCAGCACAAGAATCAAGCGCAACTTCTACTATAGAAGTAATAGAATCCGAAGAAGGCGTTAATACTTACCAAGGCACAAAAGCAGTTGAGGTGAGCGTTAATACACTGGGTGACAACCCGTGGGGAATTGAAATAGCTTATGAAGACCTTCCTATCACCGGTGGTAAAAATTATGAGTTTAGCGTTTGGGCCAAAGGTGAAGAGGGAACCAGTGCCGATTTTTGGATTCAAACACCTGCGCCAGATTACGGTCAACTTAGCCTAGTAAAAGAAACACTCACAGGCGAGTGGCAAAAAATAACATTAACAGCCGCAACGGCCGAAGCTGACTCTTTAGTAAGGCTGGCAATTCACTTTTCAAAAGAAGAGAACATTAACAAGTCTATATACCTAGACGAATTTTCAGGCTTTATTTTAGACGATGTACCAGCAGAAGAAATACCTGATGTTCAATACAGCGAAGTAACAGCGCAAAGTTTAAAAGCATTGGCACCTAATTTTAATATTGGTGTGGCTGTGCCAGCGGGTGGTTTTGGTAACAGCGTAATAGACAGACCAGAGATTAAAACTATTATTGAACAACACTTTAATCAGCTCTCTGCTGAAAATATTATGAAGCCTACCTATTTACAACCAACCCAAGGTGAATTTTTTTACGATGATTCTGATGAGCTAGTTAACTACGCCAAAGACAACTCACTCACCGTGCATGGCCATGTTTTTGTTTGGCACTCGCAAATTGCGCCTTGGATGCAGAGTTTTCAAGGTGATAAAGCCGCGTGGATAACCATGATGGAAAATCACATCACTCAAGTTGCCACTCACTTTGAAGAAGAAGGCGATAACGATACCGTAGTGAGTTGGGATGTAGTTAACGAAGCGTTTATGGAAAATGGCAAATACCGTGGTGAAAAAACCACAAACGACAGCGCCGACGAATCTGTATGGTTTGAAAATATAGGAGCCGAATTTTTACCGTTAGCCTATAAATCAGCAAGAGCGGCCGACCCCGATGCAGACTTATACTACAACGATTACAACCTGATTTGGAATGCCGATAAATTAGATGCTGTTATAGCTATGGTTAACGATTTTCACAACAACGGCGTGCCTATTGATGGTATAGGGTTTCAATCTCATATTTCACTTAACAGCCCTGACATTTCAACCATTCAGGCTCACCTTCAAAAAGTGGTCGATATTCGCCCTAAAATTAAAGTAAAAATTACCGAGCTAGATGTTCGTATGAACAACGAAGGCGGCATTCCTCTCACTTACCTAACCAGTGAAAGAGCGGATGAACAAAAGCAGTACTACTACGATATTGTTAAAACATACCTAGAAACTGTACCTGAAGATCAACGCGGTGGCATAACTATTTGGGGCGTAATTGACGAGGATAGCTGGTTACAAAACTGGCCAGAGCCAACAACAGAATGGCCACTGTTATTTTTTAATGACTTTACTGCAAAGCCTGCCTTACAAGGATTTGCTAATGCATTAAAAGAGCTAATTGAAGTAGGTCAACCAGCACCTTCATCAGAACTGTTAACTAATGGCGACTTTGAAGCCGGACTTGATTCATGGCAAGCGCGCGGAAGTGCAAGCATAACCTTAGAGTCAACCCAAGCCCACAGTGGCAATAATAGCGCTTTAGTACAAGGGCGAACAGAAACGTGGAATGGCATACAAAAGGATGTAAAAGGCTTATTTACAGCAGATAAAACCTATAACGTATCTGCATGGGTTAAGCTATCTGACGATACCAGTACCGTTTCACCAGATATAAAACTAACGCTACAAATAGAGCACACTAGCACTGAATACCTTGAGCTTACGCCTGTTACAACCGTTGCAGCAGGCGACTGGGTACAGCTATCAGGTACTTATACTCATTCAATTACAACGCAGGAAAGTGCGGCTTTACTTTATGTTGAGTCAAGTGAACTCACTGCAGACTTTTATGTGGATGATGTATCGGTAACCTTGGTCGAATAATAAGTTTAACTAAAAGTAATTAACCCCAGATTAAATAGTCTGTATTTTTATACAGACTATTTTTTTGCGTGTGCTTTAATTGTTTTACTCAAAATGAAGCAAGTTAAGTAGCGTTGCCTATTGTGGTTGTTTGATGACGTTTTAATAAAACGATTGCATATGAAGTTAAGCAAAGTGTAATCAAAGCTGGATATTTTTAAATACTCGGCTTTTTTTAGAAAATTTTCACGAAGAGAAGAAAATGAGAAGTGCCCGACGAGTTCAAAGCATCATGATAAGAAAAAATAACTTAAAGCTTATAACTAGCAATACGTTATAGTACTTTGTACTAATATAAGAATAAATAGCAGGATTTATTTATATCTTAAATGAGATAGATAAGTTCTGTATGAATAGCTATACGAATCATCAAAATTAAGTATCTGTATAGCGTGATATAAATTATTTAAAATGGTTGTATTAACATGGAAAAACCTCGTCTATTTATTGGTTCATCGTCGGAAAGCTATGATGTGGCTAGTGCATGTAATGTTTGTCTTGACCGCAAAGTTGAAGTAACAATTTGGGATAAGATATTTAACTCAGGTGGAGATACTCTTACATCACTTACCGATAAAGCAAAAAATGTTGATTTTGCGCTTTTTATATTTTGCCCTGAAGATCTAACTGTAATGAGAAGTAATCCTAAACCTACAGTCCGAGACAACGTAATATTTGAGTTGGGATTATTTATTGGAGCCTTAGGCAAAGAGCGCTGTTTTATTCTTAAGCCTAGGCATGAAGAGCTTTATATGCCGACGGATTTATTGGGTGTAAACATCAACGACTATGATCCTATTCGCAGAGATAATGATTTAGAATCGGCAGTAAATTCAGCATGTACCAGGTTTTTAAAGCAAATAGATAAGTTAGGTAGTTTCCATAGCCAATTTAAAGACGATCTACGTCAATCAGCTGGTACAACTGAATACAAAAAATCTCTCCCTCAACACGTTGTAACAGAGTCTATGCTCATTATTCTTTGCAACTTACTTTCAACAGCAACAGACAACGACAGTATTTCAGCTTTCAGTTTGTCTAATAGTTCAGAGCCACATAAAAGTACTATAGCTTTAATAAAACTAGAACGAATGCGTTTAATTGAGAAAGTACTTGATTCAGATTTTAATGGTAATGAGTGGTATGGCTATAAATTAACGCAAGATGGGGTTGAATACGTGTTAGAAAATGAAACTAGAATAGATAAACTCTTAACGCCAATTCAACAACCGCAGTACAGACAGTCAACTCCAGAAGTAAAAGATGACGATATTTCGTTTTAATTAAAAAATAGCCTGATCTTATATCAGGCTATTTTTTCCTCTAAAAGCGAAGCGTCTCTTAACCTCTTTGTGCATAATTCACTTAATCTATTTCACTAAAAACTGAAAAAAGCCATCCAAAATTACTTAGCCTGATACCTCACTATCACAAACTTAAGTGGCACATCGCCGTTGTTATAAATGCCGTGTAGGTCATTAGGGGCTGCAAATAAAATATCCCCGGTGAGTGCTGGTTGGCTTTTACCATTAAGTGTCCAGGTGCCTGAGCCCTCAAGAATCATTAAGTATTCTTCATCAGGATGCTGGTGGGCAGGGTGTATTTCGTTATTAGGTTTAATAACCGCGACGCCGGTAATAGCGCCTTTGGTGAGTGATGTATCGCCATAAAAGTAGGTATGAAAATCACCGCCTTCGTAGTGAGTGATGTGCGCGTCTTTTTGGCTCACTATAGATGAGGTAAGTTGCTTGGGTTTATCTGCTGCGCTAACAGGTGATGCAGAAGTTAATGCAGCAGTTAATGCGACCGTTAATGCAAAAATGGCTGCGGCTTTTAGTGATAAGGTGTTTGTTGTGTTTTTCATGTGTGTCCTTGCTAATTTATTTACTAGTTATCTTGCTAGTTAGGTATGCAATTAAGGAATGTGTACTGTGTTATTTTTGTTCAGTCTATTTTAATAAAACGTTGTTGTCAAAAAGACTATATGGTGTTAAGTTTACCTTGCACACTAAAAAACACACAACAGGTACATCATGCATAAAAATAAACTAACGATTGCTATTTTATTAGGAATGTCGAGCCTTGCACTTGGCTGTAATGGCTCAGCAGAGCAAAGTAAACCGACACTAAAAGCACAAAAAGCGCCGGAGCAATTAACGCTTAAAGCGCAATTTAAAGATCATTTTAAAATTGGTACAGCAATTAGCCGCGACCAAGTATTAGGAGCTTTGCCTGAAGATTTAAACGTAGCTAAAGCGCAATTTAATACCTTTACGCCAGAAAATTCTATGAAGTGGGAGCGTATACACCCAGAGCTTGAAACGTATGATTTTGAAGCCGCTGATGCGTTAGTTAAGTACGCACAAGAGAACAACCAAGAGTTAGTTGGGCATACATTAGTGTGGCATTCGCAAACGCCTGATTGGGTTTTTGAAGACGAGCAGGGCGAACCGCTTACCCGCGACGCATTACTTAAGCGTATGCAAAACCATATTAATGCTGTTGCAGGGCGTTATAAAAACCGTATTTTTGCATGGGACGTTGTAAACGAAGCACTTAACGAAGACGGCACACTGCGTGAATCTAAATGGAGCACCATTATTGGTGACGACTTTATAGAATACGCGTTTAAATACGCTAAGCAGGCAGCGCCTAATGCCAAGCTGTATTACAACGACTACAACTTGTATAAGCCAGAAAAAAGAGCCGGTGCAATTGCGCTTATTAAAAATTTACAAAGCAAAGGCATTGAAATAGATGGTATTGGTATGCAAGCGCATTATTCGCTTGATAACCCAGAGCTTTCGTTAATGGAAGACTCTATTGTGGCATACGCAGCAACAGGTATTGATGTAATGATAACCGAGCTTGATATTTCGGTTTTACCGTTCCCTGAAGGTGAAGAACAAGGCGCTGACATTTCGTTAGATATTGCCTTGCAAGAGCGCTTTAATCCATACCCGAATGGTTTACCGAGTGAAGTAAATACCCAGTTGGGCGAGCGTTATAAAGCCGTATTTAACATACTTAAAAAGCATGACGATAAAGTAAGCCGCGTAACATTTTGGGGTATAAGCGATGCAGGCACTTGGCGTAACGATTGGCCAATGCAAGGGCGCACCGATTACCCATTATTAATTGACCGTGAGTTAAAACTTAAAAGCTTTGTAAGCGATTTATAATAGTAAAAAACATTTAATCTCCCGTAAAGGATCGCTTAATAGCGATCCTTTTTTGGTTTTAAGCGCTTAAAATAGCTATTTTTGATAGGTTTATTATTAAGATTTCAAGTTAGTTAAGCAGTAACTAATATGCGTTTGCAAAGGCACTTGTGGTGTTAAATAGCTAAATGGGAAGTGTGGGGTATTTGGGCTGTCGGGGCAAAATTGCGGCTCTAGGCAAATACCGTCATGTGCATTAAAAGGACTTTTTAAATGCTGCCCTGTATACACCTGAATGGCAGGGTAGTTAGAAAGCACACTCAGCATTACCTTTTCATCAGCACTTGTAAGCTCAGCGTGTTGCTTATTGGTTTGCAGGTTAAGTGTTTGTTCGGTTACAAAGTTATGATCGAGTTTATCGGTTTTATTAAGCACTCGCGCATTTGTATAGTCAAAAGGCGTATTGGCTACAGGGGCTATTAAGCCTGTGGGAATTGCGTGCGAATTTATGGGCGTATAATGCGCTGCGGCCAATTTTAATATATGCCCTTGTGCGCTGTTAGTAATGCCATTTAAATTAAAATATGGGTGCGCTGTTGGCCCTGCAATGGTTTTTTTATTACTGGTAATTGTAAATTTAATATCAAGATTACTCTGGTTTTTACTGTTAGTGGTAAAGCTGTACAGCACATTAAATGTGGTTTTACCTGGGTAGCCGTTGTAACCATCGGGTAGGGTAATACTTAAACTTAATGCATTTTTGTGATGATAATCGAGCTGCCAAAACAAGTCGCTTAATGCTTTTTGACCGCCGTGGAGTTGGTTTACTCCTTCGTTTTTATTAAGCTCATAGGCTTTATCATCAATGTGTACTTGTGCGTTACTTAGCCTGTTTGCATAAGGACCGGCTACCGCGCCTAAGTAAAACGTATCGTTTAAATAGTCATTAATATTAGAATAGCCAAGTATAATATTTCGTTTTTTATTATCAACATGGGTAACCCAGCTGGTAAGCCGGGCACCGTAGTTAATAATAGAAATAGTATCGTTTGTTTCATTACTTAGTGTGTATGGAACAAGTGAAGTTGTCATGGTGGTTACTCTTTTAATTGTTCATTCTGGCTTTTTTAATTTCTTCTTTTACGATTGGATACAGATCGTAAGTTGGGTAAAACTCAGTGCTGTAGGCTTTCCAACCATAGCGCTCAATCGATAAATTTACTTTTGGTAATAACGCTGCTGGAAAGCGCAAGGTAACAACTTGGCCTATGCCCATCATTACTTTCCAAGATTCTACCGTTGCACCCTCTGGCGGAAAATGTTTGTAAAAGTTAGCGTTGTTGAGTATTTCTTTTATTTCAGAGAGGCTTTTTGATTGGTCGTGCTTTAAAAAAATCGTTAGCATTAGTTCATCATTTTGAGCGTCATTTGCCCATGCGTTAAAACTAGTGCTTGCACTAAAAAGCATAATTAATAGTAAGTATTTCATCATATTCCTTAAATTTAAAAATGCGCTAAGCATTGGGATACTTAGCGCATTAATTGGATAAAGTTTGGATTATTTAGCGCATTACGCGTACTAAATATATTAAGCGTTGGCTTTAATTAACGCGTGCGCGGTGCTAACTAGGTTTTTGGTTGTAAAGCCAAAGTGCGCTAATAGCACGTTACCTGGCGCCGATTCACCAAAGGTGCTCATACCAATTACTTTGCCTTGTAAGCCAACATATTTAAGCCAGTAATCTTGGTGTGAGGTTTCGATTGCAATGCGCTTTACAACCGAGTTTGGTAATACACTTTGCTTGTAATCGTCTGATTGCAGGTCGAACAATGTGGTGCTTGGCATAGATACCACACGCACGGCAACGCCTTGTGCTGTAAGCTCTTTAGCGGCTTGCATTGCTAAATCAACCTCAGAGCCTGTTGCAATTAAAATAAGCTCAGGCGTTTTACTGCTATCGCTAAGAATGTAGCCGCCTTTTTCTATGTCGTTAATTTGCTGCGCGCTACGTGGCTGGTGGTTTAGCCCTTGGCGACTAAAAATAAGCGCAGTAGGTTGATGCTGATTTTGTATTGCGTTTTTCCACGATACTGCAGTTTCTACTGCATCACATGGGCGCCATGTTACTAGGTTTGGCGTCATACGTAGGTTGGCTAGTTGCTCAATAGGTTGGTGAGTTGGACCGTCTTCACCTTGGCCAATAGAGTCGTGGGTATACACAAATATATTTTGAATACCCATAAGTGCCGACATTCTTACTGCGTTACGGGCGTATTCCATAAACATTAAAAACGTAGCACCGTAATTAATAAAACCACTGTGCAGTGATATGCCATTCATAATGCCGCTCATACCAAACTCGCGCACGCCATAAAACAGGTAATTACCGCTGGCGTCATCTGCGCTTATGCCTTTGGAGCCAGACCACAGCGTTAAGTTAGAACCGGCTAAATCGGCAGAGCCACCCAGTAACTCTGGTAAATGCGGGGCAAAGGCTTCAATGGTGTTTTGCGAGGCTTTTCGGCTGGCAATGTTAGCGGCGTCATTGTTGCACTGTGCAATATAGTTGTTTGCAATAGCTTCAAAGTTGTCAGGCAGGGTGCGTTTAATTACGCGACGCTCAAATTCTTTAGCAAGCTCTGGGTGGCTTTTGGTGTAGTCGCTAAACAGTTGTTGCCATTGTTTTTGTTTTTTATCACCGCTTTGTTTAGCGTCCCAATGGGCGTAAATATCATCACTGATACTAAATGCTTTATTTGGGAGGTTTAAAAATTTGCGTGCAGCAGTTATTTCGTCATTGCCTAATGGCGAGCCGTGGCAGTCGTGCGAGCCTGATTTATTTGGCGAGCCAAAGCCAATCACGGTTTTACAACAAAGTAGGGTAGGTTTATCGCTCACTAGTTTGGCTTGTGCAATGGCGCTGGCAATTTGTTCTGGGTCGTGGCCGTCTATATCTTTTATTACATGCCAGCCGTAAGCGTCAAAGCGTTTAGCGGTGTCGTCGGTAAACCAGCCCTCAACGTGTCCGTCGATAGATATGCCGTTATCGTCCCAAAAAGCAATAAGTTTACCCAGGCCTAATGTGCCTGCAAGCGAACATGCTTCGTGCGATATGCCTTCCATTAAACAGCCATCACCCATAAAACAGTAAGTGTAATGATCAACAATATCAAAACTCTCTTTGTTAAATTGTGCTGCTAGGGCTTTTTCGGCAATGGCCATCCCTACGGCATTTGATAAACCTGCGCCAAGCGGACCTGTGGTTGTTTCAACACCTGGGGTATAACCGTATTCAGGATGACCTGGGGTTTTTGAATGCATTTGTCTAAATTGTTTAAGCTCGCTAAGTGGTAGCTCGTACCCGCTTAAATGCAATAAAGAATAAATAAGCATAGAGCCGTGACCGTTACTGAGTACAAAGCGGTCTCGGTTAGGCCAATTTGGATCGTTAGGATTGTGGTTTAAAAAATCGTTCCACAGTACTTCGGCTATATCGGCCATACCCATAGGTGCGCCCGGATGCCCTGAATTTGCTTGCTGTACCGCATCCATACTGAGTGCGCGAATGGCATTAGCAAAAGGCGCACGAGAAGAAAGCTGAGTCATGTATTACCTCAAATAAAAATAAAAAAGCCCGCACGTAATGTGGCAGGCTTGAGGGAAATTAGTGTAGTAGGTCTTCAACCAATTTAGCTAAAATACGCTGGTCTTTGGCAAAGTTACGAATGCCTTCACCGAGCTTTTCGCTGGCCATTGCATCTTCGTTGTGCTGCCATAAAAACTGCTGATGGGTGAGTGCGGTTAAGTCACTTTGCGGTGCTTTGGCAATGTTTGCAGCGTCAAGCTTTGTAACCAGTTCACCTTCTTGGCTTTGTAAACTATTTAACAGTGGTGGCGAGATAGTGAGTAAATCACAGCCAGCAAGTTCGATTATTTCTTCAATGTTTCTAAAGCTTGCGCCCATTACCACCGTTTTATAATCGTACTTTTTGTAATACTGATAAATACCAGTAACCGACTGCACACCAGGATCTTCACTTGGGGTGTACTCTTTGTTTTCAGACGCTTTATACCAATCAAGAATACGACCAACAAACGGAGATATAAGCGTTACGTTAGCTTGTGCGCAGGCAATGGCTTGAGCCATCGAAAAAAGCAGCGTTAAGTTACACTTAATGCCTTCTTTTTCTAACTGCTCGGCGGCTTTAATGCCTTCCCATGTTGAAGCAAGTTTAATGAGTACGCGGTCTTTTGAAATACCGGCTTGCTCGTAAAGTGAAATAAGCTTACGCCCTTTGACAATACTTGCTTGGGTGTCAAACGATAAACGCGCATCTACTTCGCTCGATATACGCCCAGGTATTACTTTTAGTATTTCACAGCCAAAGTTAACAATAAGTTGGTCGCATATAGCGTCAACGTTGTTGCCAGCTTTTTGTATAGCGTCTTCAATTAAATGTTTATATTGAGGTAATTTTGCAGCTTGTAAAATTAACGAAGGATTGGTTGTTGCATCAACCGGTTGTAGGGCTTTGATTGACTCTACATCGCCACTGTCGGCAACGACTGTGGTTACTTTTTTGAGTTGTTCTAACAAGTTCATAATGATGTACGCCTCGGCTTTAAAACCGAGGCGATGTCCTTATACGTAGCGGTTAACAATATTCTCAAGCAGCTCTTGGCGACCAGAAACTTGCTTAGGATCGATGTTGTTCTCGTGTACTAAGGCTGAAAGGCTCTCAAGTGATTGCTCACCATTTAGAATGCTTTGACCTAGGTCTTCTTTCCAACCAGCGTAACGTTTTTCAACAAAATCAGTCAGCTCGCCACCTTCAATCATTGCTGCTGCATTGAGTAATGCTTTAGCCATTGTATCCATACCGCCAATGTGACCAATGAATAAGTCATCACGCTCACACGATTGACGACGAAGTTTAGTGTCAAAGTTAAAGCCACCGGTTGTAAAACCACCCATTTTTAAAATTTCGTAAACAACAAGTGTGCACTCGGCTACGTCGTTAGGAAATTGGTCAGTATCCCAACCGTTTTGCATGTCGCCACGGTTAGCATCAATACTACCCATAATGCCCTCAGCGCAAGCAACTGCAATTTCGTGATGGAAACTATGACCCGCAAGTGTTGCGTGGTTTGCTTCAATGTTTACTTTAATTTCGTCTTGTAAGCCATGCTTATATAAAAAGCCTGCAACCGTTGCTGTATCGTAATCGTACTGGTGCTTAGTTGGCTCTTGTGGTTTTGGCTCAATTAATAATGTGCCTTTAAAACCAATTTTTTTCTTGTGCTCTACAACCATTTTCAAAAAGCGTGCGTACTGTTCGCTTTCTTGTGCAAGGTCTGTATTTAGTAGCGTATCGTAACCTTCACGGCCACCCCAAAGTACGTAGTTTTCGCCGCCTAAACGATGCGTAATTTCCATTGCATGTTTAACTTGTGCTGCTGCGTATGCATACGTATTAGGATTAGGGTTTGTTGCACCACCGGCACAAAAACGCTGATTTGAGAATAAGTTAGCAGTACCCCACAGTAGTTTTACACCTGTGCGCTGCATTTCTTTTTCGATAATGTTAGCTATGTGCGTTACGTTATCGTGGCTTTCTTGTAGTGTTTTGCCTTCAGGGGCAATATCAACATCATGAAAACAAAAGTAAGGAACGCCTAATTTTTCATAAAATTCAAAGGCTACTTTTACTTTTTGTTCAGCAAGTTCTAATTGGTTGCCTACAGGTTGGATCCAAGGACGGTCAAACGTACCTTCACCAAAAATATCAAACCCTGTAGAACAAAAGTTATGCCAGTAACAGGCTGCAAAACGTAAATGTTCTTTCATTGTTTTGCCAAGCACTACTTGGTTTTCGTCGTAGTAACGAAATGCAAATGGGTTTTTAGAGTTTTCACCCTCAAATTTAATTTTTTCAACGTTTGTAAAAAATTGTTCGCTCATAATGTGCTCCATTAATTTTATAATAGTGTATTAAAAGTATGTTTTTACACTTTGGTAAAGTGCTTTGTATGTTGTGTATTGCTGTGCGTAAAAGTTTTGCATGACTGGGTCTGGCTCAATTGTTTGCGTTACTTTGCCGTTAACACACACTTGTTGTGCAGGGAGTTGTGTTACTGCTATTCGGGCAAGCCTTGCTGCGCCAAATGCGGGGCCAACTTCTGAGCCTTCTCGGTAAATTAGGGGGCGGTTGAGTACACTTGCGATGATTTTTCCCCACAGTGGGCTTTTAGCGCCACCACCAATAACGGTTACATCGTCAATTTGTGCGCCGGCATCAAGCAGTACTTGTTGGCCATCGGCAAAGGCAAAAGCAACGCCCTCGAGTACTGCACGGCCAAGAGCTGCTGCATCGGTATCGCTGTCTAAACCAAAAAATACGCCTTTGGCATCGGGGTTATTATGCGGCGTACGCTCGCCAGTTAAATAAGGTAAAAATATGACAGAGCTTGGTTTGCTAAAATCGCATTTACTTACTTGTTCAAGCAATGCGCTTTCGTTTTTAAAACCGGTTAATTTAGTGACCCAGGTTAAACAGCTTGCTGCGCTTAACACCACTGACATTTGGTGCCAGGTGTTTTCAATGCAATGACAAAAAGTATGTACAGCACCTTCTGGGTTAGGCAGGTATTTATCGTTAGCAACAAAGTAAACGCCCGAAGTACCTAATGACAAAAACGCTTGTTTAGGCCTTACTACGCCAACACCAGCAGCGCCTGCGGCATTATCGCCACCACCTGCAACAACAGGCACTTGCTCCATACCCCATTTAGCAGCAACTTGGGCTGTTAATTTGCCAGTAATTTGTGTGCCCTCAAAAAGGGTAGGCATGTGTTGCTCTGTTAAGTCGCAAGCGCTAAGCATTTTTTGCGACCATGCTCTTTTTTCTACGTCTAGCCACAGTGTGCCTGCTGAGTCAGACATGTCTGATGCAAAATCACCGGTCATTAAAAAGCGTAGGTAGTCTTTTGGTAATAATACTTTGGCTACTTTTGCAAAGTTTTCTGGTTCAAACTCTTTTAACCACACCAATTTAGGTGCAGTAAAACCAGGCATTGCTATGTTGCCGGTAATATTACGAGAATTTGGTTCGCGTTTTTCAAGCTCTACACATTGTGCTGCACTGCGCCCGTCGTTCCATAAAATGGCTGGGCGAATAATGTTATTGTTTTTATCAAGCAGCGTAGCGCCATGCATTTGCCCAGAAAGGCCCACAGCCTTTACCGATTTTAGTAATGCAGGGTGAGTATTTTTAAGCTCATCAATTGCACTACATGTAGCAAGCCACCAATCTGTAGGGTTTTGCTCAGAAAAAAGTGGTGCTGGGCGTGAAACGCTTAAAGATCCACTTGCTTGAGCAAGCAATTGGTCTTGCTCGTCTAAAATAATTACTTTTACACCTGAAGTGCCTAAATCGATACCAAGGAACATAAATGTGATGCTTAATGTTGTTTTAGTGTTAGCGCTAACATTAATGATTTGATATTGTTAAGTCAAGCTAGTTTTAAACTATGTTTAACAATTAATTTGCAAGTTTATTGCTTGGTTGTTGGAGTTCACTTAAATTTCTTTTTAAGATCATAAGGAAACACTATGAAAAAAATAAACTGGGGTATTGTTGGTTGTGGCCGAATTGCTGCACAATTTTGTGAAGACTTAGCACATACAAATAATGGTGTTGCGTACGCAGTTGCAGCAAGAAATGGGGATGATGCAACCGCTTTTGCGAGCAAGTATGGTGCGGCCAATGCCTACGAAGGGTATCAGGCATTATTTGACGATAAAAACGTTGATGTAGTTTACATTGCGACCCCGCATAACTTTCACTTTAAAAATGCCAGCGATGCTATTAAAGCAGGTAAGCATGTATTGTGCGAAAAGCCCATTACGGTTTCGGCTGAAGAGTGCAAGCAGTTGTCTTTACTGGCTAAAAAGCACGACGTATTTTTAATGGAAGCCATGTGGACGTACTTTTTACCTGCAATACAAAAAGCAAAACAATGGGTAGAGCAAGGGCGAATTGGCACTATTAAACATGTTAAAGCTGACTTTGGTTACCCTGTGCCTTTTAACCCCGACGGGCGTGAATACAACCCAGATTTAGCGGGCGGTTGTTTACTTGATATGGGAATTTATCCGCTTGCCATTGCCAATTACTTTTTAAATAACGACCTTGAAAACTTACACGTAAGAGCAAATATTCGCTATAAAGGCGTGGAAGACGATGTACTTATTACTGCTAATTGTGGCGATGTCATGGTGAGCTTAGCAACGTCATTTCAATGCCGGTTAGGGAATGGCGCGTATATTATTGGCGACAAAGGCTATATAAAAATACCCGATGCATTTAGAGCTTATGAGTGCTCTTTGTATGAGCTTGATGACTTAATTGAGCATTTTGAAGATGGCAGGCAGTCACAAGGTTACAGCTTTGAAGCCCAAGAAGTAGGGCGCTTACTGAGCGAAAATAAACGAGAGAGTGACATTATGAGCCACTCTCAAAGTTTACTTTTACAATCACAAATGGAGCGTATTAAAGCCCTGTTTTAAAATAGTTTTAAGAGAACTTTAATAGAGCTTTAAAAGAGTTTTGAATGAGCTTTAAAGCAGTTTCAAAAAGCTTTCAATCAACTAATAAACTTAACTGGCGGCGATTTATTCGCCGCTAGGTTCGTCATAATTAAAAAATGAAAAGTGAGCTTCTTTATTTCTCCCCGATAAGTCTTGGCAGGCCATACCAACAAAAGCGCCGGTAAAACACGGGCGATACCCTTGTGGTGATTGCTGCACGTAATCATCAGATAAAATACTGCCATCGAGCACTGGACCAAACTTTATCCAGCAGTTTTTCTCGGTAGCATAATAAAACTGTAGCTGCGCGCCATTAAAATCAGCTTTTAAGTAAACAGGTTTGTTTGTTTTAAGCAAAAACGGTGCAACAGGCGTGCTTGTTTGATATTTATCGCAGCTTATTATATTTAAATAACGTGGTGTGGTTTCATCGCCTACATCGCCGCCGCTTATATGCAAATAGTAGTAATGTGCGGTGTTGTAATAACATACTAGCCCCGCCATTTGCTGAAAACTGCTCGGCGCAAAATCAACGCATGTGCTGCTAACAGTATGATGAGCCTGTACACGCCTGGCAATAAAACTTTGCTGATGCAATGAGCTTAAAGACTCTTTACCTACTAGGGTGAGCGATGCTTTTTGGATGTTTCTATAGACCCAACTTTTGCACATAGGTATACGCAATGACTGAAAATCAACAGTAAGCTCATCGTTACTAAAATCAATATGTGCAGGAGGTTGCGGCTGGGGATTTAGCGTTAAACCTTCAACGGGTACGTGTATTCTGGGGGCTTTATTTGTGTGTTTTGCATAAGGCCAGCCATCGTCTTTCCAGATTATTTGCTCAATCCCTGTTTCACGCCCTGTAATGCAGCGGCCACGCTCAGTCAGTGGTCTTGATGTTAAAAATACCGTGTACCAATCACCGGTTTGTGTTTGAAAAAAATCTCCATGGCCACATTTTTGTAGCGCATTAATCGGCTCATGTACTGCTGTTATTACAGGGTTGTGTGGGTGTACTTGGTAAGGGCCAAATACGTTTTTAGCACGCGCTACACTAATGCAGTGTTCATACCCAGTGCCACCTTCAGCGGTAATTAAATAGTAGTAATCGCCGCGTTTTAAAATATGTGGGCCTTCAGTGCAACCAAGTTCTGTGCCTGAAAATATAGGTTTAACATCGCCTATTAACTTATTGGTTTTTAGGCAAAGCTCTTGCATCACTATGCCACCAAATAGTGCGTTGTTGCGGTGATCAACCAACATGTTGAGTAAATAACTTTTACCGTCATCATCGTGAAAAATAGACGGATCAAAACCGCTAGAATTTAAGTAAGTCGCTTGTGACCAGTTACCGGTAATATCAGTGGTTGATACAAAATAGTTTGGTGTGTCTTTCCAAGGGCCATCAAAGCTTTTTACATTGGTATATACCAAATAAAAACACCTATTGTTGTAGCTAAGTTGCGCAGCCCATACGCCGCAAGAGTCGGGCACTCCTCGCATATCGAGTTGCTCTACGGTGTTAAGTGCTTGGCCTATAACTCGCCAATTTACTAAATCGGTAGAGTGGTGAATTTGCACACCGCCAAACCATTCAAATGTTGAAGTGGCTATGTAGTAGTCGTTATTAACTCTGACAATGTTTGGGTCTGGGTTAAAGCCTCTTAGAATTGGGTTTTGCAGCATGCTCATAATATAGGCCTTTTTAAGTTTTTTATATTATTGGGTGTGAATATTATAAATTTGTTGTTAGCGCTAACATTTTCAGTGTAGTATAAGACTTTGTCAATAAGTAATCATTTAAAACGCGCTGTAAACAATATCAAGCTTTACAATTATGTATAATGAAAATTAAGAAAGTTAATTATAACAATCCACTGATTGTGAGTAGGTAATAACAGTAATGGCCGATCCTAAAAGAGCAAGAATACAAGATGTAGCCGAGCAGGCTGGTGTATCAATGATGACGGTTTCGCGCGTGCTCAACCAAGACAAAAAAGTAAGCGACAAAACCCGCGAAAAAGTAATGGCTGTTGTTGAGCAATTAAATTACAGGCCAAATGTGTCTGCTAGGCGCCTTGCTAGTACTAAGTCATTCTTTTTAGGGCTTTTATACGATAACCCAAGTGACTCTTACATAAGCCAATTTTTATTGGCAGCGCTTAAAAAATGCCGCGCATTGGGCTACCACCTTGTTGTTGACGAAGCGCATACCGATATTGACAAAACAATTGAATCGGTAAAGCAACTTATTGATGTTACACAGGTTGATGGCATGATTTTACTGCCACCTATGTGCGACAACGAACAGGTTTTAGATGTTCTTACTAAAGCAAATATTCCGTTTGTAAGAATAACACCAGATACAAAATTAAATCGCTCCCCTTATATATGCATGGACGATTATCAAGCGGCGTTTGATGTTACAGAGCATTTAATAAATCAAGGGCATAGCAAAATTGCACATATTATTGGCGACACTAAACAAGGTGTAAGCCGTTTGCGTTACCAAGGTTATTTAGATGCATTGCGCTCTAATAAAATAATAACGCCACCTGAGTATATAGAGCAGGGCAGTTTTACCTATCAATCGGGCATGGAAGCGGCAATAAAATTACTTTCGCTTGATGATAAACCAACAGCTATTTTTGCAGCTAACGATGATATGGCGGCCGCTGTAATCTCAATAGCTCAAAAACAAGGTATTAATATTCCAAGCGAACTCTCGGTTGTTGGCTTTGATGACACGCAACTTGCAACCATAGTTTGGCCAAATATTTCTACGGTAAAACAGCCTATTAATGAAATGGCTGAGCTTGCGATTACTTTACTTGCATCGGGTCAGTATAACGATTTAAGCAATGTAAAAAGCTTAGACTTAAGACATATTTTAGATTTTGAATTAATAGAAAGAGAATCAAGCTCAGCCAATAAAAACAACTAAATAAACGAGTACGCACACCCTTTTGAGCTTCAAAATCTATATAAAATAACAACAACACACAATATGGATACTTATGAACGAGAAAGAAAATGTACTTTTAATAGTACTGGTTTGCTTTGTTGCGACCATTGGCGGGTTTTTATTTGGTTTTGACAGCGGTGTAATTAACGGCACGGTTGATGGATTACAAACGGCATTTGGCTCCAGTAGTGCGGGTACGGGATTTAACGTATCGAGCATGCTAATTGGTTGTGCCATTGGTGCGTTTTGCGCAGGTCGGTTAGCTGATAAATTTGGTCGGCGTCCGATATTACTTTTTGCCGCTGCTTTATTTATTATAAGTGCTTGGGGCTCGGGTGTGTCAGTCACCTCGTTTGAATTTGTGATTTATCGCATTTTAGGCGGCTTAGCTGTAGGGGCTGCGTCGGTTATGACCCCAGCTTATATTAGCGAGATTGCCCCCGCTCGATACAGAGGCACGCTCTCTACACTTCAACAAGTGGCTATTATTTTTGGTTTGTTTAGCGCATTTGTGAGTAACTATTTTTTAGCAAATACGGCTGGCGGCTCTACGGCTATATTTTGGCTCGACTTTGAAACATGGCGTTGGATGTTTTGGGTTGAGTTATTACCGGCATGCTTGTTTTTAATCGCTTTATTTTTTATCCCCGAAAGCCCGCGATACCTAATTATGGCTGGTAAAAAAGACGCTGCTGCACGTGTTTTATCGTCATTATATGGTGCTGAAACTGCCGCTCTTAAATTAAATGAAATAGCAGAGTCTCTTGCTGGCGATAAACACCACCCTAAATTATCTGATCTTATTGATAAACCTAAAAAACGTTTACGCCCCATTGTTTGGATAGGAATTGGCTTAGCTACATTTCAGCAATTAGTAGGCATTAACGTTGTTTTTTACTACGGCGCGGTACTTTGGCAAGCAGCCGGTTTTACTGAATCTGACGCGTTACTTATTAATATAATAAGCGGCTTTGTAAGTATTTTAGCGGTGTTTATTACCATGTATTTTATAGACAAAATTGGCAGAAAACCTTTTTTGTTAACCGGCTCAATTGGTATGACGGTGACACTTTCGGTTATTGTTAATGCCTTTTTAAATGCAGATATTGGCTCAACAGGCAACTTAGAATTAGGAGAGCAGGGCATAGTTGCTTTAATAGCCGCTAATGCTTATGTATTCTTTTTTAACTTATCGTGGGGCCCTGTAATGTGGGTTATGTTAGGCGAAATGTTCCCTAACCAAATTCGCGGCTCTGGCCTTGCAGTTACCGGCTTTGCCCAGTGGATAGCTAACTTTTTAATTACCTGGTCGTTCCCTGTTATGCTCACCGGTATAGGTTTAGCAGGTGCGTATGGTTTTTACGCATTTTGCGCGTTTGTTTCAGTTATATTTGTATTTAAGTTTTTACACGAAACCAAAGGCAAAGAGCTTGAACAAATGAAAGGGTAAATATTATTCCTTTAATAAGCGCCAAAACTAAAGCAATAGAACTAGAATAATAGAACTAAAGCAATAGTTTTGGCGTTGTTATACTGCTTCACTCGTTAAGCTTTTTTTACTAAACCCAAACACTTTATAAACTCGCAGTAACTATCTCACTTCTCAATAGTTAAATTACTAATGCATTTAAGTAAAGTGTAAGTCGCTTGTTCAATATCACGATCAGTAATAGCGTTTAACATCATTTTTTACACTTTTATTATTTCGATTTAAGCTGCCTCCATCGCTGTTTTCCCTTAGTTGTTAACTGGGTCATCAACCTTCGGCCATGTTCTAAAAATGAATAATATTAGACGTGACGTAGTTTTTTTTAACAAGACGTAGTTGCGCAGTTTGTGTAATAAGCAACTAAAAAGCAAATACAGCTGATAGTCTGCAGTGAGCGAGAACCCGTCATTCAAAAATTTTGATATCTGAAGTCAAGATTTGACCCTCGGCTTTTTTTCTCGGCTTTTTTTTATTTAAATAACAGAGATTCTCGCGCAGGCGGCGATTAGAGTTGCACGAAGTGTGCTGATGAAAATAGACGTGTTTGCTTAGGGCGGCGTAGTTTTCAAGAAAAGCTCCTAAACTGGTTAATTACTTATATTTTTAAAAATAACACACGGGAGGTTTTGTTTCTAGTGGATAAAATTCAATATAAAAATGCTTAAATAAAATACAGGTAATTATTTTTGAAACTTAAATAGTGAGGTAAAAGGCCGCACGAATTTTTTTAAATTATTTTTTAGAGTAATAACCCACGCCTATTTATTAAATAAATAAAATGCTAAAGCCTGCAGTACTTAAGGGTTGGTTTTAATTAAATATATAATTATTCTAAGGAGTTACCTAACGCACTGTTTTAGTGCAACTTTTTAGATGTGTTAGTTTAATTCAGGGTATTGTTGAAGTTAATCGTACAATCCTTAATATTCAAACTTTTATATTATTGACAGCACATTGTTTGGCACTATCATGTACTACAAAATGAATCTTGGCTTAATTTTTGCAAAATTAAACATATTGCTATAAATAATGGAATTAAATAATTGGACACACAGCGGGTTAAGAAACCTTCCGGTTTTACTCTTATAGAATTAATGATAGTAATTGCAATTATTGGGATTTTATATGCAATTGCACTTCCTAGTTATACGAGCTACATACAGCAAAGTAGAAGAGCAGATGTGCAACAGATTTTATTACAACAAACAGCTGTTTTAGAAAGGCAATACACCCGTGTTGGTGGCTACCCAAGTACATTTACTTTTCCTACCTCAGATTATTACTCCTTTAGCTATACAACCGATGCAACTACAGGTGCTTCAAATGGGTCTGAATTTACAATACAAGTTACTCCTAAAGGTGCACAAAAAAGTGACGAGTGTGGCAAGTTGTCTGTAAATCAAAGCGGTACAAAGTCTGCAGATAAATCCCAGTGTTGGTAAAAAAAAGCATTGGCTTTACTTTACTCGAAGTTTTAATCACGATGACTATTATCGGTATTCTAACTGCCGTTGCGGCTCCTTCGTTTATTACTTTTATAAAGCGGGATCGATTAATTACAAACTCGAACCAATTGCATAGTGTTTTTAAGTTCGCGCGAAGCGAAGCGGTCAAAAGGGATCAAAAAGTCTCGCTCAAACTAACAGACAGCCAATGGCAGGTACAAACAGAAATAGACTCTAAGCAAACAATGTTAAACATGTTTGAAATCACGCATAACAGCATTTCAGTCGGCCTTGAAGATATTAATATTTCAAGTACAGGCGAATTAAGTCAATCCTATCAAATTTTAGTAACCGATGGTGATAGCTCAACTTCTGATTTTACACTGTGTATTTTACAAAGCGGGCAAAGTTGGTTAGCTGAGGCGCCTGAAACATGCTAAAGAATCGCAATAAAGGATTTTCTCTTTTAGAGGTTATGATTGCATTAATTATTGCAACCGTGGCTTTATTAGGATTAGC
Organism: Pseudoalteromonas sp. SWYJ118; assembly: GCF_015864505.1. NCBI lineage: Bacteria > Pseudomonadati > Pseudomonadota > Gammaproteobacteria > Alteromonadales > Pseudoalteromonadaceae > Pseudoalteromonas > Pseudoalteromonas sp. SWYJ118. Next base: position 24,882 of record NZ_JADYXC010000002.1, on the reverse strand, counting down.
CTCAGGGCAATTAAAATCATTGCAATACATAACAAACAGTTTTAATTATACGGTATCTATAATTGAGGCTAATAATGTATTAGAACGAATTTGGCCACACCTATGCGAACTGCAACAAACGAATCCTGATTTGTACAATGATGCTGATTTCAGAGCTTATTTATCTCCACAGATTGATGCATATACACTTATTTTACCAGCGGATTTTTCTAATGATTTAACTGTTGAAATAACATGGCAAGATAAACGTTTGACTGACAATTTAGAAAACCGTGTTGTAATTACAGGAAGTTTTCCGACGCTACCTGCTGGATGCGTGCCATGAAAAATTTAATAAATAAGCACCATGGTTTTACGTTAATAGAGCTTATGGTTGCACTTGCTGCAGGTATGTTTTTATTAGGTGGTGTGAGCCTGGCTTATTCTTCAATTAATAGCAGTACCAGCACAGCAAAAGATTTAGAAAATGCATTAGATGTAATCCGATTTAGCAGTAAAGTATTTACACGAAGTCTAAAACAAACCAGCTCAATTCCTACTTATAGCGATAATATTTTAAGTGTTGAGCAAGAATCGGGTGTACTTGCATGCACAGGCTCAATAATTAATGCGCCATTCACTGAAAAATATAGTCACGAAGACGACTCATTATTTTGTGATATAGGTAATGGCAAAGTAAAAATATTAAAAGGTGTTAATACAATCAGCTATCTAATTGATAACAATGTTGTGAGTGTCCTTGTAGAACCTACAAACTTACCAAGCCAATTTAATAACAGCTTAGTTATTGATATATCTTTGTCGCAAATGGTAATGAATAAGGCATTTCAATAAATGAAAAATACATCTGGTTTTACGCTTGTTACTGTACTTATTTTAACATCTATGGCTTCAATTGTTGTACTTAGCACTCTTAGAGATAGTGTGATTCAGGAACGTTTGAGTGGTAATTTTCAGAAAAAGTTGAACGCAAGGTTGATGTCTGAAAAAGGCGTATTTTCAAGTATGGAAAAACTTGAAACAGCAATGCTTGCAGACCCGACTATAAATATTAATGATCTAATAGCCCGTAATAGTGAAGTTTCTGGAACAGGCTCACTTGAATCTAGTATATACAATGCAACCATTGAAATTGACAGTAATGGCGATATTTTAATTTCTAGCGAAGGAACCCGCTTTGAAGGTGAGGACCAAATGCAAGCTATATTCGAATATGTAGCAGGTGGTGGCGGAACTACCAGTGCCTCAGTTTTTTCTAATGGAATTACAGGATGCTCTGGTGTTGCAATTAGTGGAAGTGGCTTAATTGATAGTTATGATTCGTCTTTAGGGGATTATAACGACACGCTAGATGATGGCAGTAGAAATACATCAGAAGAATCTTTTGTTAATACAGTTAACGATACTGGTGATATTACGCTCAATGGTAGCGGTACAATTGAAGGTGATGTTTTATCCTCTAGTAACTTATCAATTATTCAAGGCGCAGATGTTACAGGCAATATTCATAGTAATGGCGATTTAATACTCTCTGGTGGTGTGGTTATTGGAGGGGATGCATCTGCATATTTAAGCTTCACACAAAGTAGTGGTACTGTTTCGGGTAGTATTTCTGCAAATGAATCTATATCAGTAAAGCAAACTCCGGTTGGTGGTGATATTAGTTCATCAGGTCCAATTTCGGTTACAGGTAATACAGTCCAAGGAACAATTCGTTCATATGGTTTAGTGGCTCTTACACAAACAATAATACGTAACGGTGTTTACACTTCCGGTAATTATGAACAAACAGGTGGAAGTGTTTTTGGTGGTGTGCGTGTTCAAGGTAATGTAACACTTAAACAGTGGGGCAGCACTATAGATGGTAAAGATTTAAGATACGCAGGTAATGGCTCTTTTAAAGGCGATACACCAGAGTATGCTTTTTCTCCTTATAAAGTATCAAGTACAGAAATATCAATACCAACTATTGAACCTGTTGAAAAAATAACACCAGAAAGTGAAAATAATAGAGGATTAACTGCGTGTGATCCACTTGATATTGCAACAGCAATTGATGGTGTGTCAGTCAATACGGCAAGCCCTGATCTTTTTATAAACAATAATAGCAGTGCAGGTGACTTACTCGAATTAGAAACTAATGAGGCTAACTTTTTAGTAGATTTTGGAAGTACTCCAGATGGTGCCATCACTGCTAAAGCTGCAGCTTTTCTTGATTCAGCAACTCAAATATTTTATTTTGATGACGTGAAAATTAAGGGGCGAATGCAGGTAAAAAGCAACCACAATGCGGTTATGTTTGTAGATGGTGATTTTACAATGAATGGCGCAAGTTCGCTAACGATCCCTGATAACAGCAGTTTAACTATAATAATTAAAGGAAAACTTAAGATAGGAAATGGGGCACAAGTTTACGCACCAGATAATGGAGTTACAAATGAAGGCCGACCCGTTTTTAGTATTTATAGTTCATACAGTGGAAGTGACACTGGGATAGAGTTTTCAGGTGGTACACGAGAGCTTTACGCTGTTATATACGCACCACTTACACAAGTTAAAGTTACTTCAGCTGTCGGTTTTAAAGGTTCTATTTTAGGAGATACCGTTATTGTAAGCGGCGCCGGTGGTATTCACTTTGACACGGCATTAAATGAAGCAAGTTTTGGTGGCTCTTCATCTGGTGGTAATGGATCAACAAGCAAATTAGTTTTTAAAGGGTGGCGCTTTACACCCATTGAACAAAGTAATGAATAAAAAATACTGCTAATAAGCTTATTTATATAAGAGAAGCTATTAGGCTTGCTAAATTAATTGCTCTTATTAATATTCTAAAATTTAAAACTCGAACGTAAAACCAAACGCTCTTAATTTTTCATATACGTTATGTCAAAACAGTAAAAATAGGAGCTCGGGAGCTAGGTTTGTTTTTCTTTGCAGTTTCTTAGCAATTTCATGGCGGCAGTGGTGCTACATTTTGGAGCGAATTTGAAACCTACTATACTAGGGCGTGTTGATCTTTGTGGATTGAAATTTGTTCAATCTAGGGGCGATTAAATCGCGGCGCGAGGTTTGTAACCTAGTGGGCTAAGTAAAAACCGAGCAACAAAGAGTTGATCGTCCCTAGAAAGAACCCAAAGGGCAGCGTATGTTTGGTATTTATGCTGCGTTATCGCCTATTCATGGGGAATAACCACACTACATAGGCTCCGCCTTGCCTAAAAACCAAACATACTGCTGCAAATTCACCCACCAAAGATCAACACGCCCTAGTGGATAGCTAACTTTTTAATTACCGGATTGTTCAATGTAATGCTTATAGACATTAGTTTAGCTGCTTTTGCCGGGTTTGTTTCAGTGATATTTTTATTAAATTTTTTATATGAAACAAAAAGCTTGTACCAATAACAGAGTAAATACTATCCTTTTTAATAAGTGCAAAAACCATAGTAACGGGTTTGGCGCATATTATTAATTTCAAGTCCAATAATATAAATTTAAGATCATTCTCCTTCAATACTTTCATTTTTAAATCCTTATAGTTTTTATCAATTAGGATCGCCATCATAAAGACTAAAAAGCATTCACATTTAAGTTAGATAAGTATGTGGTGCCATCATGAAATATTTCACTTTCCAGAAAGAAAAGGAATTACAAATATAAACATATGATGTATGTTGTCGATATTAAATAATAACAGCAGTGCAAAAACCTGTTAACACATAACGACCTCAACGGGAGAAAATATGAGACAACATCTATTAGGCTTCACACTAGCCCCCTTATTTCTACTTACAACAGCATGCTCGCAGCAAGAAAGCGTAGCTAAAGTTAATAGCACAGAAACACTAAGCGCTTCTCAAAATAGTTACGAGCAATCTGCTCTTTTAAAAATCAGTAAACTTAAAAAGCTGATGGAACAAGCTCAAACAAAACAGATTGATGTGACTCGTGAAGAAAGCGTAGTTTGGTTTGCAGAGCAGTTTTTAAAATTTGCTAACTGGGATGAAAATAATTACGACGCGGTTGTAAAGCTTTTTGGTTACGAGCGCCACTATGCAGCGGACAAGGAAAGGTTAGCAAAAGAGTTACCAAATTTTGAACGCGAAAAAGTAATTCAAATTTTAGATAAAGGTATTGATGACTTGTCTAAAGAGCTTGCAGGCGAAATCAAACGCCGCCCTGTAAATAAGGTTGATTGGCAAAATACTAAAGCACAAGACAATATGTTTGTTAGTAATGGCAAGCCTATTTTTTTATATGACTATTTTTCAAAGAGTGTTGGTCAGCCACTTACAAATAAAGATGTTTATAACGATCATTTAGGCGCGCTCTATCATGGCGGTGAAGATTTATACCCGGTAGATCACGACCGTGCCATTAATTCATTTTTAGTGCGTGAAGATGGCACTTTTGACGAAGAGTTAATGAAAGAGCTAACGCGTATCCCTGATACCAACATTGGTTTTTTAGTTTACTGGTTAATGGGTATTCCAAAGTGGGTTGAAGAGCAAGAGCCAGAAGTTAGAAAAGGCCGTTCGTTATTTACAGGATTCGATATTGATAACCCATTAGCGCGAGATCTTTGGGGTAAAATAATTCGTAAAACGGGTGAGCTTACTAAAGGCAAAAAAGTAACTGAAGTTGGGTTTGTGTTAGCTAACGAGCCGCATTGGTACGCCGAAAAAGGCCATTGGACACAAAAATATGAAGAAATGACCAGCATCTCTTCATACACACTAAATAAGTTTAGAAGTTGGTTAGATAAAAAATACCAAGGTGATATTAACGAGCTAAATGAAAACTGGGGAACGCATTTTAGCCAGTTTACAGATGTAGCTATTGAGATACCTATTGATCCTGCGATTAAAGGCGAGCCTAAGTGGTACGACTGGACGCGTTACAATATGGACAGAAGCACTGACTGGTTTACTTACGTTCAAAACGAACTGCATTCTGTAAATGAAGACGCTGATACCCATATAAAAATTATGCCGCGCATGTTTATGGACGATTCACGCTCTGGCGGTATTGATACCGAAGCATTAGCTGAGTTAACAACCATGGTAGGGCACGATGCTAAGTCGTTTGGTAGCGAAAATATTCGCCCAGGTAAGTCATCTAAGTGGATTGAAAAGTACGCATATAACTGGGGCATAGTTACTATGTTTCATGACTTTATGGAATCAGTTGCGCCGAATAAAATTAATGTAAATTCAGAGTCTCATTTTTTATCATCAGGTCAGTGGCGAGATTTAGACACACGTACAAGCTATGTACGTAGTGTTTATTGGCTTGCAACTTTACTTGGTATGGATGCCAATATGGGCTGGTTTTGGGCGCGTGATCCAGATGGTTCACCAGAGGATCGTTTAGAAGGCGATCTGGACTTTTTTGACCCAGGTCTTGGCGGTGCATTTGCGGGTTCTAACAATATGCAGCCACATGTAACTAACGAAGTTACCCAAGTAATGTTTGATCTTAATAGTTTTTCTGAGGAAATTGTTGAGCTTAGAGAGCAGCGTCGCCCACTTCGTTTGTTTTACTCTGAAACAACAGCAATTAATACAAACGACTATATGACAAAGGGCTACACACTTTACGAAAATTTATTTTTTGAAGGTTTCCCGCTTGGTTTTGCAACTAAAGATGTAATCGAAAAGCAAGACAATAACAATTGGGATGCAATACTGGTTTATCGCAATAACTTTGTTACAGATGAAGAATTTAAAGCGCTTCAAGGGTATTTAAACAAAGGTGGTACCGTTATTTTAGACTCAGCGCAAAGCTTGTCTTTAGACGAGTACGGGCATCCGCGTAAGGCTAAGTTAGTTGCCAGTAAAGGTAAGCTTATTGTTATGCCAAAAGGGGCCGATGTTGAAGCTATTAAACAAACTGCACTTGCAGAGGTTTCGGGTAGTACGCCTGATGTTGTTGTAAAAGTAGATAATGGTGAGTCATTTAAAACCACAACATGGCGTACTGTTAAGCAAGACAATGGTAGTTACCTGGTTAATATTTTAAATTTAGGCCACACAACAGCAACCGTTGATCTGTCGCTTAAAAATGGTAAATCTATTCATGTTAAAAACTTAATGACGAGCAATAAAATGAATACCAGCTTTGATATTCCTTCTGAGGGTGTCTTGCTTGTTGAAGTTACAGCTCAATAAATAGTTTTTTAGCGGGTACATACCTATGTGCTCGCTTTTCAATTAACACGATACATTAAGTTGTGGATAGTAAATGAAAACAAATAATAAGGTTAAACTAATAGCAATATCGTTGAGCTTAATCCTTGGTAGTGCAGGGGTTAATGCTCAGCCGATGCCTCATATTGCGCAACCAGGCGAAAATTGGGTTTTACAAACTGAACGCTCAGATGAGTTTGATATTAAAGATGCTGAAAAATGGAATTTTCAAACAGAAAACTACGGTGTTTGGTCTTGGAAAGATGAAAATGCCAGTGTTTCTGAAGGCATATTAAAACTAACCACTAAACGAGAAACGCATTTAAGAACGTTTTGGGATGGCTGTAATAAAACAAAAGTGCCTAATTATAGATTGTTTTACACTTCGGGAGTTGCTAAGTCTAGGGCAACAGGGAGTTACGGATATTATGAGGCACGTATAAAGGGTGCGGATAAATTTCCGGGAGTATCACCTGCATTTTGGATGTACAGCAAAATAGATCGTACTTTAACGAATGAAGGCGATGTGCAATATAGTGAAATAGATGTAGTTGAGTTAACTCAAAAACAGACGCTTCAGGAGTCGGACCACGACCTACATAATATTGTTATAAAAGATGGCGCACCCAAGTGGATGCGACCTGGTAGCTCGCCAGAAACAAACCATAATGGCTATCACTTACCATTTGATCCCAGTGAAGACTTTCATACTTATGGGGTTAATATAACCAAAGACGACATTACATGGTATGTAGATAACGTTCAGGTTGGCTATAAAAAGAATTTGTACTGGCACCGCGATATGAACTTAACATTATCGCAGGGCTTACGCGCACCGCATACACAATGGAAATGTAATCAATTTTATCCTTCAGATAATCAGTCTGCACAAGGTTTTCCAACATCAATGGAAATTGATTACGTGAGAACGTGGTTAAAGCAATAAAAACCCTAAAGCCCATTCTAATAAAGTGTAAATATTAGCCAAATTAAAATTTACTTGTTGCCAATATAAACATCATATGTTTATATTATTGAAATCAATTTTATGCTTTTATAATAAAGTACAGGCAGATTGCTAAAACACTGACGTAGCAATTTTTAGTTGTTTAAAAGGACACACACATGAACTTATTTAAAATAAAAATGGTGATGCTGTTAGGGTGCTGCACATTATTTGCTCCCAATTTATATGCAAAAGATGCAGAGCTGAAAAACTCTGAAGCCAAAAAGCCAAATGTGCTGATTTTACTGTTTGATGATATGCGCTTTGATACGTTTTCTTATCGTAATGGCCCAGTTTCAACGCCAAATATTGACGCATTAGCAAACGAAGGTACACGTTTTGATCAAGCGATGACATCTACTGGCTTATGCTCTCCTTCGCGCGCGGCTATGTTTACTGGACGCTGGGGACATAAAACGGGGCTTGACGATAACGTGGGGCTTTATCATTCTCGCCTTTCGGAGTTATCACTTAGTGAAGGCAGCGTAATTAAACGTGCAACAAGCGTAGGTTACGACGTAAGTTATGTAGGTAAATGGCACTTAGGTGCACAAGGCCCAGCACTGCGCGGTGCAAACTTTATGTGGGGGCACGATAAAGATGAAGAGCGTAATGGCCGTCCTTTTACGCCTTATGGTACACAAAAAAATGTTGCCCGTATGAATGCAGGTGAGCGCGATAAAAACGGCGAAAAGCACGATTACTACAAAACACTTCCGGGTACATACGCAGATACAGTAACAGCTAAAGAAGTAAACGAAGGCAAATTAATGCTGCAAAATGCGGCCAAATCAGACAAACCATTTTTTGGTATTGTTAGTTTTGAGCAACCTCATCCGCCGTACCGCGTACCAGAACCTTACGCCAGCATGTACGACTACAAAGACATAAAACTTCCTAAAAACTTTGGTATAGAACGTAAACATAAACCAATGGCACAAGATGATATTTGGTGGCCTTGGCACGATGTAAGCCACATGACTGAAACCGATTGGCGCAAAGCGCATAGTTTTTACTATGGTGCCATTGCCATGATTGATCACGCAGTTGGCGAGCTTATTAACACCGCCAAAGAAGAAGGTTTATACGACGACCTACACATTATTTTAGTAGGCGACCAAGGTAGTATGCTAGGCGAGCATAACCTTTATGACAAAGGCCCATATGCCTACGACGAATTAATGCGTATGCCACTTATTATTCGTGACCCTAGCCTTGAGCCTAAAATAATTAACCGCCAAGTGTCTATGCTAGACATAGCACCAACACTTCGCCAGTGGATGACACTCCCCCTTGATGGCGATGAAGATGGACGTTCACTTTTACCATTGATGAAACAAGGCGATAGTGCCGATGCTGATAAAGATGATATTTCGTTATATGCCTACGAATGGTACAACGGTGGATGGTTTGGTATTAGAGCTATACGTACCCCTGAAATGAAATTTGTATGGAATCCAGGCGACAGCCGCGATGAATTATACGACTTAAAAAATGATCCGTACGAAATCACAAACCAAATAGATAATCCTAAATACAAAAAACAGCTTACTTATTTAGTGCATAAAATGGCAGGAGAGCTTAAGCGTATTGAAGACCCATCATTAACTAAATTTAATCACCACATGAAAGCTTTTTTATAGCCGAGTAATGCCCTTTGGTGGGCCTTAATTGGCCTGCTATTTTTTATTATCAAAATTGAGATTGGCACTATGAAAACACACACAAAATTATTGAGCGCTTTATCATCGCTTGCCTTATTAATTGGCTCTGCGGGCATACACGCAAGTGAACAAAAACCCAATATTATTCTTATTGTTGCAGATGACCTAGGTTATGCAGATGTTGGTTTTAATGGCTCTAAGGATATTATTACCCCAAATATTGATGATCTTGCTAAATCGGGTACTTCCTTTTCAGACGCTTACGTAGCGCACCCGTTTTGTGGCCCAAGCCGAGCGGCATTAATGACCGGTCGATATCCACATAAGATTGGCTCACAATTTAATTTACCGACACGCGGCTCAAACGTAGGCGTGCCTACTGACGCTAAGTTTATTAGTAAACTATTAAACGAAAATAACTACTTTACTGGCGCTCTCGGTAAGTGGCACTTAGGTGATGCGCCGCAGTATCATCCAAATAAACGTGGTTTTGATGAATACTATGGATTTTTAGGCGGTGGGCACAATTATTTTCCTGACCAATATCAACTTCAGTATAAAAAGCAAAAGGCACAAGGCTTAAAAAATATTTTTGAGTACATAACTCCGCTAGAGCACAACGGCAAAGAAGTAAAAGAAACGCAGTACATTACTGATGCACTTTCGCGCGAAGCCGTTAATTTTGTAGACAAAGCAGCGGATAAAAAAAATCCATTCTTTTTATATTTAGCTTACAACGCACCGCATGTGCCATTGCAAGCTAAAGACGAAGATATGGCGATGTTTCCTGATATAAAAAATAAAGACCGTAAAACATACGCAGGTATGGTTTACGCAGTTGACCGCGGCGTGGGCAAACTAGTAGAAACCCTGAAAAAAAATAATCAGTATGATAATACGCTTATCGTATTTATGAGTGATAACGGTGGCAAATTAAGTAAAGGCGCTAATAACTTCCCACTTAAAGCAGGTAAGGGCAGTACACAAGAAGGCGGTTTTAGAGTTCCTATGTTGTTTCATTGGCCTAAACATGTACCTGCGGGCAAGCGTTTTTCGCATCCTGTATCGGCACTTGACTTATACCCAACATTTGCAGCTTTAGCGGGCGCTAAAGTTGAAGAAAACCAACATTTAGATGGTACAAATATGTGGCCTGCATTTATTAAAAATGAAAACCCACATAAAGATGAGCCTATTTATGCACTTCGCCATCGTAAAGGTTATAGCGATGCTGCAATTCGTATGAACCAATGGAAAGCATTAAAAGTTAACCAGCAACCATGGCAGTTATTTAATATCGAAAACGATATTTCTGAAAAACACGATGTAAGTAAATCTAACAAAGCACTGTTAACCGACATGGTTCGCGAAATGGAAAAATGGAGCTGGGATAATCAACAACCAAAATGGTTTCACGAAACGGCTGAAGGTGCGAACTGGCGATTAGATGCCATGCCACGATTCGATAAAACGTTTAAAACAACTAAGTAAGTTTTATCAAATTCATGGAGGCTTTATGAAAGTAAAAACTATTGTATGGCATGTTTCTTTGTTATGCATGGGCGCAAGCTTACTAGGTTGTCAACAAGCGAGTGCTCTAGCGGGTGCTCAGCTAACACCGGGCAAAACATTATTTACTGAGCAGCACCAAGCAATTAAATTAGAAAACAAAAATCGCCGTAAATGGGATAACGCATTAATAAGCGATTTAGACCAAGATGGTTACCCAGATTTATTACTTACCGATCATGGTTATACCATTCGTTTGTATTGGAACAATAAAGGTGTTTACGACAAAGGGCGCGACCTGATTGTGGGTGATATGCACGGTATTGGCGTAGGCGATTACGACAAAGATGGCAAAATGGATATTTTGCTTTCGCGTGGTGGTGGCTCTGGCGATAACGCGCGTAATGCTAAGTTATTTCACTTTAACAAAAGAGAAATTGTTGAAGGCGGTGAGTTTTCACCCAAACTGCCAACGTTGCGTGGGCGCACTAGTAAGTTTTTTGATGCCAATAACAACGGTCATTTAGATTTATTACTAATGGGATTCCCGCAGGCTAATAGCGGTAAACAAACCAGTAATTTTATTTATAAAAACGATGGTAGCGGCAATATAACTCACGCAAGTGATTTACCAAAAACTAATCGAGATGGTCAAAAAGTCCTTATTACAGATTTTAATAACGATAAAATTGACGATTTAGTGATTTACGGCGACGGTGCTTTACGTGTTTTAAAAGGCAATGGCGACTTTACCTTTAGTGACGTAACCGCCAATGTTTTACCTAATAAAATAATGGATGCGACGGGTGTTAGCGAAATCGATTTTGATAATGATGGTGACTTTGATTTATATATAAGTCGTGCTAACCCATTACAAGCAGGCGATACGTTTTTTGATGCTAAAAGCCACACATTTGGTTTTTACACCAAGCGTGGACCATTTAAATATGATGACTTACTTATTGGCGATACGCTTAATTTAGTTAACTACCAGTCACCTTATCCAAACCAAGATGTATTTGTAGGCGAAGGCACTTATAAATATAAATTTGAAGGTGAAAGGCACAGTGGTCAAAACGTCAATATTGTTAGCAGTAATGGCCTAGGCTGGGCCGATACCCAACCTAATAAAGGCTTATATGTTGGTTATATAGGCAATGATAAATGGCGTATGGCGGGTAATACTTTTTCACCTACAACGGGTGTTGTAACCGGTGTTAAACATTATACGGTAAATAAAAAACCAATAGCTCCATCAGATTTGTTACTTAAAAATGAAAGTGGAAAATTTGTAGATGTGAGTGCTAAAGCTGGCATTAAAACAAATTTAAATACGACCGGCGTAAGTGTGGGAGATTTTAACAACAACGGCTACCAAGATTTGTTTGTTGTTAAACAAGGCAACTTGGTAACGCCTACATCGCAAATACTGTATTTAAATAATGGCGATAACACATTTAGCCAAGCGACTCATTCGGGATTAATAACAAACACCTTAGGTACCATTGGCTCAGGCGCAAATGTATTTGATTACAACTTAGACGGCCAGGTCGATATTATTATGAATAACGACAGAGGTCAGTGGCACTTATTTAGTAATCAAGCCAATAACAGTAATCACTATGCATTACTGCGTATAAGTAATTCACTTAAGCATAATGCAAGCCCCATTGGCGCTATAGCGACACTTAAAGGCTGTGGTAAAACCCTTACAAGGCGCGTGTCGCCTGATGCCGCACCTTATACACAATCATTTGATAACGTGGTTCATTTTGGTTTAGGCCAGTGCAACGAAATAGATAACGTAAGTGTGCGTTACAGCAATGGCGAAGTAATCAATAAATCTAAGGTTGGGACAGATCAAGTAATCAATTTTTAATTACAACGTTTGATTACGACAAAGTTAACTATGAGAGGTAAAAAGCAAGGTTTGGTAACAAGCCTTGCTTTTTTTTCGCAAAAAATTAAGAGTAAAAGAGAGCAATAATGAATAAAAATAACATCACTCATCTTAAAAATAAATTAGCGGGTTTAGTGTGCTTATTTACTGTGTTTGGTTGCAGTACCCACACGGCTCAAAGCAATAATAAAAATATAAATAAAGGGGGCGAAAGTGCATCTTTAGCGTCTGTTAAAACGTCTAATACACTGCTTGAGAGTGCGAGTTTATTTGCATCACTCCCTGATTATTGCCCAACCCCAGACGCTTTTGCTGTCTCTCCTTCAGGAGAGCTTACTTTATCGTGTGTTAACTATGCCAATAAAGGGCTACAAGCGGGTGTGCTGGTTAATATTAATAATGATAAAACGTTTACTAAAATAGCCCAGTTATCGGGGCCAAACAATAAAGGGAAGGGCCGTCCTATGGGGCTTGCCTATGCCCCCGATGGTGCGTTATTTATAGCCGATAACCAAGGTGCTGGCAAAGCTCGATTACTTAAACTCACCTTAAAAAATAACAAAGTCATCAATACTCAAATAGTAGCAAAAGGCATGAGTTCGCCAAACGGTGTGCGCTATCAAAATGGCTATATTTACGTAACTCAACTGCGTGTGCCAAGTGAAAATAAGGCCGAGACTCTCAGCGGGATATATCGTTTTAAGGCCACAGATACCAATATATTAGTGACTAACAGTACAGATGATCCGCATTTATTGTTTTTGGCTAAAACAGCTAATAAGCAACGTAAATTTGGACTTGATGGCTTAGTGTTTGATTCACAGGGCAACTTGTTTGTAACCAACCTAGGTGACGACTTAATTTATAAATTAACGTTTGATACAAACAACAACCTGCTTAGCCAAAGTACCTATGCAACACTTACAAAAGGAAGTGGACCTGATGGCTTAACTATAGACCCTCAAGGTAATTTATACGCCGCAGGTTTTTTAAATAATCAAGTTATAAAAATTGATACAAACCAAAATGTAACCGTTATTGCATCGTACCCCGATAACAATTCAGAAAATGGTGAATTAGACCAACCCGCCGATATTATTTATTATAAAGGCTCTTTGCTTATGTCGAATTTTGACTTGCTTACAGGCCCAGGCATTACCAATACTGGGCATGGCAAACCTTATACGGTAAGTGAAATTAAGTTACATAATAAGTAAGGTTTTAATTTAAGTTAAGCGCTTAAATTAGGTTCTTAAATTAAAATCGTGTGTATTGCCGTGTATGTTTGAGCTTTAGATTTATGGGCAATACATTTGGTTTACCGCTTTCAAAACTGCTGATTGGCAGCTTTTGATCGCTGTAAATATTCTAATGAGCATAAGTTAATATTATAAACCCTCGTAAATTTCTTTCTGAACAACTCAATTTTGATCATTTTCAACAACATATTTTATTTATTAATGGGGATTTTGAGTCTCTTTTTTTGTTTTGTATAAAAAATAAAAATATCTACATCACTTTCACTTAAATATTAATGAATTTAAATTGTTTAAAAACAGCGATTTAAATTACTTCGTTTAAAAAAGAAACAAAAATGTAAAAATCAAAGTAAACGACTTGTAAATATAAACATCATATGTTTAACTTGATCGCAAGTTAAGCAACGCTCTGAAACGAAATTAGGATACCAGGACGTTCATTCATTTTATCTGTGGCGCTTAACTAACAATAAAAACAGACGACATCATCACACACTGGCATTGAGAAAAACGATGCCGATAAACAGGAGAGCACACAATGCAGCATAACTTTAGGTTATCAGCAGTCTCTGCAGCTATTATTGCTTCGCTTATTTCATCATCTGCTTTTGCACAAGAAGATGAAGAAAAAGAGAAAATAAAACTACAAAAAGATATCGAAATAATTGAAGTCCAAGGAATCAAAAGTAGCTTACGAAAAGCGGTAAACGCAAAGCGCTTTTCCGACAACGTAAGTGACTCAATTCATGCTGAAGATGTAGGTAAATCAACAGATCAAAACATCGCTGATGCACTATCTAGAGTAACCGGGGTGAGTATTCAAGAAGAGGGCGGTGAAGGAACACGTATATCAATTCGTGGTGCCGGACCTTCTTTAAATCAAATATCAATGAATGGTGTAGCACTTACCGGCGGACTAAGTACCGATGGCTCTAGTGCGGGTGCTACTAACGATAACAGTGTTGATTTAAGCTCTTTTTCGTCAGATATATTGTCATCTATCGATGTAATTAAAACATCTTCTGCTGATAACGATGAAGGCTCACTCGGCGCAAGTGTTGTGCTTAGAACTGTAAAACCGTTAAATTTAAATAAACCACGTCGCTCTTTTACGGTTGAAGGGCGCTACAACGAGTTTTCTGATGAAAGTGACTCACGCATTAATTTTAGCTTTTCTGATAAATACTTCGACGACACCTTTGGCTTTATTATAACGGCCTCTAAAGATACCCAAAAAACACGACAAGATCGTATCAATACCGATTGGGCTAACGGCGCAATTCCTATTGTTGATTTAGATGATGCAACTGGTCGTACAGCACATGACACCGTTACAGGCAAAGCAATCAGGGTACTTGGCAATCAACGTGATGCTGATGGAAATAAGCTTTTTGGTGAAAATGGAGAAGCATTATTAAATCCACTGAGTTCACTTAATAATTACGACCCTGAAACGCAAATATTACATGAAGGTGATTTATTTGTTTTAGCGCGTGAGGTTATTGATTTTACATTGAATAATGACCAACGAGATCGCTTGTCAGTGTCTACAGGTTTTCAATACCAACCAACAGAGTCACTCGATATTCAGCTAGATGTAACTCATACAGAGCAAGATGTGTTAACCGACAGTCAACGACTGCGTTTGAACATGGGGCCTGTAACACCTTTAATTTATGCCGGTGACGATAATACAGCACTAAACGGGGTTGATTTATCGACCAATACCTTGCAGCAATCAAGTAGCCGCTCTACAGGTGGTAACTTTGTTCGCTCCTACGGACTTAGAGAAATTGATACTAATGTAGCGTCACTCGATATTGATTATCAGGTAACCGATTCATTAAATATGAATGTAAGAGCTGGTTTTTCTAAAACGACAGATGAAACACCAAATGATGATGAGAAAGACCGTTACATCTCTATTAGTACAGCTACATGGGGCACGGCAGGTCGTCAAATAGTTGAATCAATGCCCGATGGCAGCCACGAAATGGTTGGCTACGACTGTGGCGGCAATGGAGAATGTAGTTACTCAACAGGTGTTACTCCAGGGGAGTTTGACGCCTTTGATGGTACGTCTAATGCGGTATACAGCCGTTTTAATCCGTATGACATGCAGCACAATCACTTAGGTAGTTTAGTGCTTCGTAAAAATAAATTAGCGGATACAAACAAGTCGCTTTTTGTTGATTTTGACTATGCGCTTGATGGCGACTTTCTTAGATCGCTTGAATTTGGAGTTAAGTGGTCAAATCGTAAAAAAGATGTCTCTATTCAAAATAGAGCAACCACAAATGGCAGTGACTTAATAGATTTAGAAGACCCTGATCAAGCGTTTGAAGTACGTGGGCTTGGTACAATTCGCTTAGCCGATATAGTGGCTGATAGCGCCTATCCTTACGATAATTTTGGTGAAGATATTCAATCAGACCGCTCTGCACAGTTTTTTAATGGCTGGCCGTTACTAGATGCCGAAAAAGCGCTTGAAATTGTTTCAGGTAAAGATGCAGGCGAAGTAGGTATACGCGAAACCATTACAGGCAGTCGTAATATTGAAACCGAAACAAAAGCCGCTTATTTTAAAGCAAACTTTGAGCTGATGGATGGCAAGCTAACAGGTAACTTAGGCCTTAGGTATGTAAAAGATGACACAACAGCAACAGGCGTAGGCGGTATTAACTTTATTCGTAATCCGCAAATGGTTGATGCGTACAATTTGTTAGTTGAACGTGGTTTAGCAAATACAAATTTAGATGCCTGCCCGGCAGCTGTTATGGGGGTCTCTGACACGGGTCAGGCTGATCATCGTTACACACCTACAAACGATGCTGAGCTACAAAACTGTTGGGCATGGCAAATCACTCATGCGTATAACCGCTCAAACCCAGCTACTTTCCCTGTTGATCCGCAAACGGGTCAGTTTGTAATTCCCGGTGCTGATGGCAACACTGGGCTGGGTGTAAATCAGCAAGTGTTTGTAGATGAAAATGGCAACATTATAGCTAACAATGCATTACCTTCTTTAATTTACGACAGCAACGGAAATTTAGTTCCAACGTCAGCTAATGCATGGGCACACTTTGCAAGTAACGGACAAATTTGGCCATTTTTAGACAGAACAACCTCATTTGCAGGGCCACAAGGTAGCGGACGTGAAGTACAAGACCGCGTTGCATGGGTTACTAAAAAAGGCGGACATGACGCTTATTTACCTAGCTTAAACTTAAATTATGCAGTTAACGAAGAAATGATTGCACGTTTTGCTGTTAGTAGAACAATGACGCGTCCTCGTTTTGATTCATTAAACCCACGTACACAAATTTTTGAGCAACAATGGGACTCTGCTAATGGCTCAGCAGGTAATGCAAATTTAAAACCGCTTAAATCAACCAATCTCGATTTGTCTTATGAGTGGTACTTTAGCGATTCAGGCTTGCTGTCGGCAGCGTTTTTTTACAAAGATATGAAAGACTTTGAAGAAACGGTGGTTGTTCCGTATCACTACAAAGACGTTAGGACTGAATACGATTTACAAACAGCCGATTTATTACTTGATTACGATGAGAATAGAGCACCAGGTAGCGAAGAAGATTGTATGCCACTTAGGCAAGTTGCGGGATTTTTTGACCAATGGCGCATTGAATGTGACGTTGTAAACGTAACCACAGTAACCAATGGTAAAGGCGCCGATATTAAAGGTGTTGAACTAGGTTACAACCAAAACTATGACTTTTTACCAAGTTATTGGGGTGGCTTAGGTTTAAACATGAACTATACCTACCAAGATTCAGAATCTGATCGTCAGCAGGTAGGTAATACCGATATATTTTTAAAACCACTACCACAACCTTTCACTCCAAAGCATTCCCTAAATACAACACTGTATTGGGAACAAAAAGGGATTCAATTACGTTTAGCGAGTCGCTACACAGGGGATCAATTAGTTAACCGAGGTTTAGTTGGCGGCGCTACATGGCAAGAGGCAACCCATCGTTTGGACTTTAGCTCAAGTTATAAAATTAATAAAAACTTTAGCTTAACTTTTCAGGCACTTAACTTAACTGATGAAACTAACCGAATTTATTACACCAGTTCATTTAGTCGTAATGCGTTTGAAGCTAACTCGCAAGAGGTTGTGCTTGATGAAGGTAATGCAATTGAAGATAGCAGTGTGACTACTTCGCGTACAGCATCAGTTTGGAAAACAGGTCGTCAGTTCCGTGTTGGTCTTCGCGGTACCTTTTAATTGAGAAACTATTAGCAGCGGGCCACGTTAGGCGCGCTGCCTTACAAATCTTGGAGAGTAAGATGAAACATAACTTACTAATAAAAACAGCAATTAGCAGTGTTATATTTTCAGTATTAACAGGGTGCGGTGGAACGGATGAAGGTTACGATCCGCAGTTTAAATCTGATTTAGCACTTGTAATCGATACCGCAGTAATCACGAGCACATTAAATGAAGAGTCCGGAGTTCAAGAAATTGATTTACTGCAAGGCGTAACAATCGACGGTAAACCAGCCTCTGAGTCAGGTGCAACCATAAACGTAAGTGAGTTAGAGTTTGTGGTTAATAATAATTTCACTACCCCACAAACAAGTGCTAATACCATTGCATCACACCGAATTTCACCTTTTACACAATCAAGTGATAGCACTAAATTAGTTATAAATACCGATGCGTTTTCGGCGGCATTAAGACAATGCGACCAAACCGATATAAGAGGCGCTTTAGATGGCGGTGGTAATCCTATTTCTGATGGTAACTTAGATTTTCCGAACCAAGTTATTTATAACATTACATATTCTATCAATAATGGTGCAGCTGTTGAACCGAGCGGCGCACTGCCTACACGTACATTACAATTAACTGTCAATGCGATTGATGATGTTGTAACTGAGGTCAGCGTCTCGCCGATTGAAATTCCTGCTGGTGGTCAAGCAAGTGTATTCGCATCAGCGATACCAAGTTACGCGTGTAACCCCGCACTTATTTATTCAATTGCAGATGAAGATATTGCAACCATTGATGAAAATGGCCTTATTAGCGCTAAAAATACCGGTGAAACAACTATTACAGCCACAAGTGTTGATAACCCCGATGCTTCAGCAAGCGCCACACTTACAGTGACAGGTGCTTTTAGTCTTGCAATAACAAACGACGATAAAAATGAGCTAGGCGCTTCTTCAGGTAACAAGGACGTTCCAATCTGTGTGGCCAGTGGTGTAGAAGTACAGCCGGCTTTACTAAACGCAGAGTTAAGCGGCGAATATACTTTTGATTGGACACTTAACGATGAAGTTTCATTTACGAAAAGCTTAACCGCAAAAAGCGGCTTTGGAGAAGTACTTGCCGTTAAAGCACCTACAACAATAGATAGCTCAAATACGGTAACGGTTGAACTTATTGATGGCGATACAGCAAGTACACCTTTATCACTTATTTCGCAAAAAAGTATTACGGTCAATACCGTTAATAACCAAATGTGTGAGCCGGGTGTGTCTGAACACGAAGCAGGCTTTAACACCGACTTTAACCTCAATGGTGAAGGCGCACCTTATAAAGGCAATGCCACTTATAGCGTATCGGCAACCTCTGTGTCGGGTAATGGTCGTTCGCTTGAAATTACAGCGGGTACTGCAACTCAAGGTGAAGCGAATACACCGTACTCTTTTGCAACTCAGCAAGTTTGGAATAAACAACGCAACTGGTATAGCGCCAACTATGGGCGTGGTGCTGAGTCTGTTGGTAAAACATACCGTTATGCCGTGTGGGTTAAGTTAAATCAAGTGCCTGTTGAACCCGTTACGTTACGCCATGTGGTTGTACCGTGGGTTTATGACGGCATACCTGAGGATGCAAATGGATTTACAGGTCGTTACTCAGAAGCCGGCTTATTTAGCGCAGCACTCGCAGCTACTACGCAGTGGCAATACATCGAGTTTGTAGAGGATTCAACTAATCAACGGGACTGGGCTATTCCAGCTACATGGAGCTCAATTACCGATGTGTTTACCCTTTGGGAAGTGTATGGACTGCCAACGGGTGATTCAATCTTGATTGACGATTACGCAGTTACACGTACCGATATTATAAGTGAATAACAGCTTGACCAAATATTAGTTATTGCTGTTATTACTATTTATTCAGTAATGGCTATTTTAGCAACGATGTGCCGATTGAGGCACATAACTCACACGTTAAATAGGATTACCTATGAAATTCACACACACACAAAAGAAGAAAGTTACGTTTTGCACTCTTTTACTAAGTGCATCAATTAGTTCAGCTTACGCAGACTCAATTGGTAATAAAGCAGGGTATTTTACAAATACTATTACTAATACCGTAGAAGCGACAATCACTAATACGGGACAATGTGGTACTAGCAATAGTGCATCTACTCCAGGTCAATGTACTAATAAAATTATAAATGCACTCAATGCTGCATCAGCGGTTAGTGGTGTAGTAGTTATTAAAAAAGGTACTTATACTTTAAATCGCATTGTTATGCCCTCTAATGTTCGCCTTGAAATAGAACCCGATACTATTTTAAAAATGAATCAAAATATTTTGTTTGATTTTGGTAAAAGTGGCGGCAATGGAGCAAAAGCAGAAAATATTGAAATAACCACAACGGGTGCAAAAACAAATGCGACCCGAAATGACCGTTTTATTATTGATGTAAATACTAATACTATTTTTCAGGATAAACGGATGGTGAGAGTTGGTTATGCCGAAAATTTCTCTATTTCTCGTCTACATCAAAAAGATAACTTCTCGCAAACACCCAATATATTTTTAGTCGCAGATGATAATGGCCAACCAGGTGTTAAAACTGACGCTGGTGGTACTAATATAAATCGCAATGTTGTATTTAACTCAAGTTATGCTCGCATACCTAAAAAAGGTTATTTAGCTGACATCAGTGGAGAAAAAATAGCAACAGGGTATGCCGTTATTCAACCTTTTAGTGGCGAAGATTTATACTTTAAAAATATAAGCGGTGAGCGTGGTATTACAGTGCGCATAGAGCCTGGCAGTGGTTTAGTAACAGATCGCTTAAACCGAGCTGGTCCACGTATCGGTGCATACAGAAACATTATATTAGAAGATATTAGTAATACAGGTGGGTTTGCAGCCATATTTTTAAAACCGCATACAAAAATAAACGAAAACATAGAAATTAAAGGCACAACTGAAGGTAAAAATAGCACTTTTGTTATTTGGGCTGACTCAGGCAGTGCGCCGGTATGGGCTGATACGGACGACATAGGTTTTACGCGTGGATATTTTACTGACACTAAAATAGGCGGCACGGTAAAGCACATTGTTAGTAATAAAAACTTTAAGTCAGATATCACTAAAGCTGGTAGTTACTTTTTACCGCGAGAGGGTATTCGTGATACTGCATCAAATGGCTCTAACGGTAATTTTCAGTTGTTTAAATTGCCTCGCGATGGTTCAGGCGCTCGTTGGTTAGGTCAACCCATAGCACCAATTGCAGTAGTGTCTTCATATTCTCAAAGTGATGTAGGGAATGACTTAGTTAAGCGTTACGACAACCCTTTACTTACTGTTGATGGTGATATTGAAGCCCCAGCTCAAGCATCTGGACAAGATTTAGATGAAGGTAGCAATAACACACTAAGAAAGCGTTATAGAAAGTTTGGCGGTCGATACAACATTAAAATTAATGCTGCTATACAAGCTGACGCTACACTTGATTATTCATTATTAGGACTTAATGCAGGTGATATTACGCGTAATCGATCGACTATTTATCGCGAAAATGCCATTGATGGAACTAATCAAAATGGTGGCAGTATTAAAAGCGCCACCGATTTTATTACCAAATAACTGCGCCGTTTAATTTTAATCCCATAGTTAGTTTAGCTATGGGATTTTTGTTTTGAACTCGTAATTAGGGCGTGTTGATCTTTGGTGGGTGAATTTGCAGCAGACTGTTTGGTTTTTAGGCAAGGCAGAGTCTATGCAGTGTGGTTATTCCCCATAAATAGGCGATAACGCAGCATAAAGACCAAACATGCGCTGCCCTTTGGGTTCTTTCTAGGGACGATTAACTCTTTGTTGCTCGGTTTTTACTTAGCCCACTAGGTTACAAACCTCGCGCCGCGATTAAATCGCCCCTAGATTGAACAAATTTCAATCCACAAAGATCAACATGCCCTAAATATTCCCTAACATTAATTTTAAAATCTGATTTATAGGATGCAAAATTTTATATGAATACTTTACACATTAAAAAGCCAGCAATAAGTGTAATTGCTCTTAGTATGTTGATGTTTTTTGGTAGTAAGAGCGCTTCGGCTAATGAGTTACTACTGCCACTAACGGATCCCCAAAATGAAGGCGAGTGGGTTTTAAACACTCAAGTAAGTGATGAATTTGAAGCCAGCAGTATCGATGAAGAACGTTGGTACATTGTGGGTAAAATAGAAAACGGTAAACCTATTTATAAGCATCCAGATAATCCAAATAAAAAAGTATGGAAAGGCCGCGCACCTTCGCAATTTTCGGGTAATAACTACCGACTAGAAAATGGCAAACTAAAGCTAGAAACACGGTGGGAACCCGACTTTCCTTTTGAAGAAAAAATACATAAACCCGTGTTTGGCGATGCACTTAAATACGAAAACCTGACAACGGCATGCTTTATTGGCAGAAAGTCTTTTCAGTACGGATACATAGAAATTAAAAGCAAAGCCGCTGATGCGCAAGTGAGCAGTGCATTTTGGTCGATGGGCGAAAAGTTAGAAGTTGATTTTTTTGAATTATTTGGCGATTCGCTCGACCCTAAAAAAGATCACATAGACAGTGAATTATGGTGGTCAATCCGCGATTGGAATAAAAAGGTAATGGGCAAGCCCACTTACACAGAACGAAAAGACTTAGGTTTTAGAGTAGCCGATGACTTTCATGTGTATGGAATTGATTGGAGCGCCCAAGGAATTAAATACTATGTTGACGGTAAATTATTTAGCGAAGTATCTGCAGAACAAGCTGATGCCTGGGCAAAAGAGCATCGCGGGGTTGATAAAGGTTACGTAGCCACTAAGCCACTGTTTTTATGGCTTGATCAGGAGACTTTTCCTTGGCATGGCGTACCAAAAAGTAAAGAAGAGCTTGAACGTAATAGCCCTGAGGGCAAAAAAGATGATGGTGTGGTCGACTTTGAAATTGAATACATCCGTGTGTGGCAACAAAAACCATTACAGTCAGTTAAGTAAGGAGTGGGTTAAATGAAAAAAAATAGTAAGCCAGCAAACACGTTATTTTGTTTATCACTGATCGCTACAAGTGTTCTGCTTTATGGATGTAACACCACTCAAAGGGCAAGCAATGAAACGCTAAGCGACAACAGCAGTAATAAATTAATGTTTAGCGAATCGCACAATATCATACCTTTTGAGCCACTATCGCGTCGTAAATGGGACAGTGCGTTGATTGCAGACTTTGATAAAGACGGCTATCAAGATGTATTAATTACTGAGCATACCCACGCAGTAAAAATTTTTTGGAATAACAAAAAAAATACCTTTTCAGCACCACAGATAATTATTAAAGGCGACACACACGGCGTGGCTGTTGCTGACTATGACTTAGATGGTCGTATGGATTTAATAATAGCCCAAGGCGGTGGTGGAGGCCTAAAACCGCGTTTACCTGTATCGTTTCAAATAAATCATGACCGTACTGTTGAAGGTGGAGAAACATTTGATGATTTTGAACGTACACGCGGACGTGCGGTTAAATTAATTGATGGTAATAACAGTGGCACTTTAGATTTAATGCTCTCTGCTTTTCCACTTAAAAAGCAAAAAAAGGGAGCTAATCATATATATAAAAACGAAGGGCATAATCAATTTAAGTTTGTCGATTACTTACCTACTGCAAAATGGCTTGGATATAAAGCCTTAGTTAGTGATTTTGATAATGACGGGCACGATGATTTATTTTTTTACGGTGGAGATGACATTGTTGCAGCGCAGAGTAAATCTGATTTAGGTTATAAAAATAAAAGTAAGGCTGTACTAGGAAATAATCGCAATATTAGCCATGTAAGCAGCATGACCGAAATCGACTTTGATAATGACGGTGACTTTGATTTATTTTTAACCCGCGCTAAACACCAATTTGAACAACACACTTTTTATGACGCTCAATCTCAAAATTTTGCTTTTTTTACTCGTAACGAAGCATTTAAATTTGAAGATTTTAAAATCGAAGGCAATTTTGAAATAGAAAACCTCCAAATGGCTTACCCCCATTTTAATGTGTTTATTGGCAAAAATAGTGCGCCTTTAACACTCGAAGGGCATGGCGGTAGTGAACGTACGGTACAGGTAACAAAAGAGCAAGCTGCTGGCTGGCCTAAAAAACTACATAAAAAAGGTTTATACATAGGTTACTTAGGTAACGATACTTGGCGCGTAGCGGGGGATACTAAATCGCCTACAGCGGGTGTTATTAAAAGAGTGACTAATTCACCCAAAGTAAAAGGGCTTGAGCCATTACCAGCGGTATTATTAGAAAACCAGCAAGGTAAATTTGTTGATGCAACAGCCAAACTCAATATTAATCTTAGCGAACCCACAACCAGTGCTGTAGCCGGGGATTTTAACAACGATGGTTGGAGTGACTTATTTGTATTACGTTATGGCAATCCGGCAAAAGCTAACGAGCAGCTACTGTATTTAAATCAGCAAGGTAAAGGTTTTGAGACTTTACAAGACCATGGTGTTATTTCAACTGAGCTTGGAGCAACAGGGGGTAGCGCACAGGCCTTTGATTACGATAATGACGGCGACCTTGACTTAATTTATTCAAACGAGCGCGGCCGTTGGCATTTATTTACCAACAACACAGCTTTAAACGCGCAGCATAATTTTTTAGTCACTAATATTGGTTACTCACCTAACGCTGGTGTGTCGGCATTGGGAGCTACTGCGACTATAAAAGCGTGTGGGCAAACTTATAAACGCGTTGTAGGCGCAACAGGTGCTGGCTTTTCACAAAGCGAAAACAGCAAGCTACACGTTGGTTTAGGTACGTGTACAAAGATAAATAATGTATCGGTTCGTTGGAGTAATAATGAACATGTAGATATTAGCAATGCGGTAATAAATGATGCTAACGGGCAGTTAGTTGGTAGAAAAGAGCCATTGTAAGTAATTTAAATAATAAAATGCAGATAGAAAAATAGCGCTTAATTAGCTGTCTCTTGATCACAAGTCTGGCTCAAGAGATTTTGCTAAATCGTAGCCTTCCAGGATGGCTTGTAACTTAAGCCATCCTTGCCATAACACTTTCACAGATGCACGCCCTGTG